>NZ_JANMET010000241.1:0-22959 GCF_031377265.1 Tabrizicola sp. | reverse complement strand
CTGGACGGCGGGCTGTGGCAACTGATCACGATGTGCGCGGCGGCGGCCTTCATCAGCTGGGCCCTGCGCGAGGTGGAGATCTGCAACAAGCTGGGCATGGGCTACCACGTGCCCTTTGCGTTCGGGGTGGCGATCTTTGCCTACCTTACGCTGGTGGTGATCCGGCCGGTGCTGATGGGGGCCTGGGGTTTTGCGTTTCCTTACGGGATCTTCACCCACCTCGATTGGGTGTCTAACACCGGCTACACCTACGGCAACTTTCATTATAACCCGGCGCATATGATCGCGGTGAGCTTCTTCTTCACCACGTCGCTGGCGCTGGCCCTGCATGGCGGGTTGGTCCTGTCGGCCGCAAACCCCGAAAAGGGGCGCGAGATGCGCACCCCTGAACATGAAGACACCTTCTTTCGCGATTTCATCGGCTATTCGGTGGGCACCATCGGCATCCATCGTGTTGGCCTTCTGCTGGCGCTGAACGCCGGGTTCTGGAGTGCAATCTGCATCGTGATCTCGGGCACCATCTGGTTCGACCAGTGGGTCGTGTGGTGGGACTGGTGGCTGCAGCTGCCGTGGTGGGCGAACATTCCGGGAGGCGTAAATGGCTGAGTATCAGAATATCTTCAATCAGGTTCAGGTCCGCGGCGCCCCGGAGATGGGGATGGTCGAAGGCGTAGATCTGGCGAACCGGACGCGGGGGGCATCGTTTTCCAACCTTGCAGGCTGGTTCGGCAATGCGCAGCTGGGGCCGATCTATCTGGGCACCATGGGCACCATATCGTTGTTCTCGGGTGCGATCTGGTTCTTCATGGTCGGCGGCTGGTTCTGGCATCAGGCCGGGTTCAATCCGGCGGTGTTCCTGCGGGATCTGTTCTGGCTGTCGCTGGACCCGCCGGCCCCTGAATGGGGGCTGCGCATTCCGCCACTGGCGGAGGGCGGTTACTTTCTGATCGCCTCGTTCTTCCTGCTGGTGGCCGTGCTGGCCTGGTGGGTGCGAACCTACCTCAGGGCACAGGCACTGGGTATGGGCAAGCATGTGTGCTGGGCCTTTGCCAGTGCGATCTGGCTGTTTCTGGTGCTGGGTCTGATCCGCCCGATCCTGATGGGCAGCTGGTCCGAGGCGGTGCCTTACGGCATCTTCACCCACCTCGACTGGACCAACAACTTCAGCCTTTCCTACGGCAACCTGTTCTACAACCCGTTCCACGCGCTTTCGATCGTGTTCCTGTATGGCTCGGCACTGCTGTTCGCCATGCACGGGGCCACGATCCTTGCCGTCAGCCGTTTCGGTGGCGACCGCGAGTTGGAGCAGATTGCCGACCGGGGCACCGCATCGGAACGCGCCGCCTTGTTCTGGCGCTGGACGATGGGGTTCAATGCCACGATGGAAGGCATTCACCGCTGGGCCTGGTGGTTCGCGATCCTGGTCACGCTGACCGGGGGGATCGGGATCCTGCTGACCGGCACGGTTGTCGACAACTGGTATGTCTGGGCGCAGCTGCACGGCTACGCACCGCCGAACTGAGGCCCGAAACTGAGGAGAATGTGATGTCTGACGATTATTTCGGAACACCGTCGCGCCGGGCGCATCTGACAGGCTGGATCGGCGCCGAGATGCTGCGGGGCGCAGGGTACGCTGCCGCCGCGGTGGTGGGGTTCGGCCTGATCTTCCTCGTGATCTGGGCGATCAGCCTGCTGCTGCCAGAAGAAAGCAAGCAAGCGCCTGATCCCAACACCTGGAGCGCGCTGGTGCTGCCGGTCGAGGATACAGTGGTCTAACGATCCGCGGGGGCGGGCAACCGCCCCTTCGGCACGACGTTCGGGCCGCTGCCGGCCCGGATCCGGGGCGCATGACGAACAGCCCGGTTCCCTTCCTGTTGGCGACAGGACCCTGGTGCCGTGTGGGTCACCTCTGCACGGCACTTCTTTCAAAGGAGGCCTCGATGGATGCCGACAGCCGCACCCCCACACTTGACCGCGTCGCAGGCCCTGCCGATCTGAAGGTGCTGAGCGACGCCGAGCTTGCGCTTCTGGCGGTCGAGTTGCGGCAAGAGACCATCGAGGCGGTGTCAAAGACCGGCGGGCATCTGGGATCATCGCTGGGCGTGGTGGAACTGACCGTGGCCATTCATGCGGTGTTCAACACGCCGCTCGACAAGCTGATCTGGGACGTGGGCCACCAGTGCTATCCCCACAAGATCATCACCGGGCGGCGGGACCGGATGGGGACGCTGCGCCAGAAGGGGGGCCTGTCGGGGTTCACCAAACGGTCGGAGTCTGAGTTCGATCCGTTCGGGGCGGCGCATTCCTCGACCTCGATCTCGGCGGCGCTTGGCTTTGCGGTGGGGCGCGAAATGGGGATGCCGGTGGGCGACACCATCGCGGTCATCGGCGACGGGGCGATCACGGCGGGGATGGCCTATGAGGCGATGAACCACGCGGGGCACCTGAAGGAACGGCTGTTCGTCATTCTGAACGACAATGACATGTCGATTGCACCACCGGTGGGGGCGATGTCGACGTACCTGAATGCGATTGCCGACAAGGGCCCGCTGGCCGCGCTGAAAGCGGCGGCAGAGGGGTTCGAGGCGGCACTGCCCGGCCCGGTGCGTGACGGCGCACGCCGGGCGCGGCAGTTGGTGACCGGGCTGCCCGGTGGCAGCACCTTGTTCGAGGAGTTCGGGTTTTCCTACATCGGGCCGATTGACGGGCATGACATGGGGCAGTTGCTGGGCACCTTGCGCGCGGCCAAGGCGCGGGCGTCGGGACCGGTTATCATTCATTGCGTGACGGTCAAGGGCAAGGGCTATGCCCCCGCCGAAGGGGCGGATGACAAATATCACGGGGTGGCGAAGTTTGACGTGGCCACCGGCGCGCAGGTCAAGGGCAAGTCGAATGCGCCGAGCTACACCCAGGTGTTTGGCGAAACGCTAACCGCTGAGGCGGCGCGCGACCCCAAGATCGTGGCGATCACCGCCGCGATGCCGGGCGGCACGGGGCTGGACATCATGGCGCGGCGGTTTCCGGCGCGGGTGTTCGATGTGGGTATTGCCGAACAGCACGGTGTCACGTTTGCCGCGGGTCTTGCGGCCAGCGGCATGCGGCCGTTCTGCGCGATTTATTCCAGTTTCCTGCAGCGCGGTTATGACCAGATCGTGCATGACGTGGCGCTGCAGGGTTTGCCGGTGCGGTTTGCCATCGACCGGGCCGGGCTGGTGGGGCAGGACGGGGCCACCCATGCCGGGGCCTTCGACATCGGGTTTCTGGCCAACCTGCCGGGCTTTACCGTGATGGCGGCGGGGGATGAGGCCGATCTGGTGCACATGATGGCCACTGCGGTGGCGCATGATCAGGGGCCGATCGCGTTCCGCTATCCGCGCGGCGAGGGGGCCGGGGTTGAACTGCCCGCACGCGGCGTGCCGCTGCAGATCGGGCGGGGCCGGGTGCTGCGCGAAGGCGATGACGTGGCGATCGTGTCGTTTGGCGCGCATCTGTCGGAGGCATTGGCGGCGGCAGAACTGTTGGAAGCCGAGGGGATCAAGGTCACCGTTGCCGACGCGCGCTTTGCCAAACCGCTGGACACCGCGCTGATCGACCAGCTGATGGCGCATCACGGCGCGCTGATCACGGTGGAGCAAGGGGCCACGGGCGGCTTTGGCGCGCAGGTGCTGCACTACCTTGCGGCCAGCGGCGGGCTTGACCGGGGGCGGCTGGTGCGGACGATGACCTTGCCCGACACGTTCATCGATCAGGCAAGCCCGGCGGAGATGTATGCCGAGGCAGGGCTGCGCGCGGTTGACATTGCGGCCGTTGTGCGCGTGCTGGCGGAGCGACTTGCAGAACCCAAACGCATGATCTCAAAGCCCCGGTTGCTCTGAAACGCTTGATTTCCGTGCGTTTTCACGGCAGGCTCACACCCCTTATACAGGGTTGAGGCGATGTGGGATTTCAGTGTTTTCGGGGCGCTCGGTCTGATGGTGCGGACCGCACCGTTCGTTCTGTTCCGGGTGGCGGTGTATTTTGGCATCACCGCTGCGCTGGTCGTGGTCACCGGTGCCGGGGCCGGGATCGGCTATGGCATCGGCGGGTTTGGCGATGACGAGTTTCGCGCCACCAGCACGTTCTGGGGCGGCGCTGGCGGCTTTGGCCTGACGGCGGGCGTGATCTTCTTTTTGCGCGACTATGTGTTGTACATCGTGAAGGCAGGCCACATCGCGGTGATGGTGGAATTGATCGAGGGCAGGACGGTGCCTGCCGGGCAAGGCCAGATTGCCTTTGCGCGCGACATGGTGAGCCAGCGTTTTGGTCAAGCCTCGGCGCTGTTCGCGCTGGACCAGCTGATCAAAGGGGTGATCGCGGTGGTGACCGGGCTGGCGCAAGGCATGATGGCGTTCCTGCCGATTCCCGGGCTGGACCGGATCATGGGGGTAGTGCGCGCCTATCTGCGGCTGGCGGTGGGGCTGGTGGACGAGGTGATCCTTGCGCACGCGCTGCGCACCCGGTCGGACAACCCGTGGGAATCGGCGCATGACGGACTGATCCTTTATGCCCAGAACGCCCGCCGGATGCTGGTGAACGCCGCATGGCTGACGCTGTTTGTCTGGGGGCTGTCGCTGGCGGTGTTTCTGGTGATGCTGGCGCCGGCGGCGGCGGTAGTCTGGCTGTTGCCGGGCGAAGGTGCGGCGGGGGGCCTTGTGTTCGCGCTGGTCTTTGCCTGGGCGGTGAAGGCCGCAGTGATCGAGCCGTTCGCCGTGGCCTGCATGATGCAGGTGTTCTTCAAGGTGACCGACGGGCAGGTGCCAAATCCTGAATGGCGGGGCAGGCTAAGTCAGGCTTCGGCCAAGTTCCGGGCGTTGGGTGAACGGGCGATCGGCTGGCAGCGCGACCCGGCACGCCCGGAGTGATGGCCACAGCCGGTTGCCGGCACAATGTGCAGACACATTTTGACAAATGGAATACGCTTGCAAATCATTGGCAAAGCCTTGAAACCAGTTAGAACGCTGGTTGCCCTGTGATGGTTTCTGTGGCAAGACAAGCGGCATAAGAAACCATACCGATGAGTTCAGAATGACCGAATTCGCCACCCGACGCGTGACGATGGTGGACACGCAGGTCCGCCCTTCGGATGTGACCAAGTTTCCAATCATCGATGCGATGCTGACCGTACCGCGCGAGACCTATGTACCGCGCGACAAGCGCGAGGCGGCCTATGTCGGCGAGAACCTGGATATCGGTGGCGGGCGCGTGGTGCTGGAACCGCGGACGCTGGCCAAGTTGCTGGACGCGCTGGATATTCAACCGACGGAAATGGTGCTCGATCTGGGCTGCGGGCTTGGCTATTCGGCGGCGGTGATCGCACGCCTGGCCGATGCGGTGGTGGCCGTCGAGGAAGATGCCGGTCTGGCCGCCGAAGCGCAGCGCGTGTTGTCCAATGAAGGCGTCGACAATGCGGCGGTGATTGCCGGGCCGTTGGCGGCAGGGGCGGCGAAACATGCGCCCTATGATGTGATCACCCTGCAGGGCGGTGTGGAAACGGTACCCGACGCGGTGTTGGCGCAGCTGAAGGAAGGCGGGCGTATTGGCGCGGTGTTCATGGATGGTGCGGTTGGCACGGCCAAGGTCGGCTACAAGATCGATGGCGCAATGAGCTGGCGGTCGCTATTCAACGCAGCGGCCCCAGTGCTTTCCGGGTTTCGCAAGGAGCGCGGCTTTACGCTGTGATCGGGTAGGGTGCTGGGGACTTGCCAGCGGCAAGATAAGCCCCACCTATGAAGGCAATCAGTTTGGCACAGGCGCAAATCGCTTGTGATAAGGAAAGGCGACGCGATATGCAGAGTTTGTTTCGGGTTCTGGCAGTGCTGGCGGCGGGGCTTGTGGCAGCGCCCATGGCCAAGGCCGAAACCCTGACTGATGCGTTGATTGCCGCTTACAACAATTCCAATCTGCTGGATCAGAACCGCGCCGTATTGCGCGCCGCTGATGAGGATGTGGCGGTGGCAGTGTCTGCGCTGCGGCCGGTGGTGGCGTTTACCGCACAGTCGTCCTGGCGCAAGGCGGATGTCGCCGGTGTAACCGGGGTCATCACCAGCGAAGGGCTGAGCTCGTCGCTGACCTTGAGCGCGGAGCTGACGCTGCTGGATTTTGGGCGCAGCAGGCTCGGCATCGAGATTTCCAAGGAAAGCGTTCTGGCAACCCGGCAGGCGCTGATCAATGTGGAACAGCAAGTTCTGCTGGCTGCAGTCCAAGCCTATGTTGACGTGCGTCTGGCCCAGGAGGTCGTGGCGCTGCGCAACAGCAACCTGCGGCTGATCACGCAGGAACTGCGCGCCGCACAGGACCGCTTTGATGTGGGCGAGATTACCCGCACCGACGTGGCGCTGGCGGAATCCCGGCTGGCCCAGTCGCGCGCGGCGCTGTCGTCGGCGGAAGGCCAGTTGCTGGTCGCACGCGAAGCGTACAAAGCGGCCACCGGCGCTTATCCGGGCAGGCTTGCTGCCTTGCCGCCGTCGCCAAAGATCGGGCGCACCTTGGACGAGGCGCAAAGCGTGGCGATAAAGACCCACCCCCAGATTCTGCAAGCGCAGCATCAGGTGAGCATCGCCGAGCTGCAGGTCGCGCTGGCCAAGGCCGGAATGAAGCCGACGGTTGGCGCCAGCGCCAGTATCAGCCGCGACGATGACGGGCTGGACACCCAGACCTTCGGTCTGTCGCTGAACCAAACGCTTTATGCCGGGGGCAAGCTTTCCGCGCTGTATCGCCAGTCCCTCGCCAACAAGGACAACTCCAGCGCCGGCCTGCGGCAAACCGTTGTCGGCATTTCGCAGAACCTTGGCGTTGCCTGGGCCAACCTTGCCGTCTCGCTGGCGTCGATCGAAGCTTCGGATCGCCAGATCCGCGCCGCGCAAACCGCGTTTGACGGCGTGCGCGAGGAAGCAGCCCTAGGCGCTCGCACCACCCTTGACGTGCTGGACGCCGAGCAGGAGTTGCTGGACGCCCGCAACGGCAGGCTGACCGCCGAGGCCGACCGCTATGTTGGCGTGTACAGCGTGCTGTCGGCGATGGGCCTGTTGACAGTGGAGCACTTGCAGCTTGGCATTCCGACATATGACCCCGAAGGCTACTACGATGCGGTCAAGACCGCGCCAGCCACCTCGGCCCAAGGCAAAAAGCTGGATCGCATCCTCAAGAAGATTGGAAATTGAGGCCGGAAGACCACAACCTCCGGTTTAGCAGACAAAGGCTATTGCCCGACATTCAAGATGCAGGCACAGTTGGGCAGGGCTTTTTGAGTGCGGGTGACGGGGTAGAACGGATTTATAGAGATGTCTGAGCCGCAAAGCTCTCATGAAATTGAGGATGTCGTTTCCTCCATTCGCCGGCTGGTATCGACCCAGTTGCGCCCGCGCACGCGCGATCTTTCGCATGACAAGCTGCTGCTGACACCGGCCTTGCAGGTGGTGGCCGAGGTGGATGGGCCTTATGAGCCCGAGGCCATTGCGACGCCCACGCCTGCCGCATTCGTGCAGCCTGTGACCGAGGAGGTACAGCCGCAAGCCGAAGTGCCGGTTGCGGCAGTTGCGGAGCCTATCGAACAAGGCGTGCCAGTCGTTGCTGATGTGGCCGTTGCTGATTTGGCCGTTGCTGATATGGTGGCTGCCGATGTGGCCGTTGAAGAAGCGGCGCTTGTAGAGGTAGCGATTGCCGACGCTGCCAGTGCAGAAGCGGCGCTTGCCGAAGAAGTCGCCCAAATTGTCGCGGCGGAAGTTACGGCGGAAGGTACGGCGGAAGTTACGGCGGAAGTTACGGCGGAAGTGTTTGAGCCAGCCGCCGATGCGCCGCGCGACAGCGCCGACAGCGTTGCCCCCGCAGACCTTGGCGATGATGCCGTGGTCAGCGCGAAAGAGGTTTCCGCAGAGGCCGGTTTCGCACAATCCGATCCGTTGCAGTCCGATGTTTATGAGACGCCGGCAGAGCCTCCGGTGCAGGAGCAGGCTGAGGCGTCGAATGCGACGCTGCAGCTGGTTGATGGCGAGTGGGAAGATGAAATCTGGGAGGAGGTCGAACCCTCTTTCGCGGAACTGAACGGCGAGATTGACGACGCTGAGGTGCTGCCGCCCAAGACCGAAGCCGAGGTTCACAGGCTTGACCCTTGGCCGGTGCCGGTGCCGGAGACGGAGACGGAGACGGAGACGGAGACGGAGACGGGTCCGGTCGCATCCTCGGCGCCACCTGAGGCCGCTTGGGCGCAAGAGGAGCCGATCCCGTTCTTTGCGCACCCACGCTCGTCGCCGGTGGCCAACGATGCTGTCGCATCGCCCGCCCCAGCCGAGGCCGACTTGCGCCATGCCATGCCGACGGCTGCGTCCGCCGAAGATCCGAACGCCGGACTGGCACGGGATGAGCAGTTGTCCGTCGGCGCGGCAGAGGCGTTGGACGATGACGCAGAAGCGTCCGGCTATTCGACGATTGATGAAGATGTGCTGACCGAGATCATCCGCGATCTGATCCGCGAAGAACTGCAAGGCGCGCTGGGCGAACGGATCACCCGGAATGTCCGCAAGCTGGTGCGGGCCGAGATCAACCGGGCGCTGACGTCGCGGCCCTACGAATAGCCGCCCGTCCCGAACGGCACTTCGGCCTCCGTCGCCAGCCAATGCCGAAAATGCAAAACGCGCCCGATGGGCGCGTTTTCGGTTTTGGTGGCTGCCAGATGATCAGGCGGCTTCGGCCTGATCTGCTTCCAGCGCATGCCGACGTTCGGATTCCTCGCGCGACAGGGCAACAGAGGTGCGCACGCCTTTGGAGACAAACTCCATCAGACCCTTGACCACGCGCTCGTTCGGATCGATCCCGGCGCAAGACAGCACTTCACGGCCATCGCGCGACCGCGCCCAGCGGGCAATCTGGTCCGGCCCGTTGCCATACTTCTTGTCATCCGCAATTGCGTCATCAAGTGCGGCAAGGACCACGGCGGCAAAAAGCTTGCGTGCGCGCTGGCCCTGTTCGAAGTTGAAGGCAGTGCTGTCGATGGTATCGAGCATCGGGCGTTCCTTTTTTCTTGCTCTTGTCTTCTGCTGCGTCCTGCGCTTGTAACGGTTTGGTCACGATTCGGGGTTTCCGGTTTGGAATGACTGCCATGCGCAGGAAGCATAGCTCTCGAAGACCGCTACTGTATCTAGTTGTCTTGCAAGGGGTCAACCTCGCAGATATAGGGGCGGGTAACTTTTAATCAACCTTCTGGACAAGGTTCCGCCATAATGCCGAAAATCAACGGAAACGAGATCCGCCCCGGAATGACGGTGGAACATGACGGCGGCCTCTGGGCCTCGGTGAAGGTCAACCACGTCAAGCCGGGCAAGGGCGGGGCTTTTGCGCAGGTTGAATTGAAGAACCTGCGCGACGGACGCAAGTTGAACGAACGGTTCCGGTCGGAAGACAAGGTCGAGCGGGTCGATCTGGAGTTCAAGGATCAGCAGTTCCTGTACGAAACTGACGGGCGGCTGGTGTTCATGGACAACGTGACCTACGAGCAGATCGAGCTTGACGCCGAACTGTTGGGCGACCGCCGCCCGTTCCTGCAAGATGGCATGACGGTGTCGGTGCAGTATTTCGGTGAAGAGCCGCTGAACGTGACGATCCCGCAGAAGGTAACCTGCCGCGTGGTGGAAACCGAGCCAGTGCAGAACGGCCAGACCGCGTCGAAAAGCTATAAGCCCGCCGTTCTGGATAATGGTGTGCGCATCATGGTGCCGCCGTTCATCAACATTGATGAAGTGATCGTGGTGCACACCGAACTGATGGAATATTCCGAACGCGCATAAGGCGCGGGTGCCGGGAGGCGGCATGCGGCATTGGCTATCTCTTGCCAGCTATCATTGGGCCGCGTTGTTTGCGGCACTGGCGCTGTTCGCGGCGATCCTGGCCTGGGTGTCGTTCGGGTTGATCAATCTGGCGATGGCCAATGTCGACTTTCTGCGCCACCACGGGGTGATGGCGATCCGCGAAGGCGGGTTGCTCCAACTGACCGTGATCGGGGCCAAGGCGCTGCTGGCGCTGATCAGCTATCTTTGTTTCAAGGCGATCGAGGCGGAGCTGATCCACCGCTGGCGTGCGCTGGATCGCTAGTGCTGTGACGCGTCAGACCGTCAGCTGCCCGAAGACCAGTGCCACGACCAAGGCCAGCACCACCACACCTTCCACCGCATGCGGGATCAGCGCGAACCAGACGCTGCGAAACCGCCGGCAGGGGTAAGTCCACAGCATGGTGGAAAGGACGATCGCCGGAATCGTCAGGGGTCGGATCAGGTGGTAGGTGCCGAACAGCACTGCATTGGCCGCCCAGTCCCAGCGCCCGAACGCGCCGTTCATACGCGGCAAGAGAACTCCGCGGAACAGCAGTTCCTCGCCCAGCGCGTAGTTGAACAGGCAGGACACCAGCGCCATCGGGATCAGCCACCACGCACCAACGAACTGCGGCTGAGCAAGTGACGCAAGGTCGGGTGCGGGAACCAGTGCAAGCTGCGGGGCAACCCAAAGCAGCGGCGCGGCGAGCGCGTCGGCAAGGCCAGTCTGTTCGATAAGGAACGTGCCGATCAGCACCGGCACCACCCACCACAGCAGCACCAGCCTTGGCCACCCGGTGCCCGGATCGCGCGGTGTTTGCAGCCAAAGACGTTGCGCCCAAGTGCCCTGCCGATCCGGCCCCGCCTCGGCGCGCAGCAACAGGCAGGACAGTGCGAATTGCCAGATCATCCCGAGGATCATCAACCCCCAGATCACGATGCCCAGGTAAAGCCCGGTTGCAGTTGACAGCAAGGGTGCCACCCAGAACGCCATCACCGGCATTGGAATGGCGACAGCGGCCCAGATCGCAAGGATTTTCGCCAGGCTGTATTGCGGCAATGTCAAAGGCTCGGTCATCCACGTCACTCCAAACTGCGCCCTGTGAATAGGGCGGTAATCTAGGCAGTGGAAGGATGGAATTCCAGACCTTAAACCACGCCAATCAGGCGCAGGCTGGCGGTGCCGCTGATCAGGGCTCCTTCGGCCCGGTCAAAGCGCAGATAGGCGATGGCTTCGCCGTGGCTATGGGTGAAGATCATGCCTGCGGGTTTGCCATCGGCAAGGATCTCGGTGCCGGGCGGGGGGGCGGTGCCGGTGACGGACACGCGGGTCAGGCCCTTGCGCAGTTCGGTCTTGTGTTTCATCCGCGCGGTGACTTCCTGACCCACATAGCAGCCCTTGCGGAAATCGACGCCGTGCAGGCGCTCGAACCCGGTTTCCAGCAAGTAGCTTTCATCCGGGATCAGCTCGATCCCGCTTTCGGGGATGCAATGGGCCACGCGGATCGCGTCCCAATCCACGCCGGGCGGCGCGCCGGGGGCGTCACGCCAGGCGCGCCAGCCCAAGGCCGGGTGACGCGGATCGGCCATCGCGTCATCGGGGGCCGGGCCAAGACCCCTGATGGCATGCAGCGGCGCGGGCGCGATCTGCACATCGGCGCGCAGCCGGTACATCGTCAACCGGCGCAGGGTGGCCGGCGCCAATGTGGTGGCGATGTCGATCAGGATCGAGTCCTGCACCCCGCGCCGGATGACGAAGAAGTCGGCAAGGTATTTGCCCTGTGGGGTCAGCAACGCCGCCCAGACGATTCCGGGCGCGGATTGCAGGGGCGTCACGTCGTTAGAGACCAGACCCTGCAGAAAGTGCAGGGCATCGGTGCCCGTGACGTGCCAGATCGTGCGGTCGGCTGCGGCTTCGCCGGTCATCATCGCCCCCTTGTTCCCTTTGATATAGGAGGCGCGTTGGCCAAAGGGAACCGTCTACTCGCGCAGTTGCAGATCGTGCAGGCGCGCGTAAAGCCCGCCTTTGGCCAGAAGCGCCACATGTGTGCCTTCTTCGGCAACCCGGCCATTGTCCAGCACGATGATCTTGTCGGCGTCCTTTACCGTCGAAAGGCGATGCGCAATGACCAACGTCGTGCGCCCGATTTGTGCCCGTGCCAGTGCCGCCGAAACTGCCGCCTCGGTCTTGGTGTCAAGCGCGCTGGTCGCCTCGTCCAGCAGCAGGACCGGCGCCTCAATCAACAGTGCGCGGGCAATGGCGATGCGCTGGCGCTGCCCGCCAGACAACGATGATCCGCGCGGGCCAGCAGGTGTTTCCAGACCAACCGGCAACCCGGCGACGAAATCCGCCACATCGGCATCGGCAAGCGCCTTGGCAAGCTGCGCCTCACCGATCCCCTCACGCCCAAGGATCAGGTTTTCGCGCAGGGATTCGTCGAACAGCGCTGCGTCCTGCGACACCGAGGCCAGCAGCCCGCGCTGGTCCACCAGCGTCATGCCCGCAACATCGACCCCGCCGATCAGGATGCGCCCCGACTGCGGTTCCACCATCGCCGAAATCAACTGGAACACCGTGCTTTTGCCGGCCCCGGAACTGCCAACCAGTGCGGTCACTTTGCCGGCCTCGGCGGTAAAGTTCAGCCCGTTCAGCACGGGCCGGTCCGGGTAGGCGAAAGTCACGTCCTCAAACCGGATTTCGGGTGCACCGAGGCCGGGCATAGCCAGGCTTGCGGCCGGGCGGGTGCTTTCGGATACGGTGTCGAACAGCGTGAAGATGCGCTGCAGGCTGGCCGCAGACACCTGCCACATTCCGGCCAGATCGCTGAGCCGGCGGATCGGCTGGAAGGTCAGCGCCATCGCGGTAAAGAATGCCATGAATTCACCGGTGGTGCGGGTGCCTTCGGCGACTTCGCGCCCGCCCAGCATCAGCACCGCGAAAAACCCAAGGCCGGTGACCACATCCACCAGACCCGGCATGGTCGCGCGGCCCAGCGCGGATTTCACCTCGGCCCGCACGATGCGCGCGACGACGTCTTGAAAACGGCGGGTCTGATAACCCTCCATCCGGTTCAGCTTGACCGCCTGGATGCCGTGGAAAATCTCGTCCAGCCGAGTGGCGCGCAGGCCGGATTGTTCGCGCATATGCAGCGTCTTGCGCCGGATATAGCGTTGCAGAACCAGCGCCGGCAAGAGCAGCAGCGGCGTTCCCACCAAGGCAGCCGCTGTCCACCACGGGTCGATCAGAACGGCCACCACGAACAACCCGATCAGCGACACAACGTCCCGTCCGATCCCGCTGATCACCAGATTGGCCGCACCCTGTGCGGCAAAGGTATCGCCCTGTACACGCTCGATCAGGGTGCCGGGCGGGTTGGTCTGGAAGAACCCCGCATCCAGCGTCAACAAATGGCGCAACAGATCGGCCTGCATCGCGGCAGCGCTGGTCTGGTTGACCTGCGCCATCAGCCAACGCCCAAGGATCGAAGTGACCGCCCGGATCAGGAACAGCGACAGGATCGCGGTCCCGACCCAGATCAGCGAGGCGCCGCCACCACTTGCAAACACCTTGTCGAACAACGGTTCGATCATATAGCTGAGCGCGCCAAGGGTGGAGCCTTCGATCATCATCAGGAAGAATGCCACCAGCATCAGCGGCAGATAGGGCCGCAGATAGCTGCGCCAGAACCGGACGAACAGTTCGCGCGAGGTGTAAGGACGAAGCGGTTGCGACAAGTGGCTTTGCCTTTCTTGGGGCGTTGCCGTTTCCGGGGGCATTGCCGTTCTGGCGATGCTAGCTGGGGTTTAGCGGGAAAGTTCCGTCCCCTCAACCCGCCGTCTCTGGCAACCGCCATGGTGAGATGCCGGTGTCCGGTTGATTGACGCCAGCCGCGCCACCGCTTAGCGATGGCACTCCAGACATCCTGCCAAAACGGACATGCCCATGACCCTCGCCAACGGCCGCCAGTATCTTGCCATTCCCGGCCCCTCGACGATGCCCGACCGGGTGTTGCAAGCGATGCATCAGGGGGCGCCCAACATCTATGACGGGGCGCTGATCGATCTGGTGGCCAGCCTCTGGCCCGATCTGCGGATGGTTGCCGGCACCACCAGCCATGTCGCCAGCTATATCGGCAACGGCCATGCGGGATGGGAGGCGGCGAATGCCAACATGTTCAACCGGGGTGACCGGGCGCTGGTGCTTGCGACCGGGCAGTTCGGCCTGTCCTGGGCTAATTCGGCGCGCGCCATGGGGGTCGAGGTCGAGGTGCTTGATTTCGGCAAATCCGCAGCGCCTGACATGGGGCGGGTCGAGGCAGTCCTGCGGGGTGATGCGGGCCACAAGATCAAGGCAGTGCTGACCACGCAGGTCGATACCGCAAGTTCGGTCAAGACCGACATTGCAGCCCTGCGCGCCGCGATGGATGCGGCGGGTCATCCGGCATTGCTGGCGGTGGATTGCATCGCGTCGCTGGGCTGCGATGAATACCGGATGGATGAGTGGGGGGTCGATGTGACCGTCGCCGCCAGCCAGAAGGGCCTGATGACGCCGCCCGGAATGGCCTTCGTGTGGTTTTCAGAAGCAGCACGCCAGCGCTGCGCCGGGGCTGACCTTGCCAGCCCATACTGGGCCTGGGGTCCGCGTGCCGATCCGGTGGAATTCTGGCAGTATTGGGACGGCACGGCGCCAACGCATCACCTGTTCGCGCTGCGCGCGGCGCTGACGATGATCCGCGAAGAGGGTCTGGTGCAGGTCTGGCACCGGCATCGGGTGCTGGCGGGCGCAGTCTGGGCCGCGTTTGATGCCTGGGGCGCGGGCAACCCGGCGATTGCAATGAACGTGGCAGACCCACAGGATCGCGGCTGGTCGGTGACTGCGGCGCGGCTCGGGGCGCCGGATGCCACCCGCCTGCGCGACTGGACCGAACACAAGGGCGGGGTCACGCTGGGCATCGGTCTTGGCATGGCCGCGTCGGATGACCCGGCCTATCACGGCTATCTGCGGGTGGCGCATATGGGGCATGTGAATGCGCATATGACGCTGGGGGCGCTGGCGGTGATGGAGGCGGGGATGCAGGCGCTTGGCATCGCGCATGGCGAGGGGGCGTTGACCGCTGCGGCCAGCGTGGTGGCCAACGGCGCGTGACATCGCTTGATCCACGCCGGCATTGGCGCGGCAAGACGGCGGGCGTCAGTGCGCCGTGCGGTGTTCGCGCAAGGATATGTAGATGGCTGACGCGATCAGCACCGCCACGCCCAGCAGCGTCCAGCGGTCCGGCAGATCGTTGAAGAACCACCAGCCGACCACGGTCGCCATAATGATCTCGCTGAAGGCAAGCGGCGCCAGCAACGATGCCTCGGCTTGTTCGTATGCCCGGGTGATGAACACATGGCCCACCGTGGCAATCACTCCGATCGCCGCCAACATCAGCCATTGCGTACCCGACGGGGTGATCCAGATCCAGGGCAGCGCCAGGGTCATCACCGCAGCCCCGATGGCCGAAGTCTGGAACGTCAGCACCATCGCATCGGCCTCGCCCGCGATGTGGCGGGTCATAACGAAGTATGATCCGAGCGCCACACCCGCCCCGAGGGCATAGAGCGTGCCGGGGTTGAGGTCGACCATGCCGGGCCGGATGATGATCATGGTGCCGACAAAGCCCACTGCCACCGCGACCCAGCGATCCGGCCCAACCGTTTCGCGCAACAACAATGCCGATAGCAGCACGATGACCAACGGGTTCACGAAAAAGATCGCCAGTGCGTCGGCAATCGGCAGGTGTTTGAGGGCCTGAAAGAACAGCCAGGTGGCACTGAACAGCAGCGCCGCCCGCGCCACGTGATGCAACGGCCAGTCGGGCCGGAAGGCGCGCGCACCTTGGGCCCGCAGCGCAAAGGGCAGCGTCATCGCGGCGCCGAACAGCGCCCGTGCCCAGACCACGATCAGGATCGGCAGGCCCTGCTGCCCGAGGAATTTCGCCAGAACGTCGATGAACGGCAAGATCGCCATCGCGACCAGAATGAGCCCGACGCCAAACAGCGGTCGGGCAGGAGGGGAAAAGGTGAGGGGCATTGGCGATCCTGATCGGTCTGGCGCAGAATAGGCGGCGCGCGCGGCGCACTGACCGCCCGATTGCGACATGGCAGGCCGTGCACCATTGGCCGACCCCGGAGGGTTTCACACCCTCCGGACCGCCCGTGGGATATTGGGTGAAGAGGAATTGCAAGGAGTAAGAAGGCGCGGCTAGCGGTGGGCGGAGTGGTGCGGCTGGTCATCCGCCAGATAGATCCGGATGATGTCGTCAAAGCTGGTTTCGGCGGCAAAGCCAAGGGCGCGGGCCCGGCTTGCAGCGAACGCCTCGGCCCAGGGTTCGACGATGGCGGCAATCGCGGGGTCGGGGATGCGGGTGATCAGATCGACTGCCGCTTGTCCTGCCACGCGGCGCAGGGCTTCGATCATTTCGGCTACGCTGGCACTGAGGCCGGGCATGGTCAGGGCGCGGCTGGGGCCAAGGGCCGAGGTGTCGAGGCTGGCTGCGCGCAGAAAGAACGATGTGGCGGCGCGCGGGCTGGCAAACCAGTGGCGCAAGCTGTCGCGCACCGGCAGGTTGGCGGGCAGGCCGTTCAGCGGTTCGCGCAGGATCGAGGAATAAAAGCCCGACGCCGCGCGGTTCGGGGCGCCCGGACGGATGCAGATGGTAGGCAGCCGGATAGCCACCCCGTCGAAGAACCCGCGCCGCGAATAGTCAGAGATCAACAGTTCGGTCATGGCCTTCTGGGTGCCATAGCTGGAGCGTGGGGTGAGATGAAAATCATCCGGGATCACTGGCGGAAACGGCGCGCCGAACACCGCCAGCGACGAGGCGAACACCAGTTTCGGGCAATAGCCGGGGATTGCTGCAATCGCGTCGAGCAGGGCGCGGGTGGCGTCAAGGTTGATCGCATAACCCTTGGCAAAATCCGCCTCCGCCTCGCCCGAGACGATCGCGGCGAGGTGGAAGATCAGGTCGGGGCGGTGCTGTAACAGTGTTGCAGGCGCGCCCGGATCCGTGAGATCGAGGGCGATGCTGGTGGCACCGGGCTGGGCCTTTGCCATAACCACATCGGCCAGCGTCAGCCGGGTGAACGGCAGCGCGCCTGCGCTGATCGCCGCGGTCAGCTTGCGCCCCAGCATGCCGGCCGCGCCAAGGATCAGGATATGCATGCAGCCCCCCGGTTTTGCCCCACCCGATCACAAAGCGCGGGGCAGGCCAAGGGGCGATGTCGCGATCAGCCGCCGTGTTTGGCCAGCCAGTCCTGCATCCAGGTGATCTCGGCCTCCTGGGCCGCGATGATCTTTTCGGCGAAGGCCTTCACGTCCGGGTCCGAGCCGTGTTCCAGGATGATCTTCGCCATGTCCACCGCACCTTGATGGTGCGGGATCATGCCGCGCATGAAATCTGCATCCTGGTTGTCGGAGTACTCTATCGCCATGTCGGTATGCATCTTCATGTTGGCCTCCATGAAGGCCATCGTCGCGGGGCTTTCCATTCCCGTCATCTGATGGGCGGAATGATCGGCCTCTTCGGCGATGATCGGCAGGGCAAATGCGCCGGCAAGCACAAGGGCGGCGGCGGAAAGGGCTAGGGTGCGGGGTGTCATGGCGTGGTTCTCCTTCTGGCTGCGGATTAGATGGGGGATTGCCATGGTGGTAAGGCAAGTCACCTCGGCGTGATTTTCGCCGTTTTCCTGCGCATTCTGTAGAAATGCAGTGCTGATGTGCGGCCTTGACCCTTCTCGCCCGGGAAATCCGGGCGTATGGTCGGCGTCCAGAGCAACAGTTCGCGGCGTCCATATGTCTTGCCTATCCAGTCGGCGGCCGGTGGTTGGGATCATCGGCAACAGTTATACGTTGAACGACCACTACCATGTGCATACCAGTGGCACGATGAATTCCGCCGCCATCGCCGAAGTGGCCGGTTGTCTGCCACTGATCATTCCGACCGATCCGCGCTTTGTCAGTGTCGCTGAACTGCTGGACATGTGCGACGGGTTTCTGCTGACCGGTGGCAGGCCCAACGTGCACCCTTCGGAGTATGGCGAGGAGGAGACCCCCGCGCATGGCTTTTTTGACCGTGGGCGCGATGCCGTAACCTTGCCGCTGGTGCGCGCCTGCGTGGAGCGCGGGCAGCCGTTCCTTGGCATCTGTCGTGGTTTTCAGGAGGTGAACGTGGCCTTGGGGGGCACGCTTTACCCCGAGATCCGCGATTTGCCAGGGCGGATGAACCACCGGATGCCGCCCGAAGGCACGCTGGAGGAACAGTTCGCGCTGCGCCATCCGGTGAAGTTTGCCGCGGGCGGGGTGTTTCATCGTCTGATGGGGGCGGAAGAGGTGATGACCAACACGCTGCACGGGCAGGGCATTGCGCGCGCCGCGTCGGGCATCGTGATCGATGGCCATGCCCCCGATGGCACCCCGGAAGCGATCTATGTCAAGGACGCGCCGGGATTTACCCTTTCGGTGCAATGGCATCCGGAGTGGAACGCCGCAGGCGACCCGGTGTCGCGCCCGCTGTTTGAGGCGTTTGGCGCGGCAGTGGCCGCTTGGGCCGGGTCTGAAGGGGTGCGGCGCAGCGCGTGAGCCGGGTTTGATCCCTGTCAAGGCGGCGGGGTGCGGTTCATGGCATCAGTTTTGGTGCTGAACCGGAGGATGCGCCGATGAAAATTCTGATTGCCTATGCCACCACTGATGGCCAGACCCGCAAGATCGCGCGGTTTGCAGCCCATCAGTTTGCCGAAGCGGGCCATGCGGTGGAGTTGTTGAATGTCGAAGATGCCGAGGGGCTGGATGTGTCGCGTTTTGACGGCGCGGTCCTGGCCGGGTCGCTGCATGCCGGAGGCTATCAGAAGGCGCTGGCACAGTTTGTGACCGCGGCGCGCGATGCGTTGGCGGCGCGTCCGACGCTGATGCTGCCGGTGTCACTGTCGGCGGCGGGCACTGACGCCGAGGATTGGGCCGGGCTGAAGAAATGCCTTGCGGAGTTTCTGCGCGAAACTGGCTGGACACCGGGCCGGGTGGAGCACGTGGCAGGGGCGTTCCGGTTTTCGGAATACGACTTTTTCCGCGCCTGGGCGATGCGGCGGATCGCGGATCAGAAGGGCCAGAAAGTTATGCCGGACAAGGACATCGAATACACCGATTGGTCACGGCTGGGCGCGGTGCTGGATGAATGGCTGGCGGGGATCGGCAAGGGCTGAACGACGCGGAATGATGGGCGGATTGCCCACGGCTACAGCGGCCGCATCTTAAGCTTTGTGATCCGGTTTTCGCGTCTTGCCACCACTTCGAACCGAAAGCCGTGAAAGCTGAAGACCTGCCCTTCGTTCGGGATCATCTGCGCTTCGTGGATCACCAGTCCCGCCACGGTGTTCGCCTCATCATCCGGCAGACGCCAGTCGGTGGCGCGGTTCAAGTCGCGGATCGTCATCGCGCCGTCCAGCACATAGGCCCCGTCTTCGGCGCGCATCAGGCCGGAATCCTTCAGCACCACGTCGAATTCATCGGTGATGTCGCCGACAATCTCCTCCAGAATGTCTTCCAGCGTGATCAGGCCCTGCAGCGTGCCATACTCATCAACGACCAGCGCGAAGTGTGTCCGGCGTTTCAGAAACTGACGCATCTGTTCGTCCAGCGCAGTGGTTTCGGGAATGAAGTACGGCTTCATCGCCACTTTCACGATGTCAAGATTGCGGACCCCGGCAATCGAGCCTTCTTCGCCGCGCACCAGCCGGTCCACTTCACGCAGCAGGTCCTTGGCGTGGATCACCCCGAGGATGTTGTCGTCACTGTCGCGAAACACCGGCAGGCGGGTGTGCGGCGAGGCGAGGACCTGGGTGATGATCTGGTCCGGCGATTGGGCGGCGTCGATCATCTCGATCTGGCGGCGATGGCGCATGATGGTTTCCACCGTGCGGTGCGACAGGTCCAGCGCCCCCAACAGCCGGTCGCGGTCTTCCTTTTCCACCGCGCCTTCGGAATGGCCAATGGCGATGGCGCCCATGATATCTTCGCGCAGCGCCAGCATCGCCCCGCTGGGATCGGCCTGCAGCCCGAACAACCGCAGGATGCCCCGCACCAGCAGCCGCACCAAACCAACCACCGGTGAGAATACCACGATCAGCGGCCGCACGATCGGGGCCACGCGGATCGCCACCGCTTCGGGGTGGGTGATGGCAAGGGTCTTGGGCAACACTTCGCCAAAGATCAGCACCAGCGCCGTCATCGCAAAGGTGGCGATGGCCACGCCACTGTCGCCGAACATCCGGGTCAGCAACGCGGTTGCCAGTGACGCCGACAGGATGATGACGATGTTGTTGCCCAAAAGCAGCGCGCCGATCAACCGCTCGCGGTCCTCGGTGATGCGCATCGCCTGTCCCGCCCCGCGCGAGCCTTTGTCGGACTGCGCCTTCAGCTTGCCACGTGACGAGGCGGTCAGCGCCGTTTCGGACCCCGAAAAGAACGCCGACATCGCCAGCAGCGCAAGGATGGCGGCGGCCGTCAGCCAGAACACAGTGTCAAGCAAGGTCGGGGGCATGGGTGTCCATCGTTGTGATCGGCGGGGTGGGCGGGATTACCCTTTGCGGGCCAGCGGGTGGCGGGTCAACACCAGGTCTTTCAGGTGGTCGTCAAGCACATGGGTGTAGATTTCGGTGGTGGCGACGTCCGCATGGCCAAGCAGGGTCTGGATCACCCGCAGATCGGCACCGCCCGCCAGAAGATGCGTGGCAAAGGCGTGGCGCAGGGTGTGCGGCGTGACGCGCGCCGGGTCGATCCCGGCAAGGATGGCGCAATCCTTGACCATCAGGTGAAAGTGCTGGCGCGTCATGTGACCACCGGCGCCTGCGCCCGAAAACAGGTATTTCGACGGTGCCAGCCCGCGCGTGCGCCCGGCCTCGTCCTCGGTGTCGCGGTGGCGCAGCCAATTGGCCAGCGCCGCGCGCGCCGGGGTCGACAGGGGCACCATCCGCTCCTTGTCGCCCTTGCCGCGCACCAGCACCATCCGCGGATCGCCGCGCACCGCGGCCAGGGGCAGTGTCACCAGTTCGCTCACCCGCATGCCGGTGGCGTACAACAGCTCGAACATGGCGCGGTTGCGCAGGCGTTCATCGGCGGTGCGGCCCTTGGCTTCTGCGGCCTCCAGCAACCGCGACACGTCCTCGGGGCTCAGCGTCTTTGGCAGCCGTTGCACCTTGCCCGGTCCCGCAATGCGCAAGGCCGGATTGTCTGCGCGCCAGCCCTCGTCAAAGGCAAAGCGGTACAGCTGGCGGATCGACGACAGCCGGCGCGCGCGGGTGGCCTTTGCCAGACCCTGCGCGTCGCAATGGATCAGATAGGCCTCGACCGTATCGCGCCCCGCATCGGCCAGTGCGCCGCCCCGCCGTTCCAGCCAGCCCGCGAAATCCAGCAGATCGCGGCCATAGGCCAGCAGAGTGTTGCGCGCGGCCCCCAGTTCCGCTGCCTGCGCGTCGAGAAAGGTGGAAATCCAGCGGCTGGCATCGGGGGTGGGCATGCCTCAGCCCCGGCGTTCAAGCGTGATGAGTTCCAGCGCTGTGCGCCGCGCCACATCTTCCAGATTGACCATCCGGAGCACTGACAGCCCTTCGGTCACCCCGCGCAGATCGCCCTGCACACCACGACCGATGTTGTCGATGGCCACCAAAATCGCCTCGCCGGTGCGGTTGCCGTCCAGCAACGCCAGTGCCTCGACGGACGGCGCCGGGTTCAAGTAGGCCGCCGCAATCGCCCGGCCAAGGCTGTCCGGTGCGGTCACCCCTTGCAACTGCCCCTTGGCAATCGCGATCATGAACGTCTCGGCAAGGTCGGTGGGCACATTCGTGTTGGCCGCAAGATCCACCTGCGGCGACAACAGCGCCACCCGAAACGCAATGCGCGCCGCCTCGCCAGACAGCTGCAGCCCGATCAGGTCCTTGCCAAAGAGAACCGCGAACGGCACCTCCAGCTCCACCTCTTGCATCTGTTTCCAGACCACCGGCAGCGATTGCGAAATCCGGTCGAGATCACCCGATCCTATGGCCGCGTCGAAGTTCTGGAACGCGATCACCCGGTCCCAGACCCCGCCAGACGCTGCAGCCTCGCGTTCGGTATAAAGCCCCAGAATCACATTGGGCGGGATCGTACCGGCGCGGGTCAACCGTTCGGCCGCCTCGATCTGGGCTTTCCAGCCGCCGCGTGGCGACAGATCGGCATAAGAAAACGCGATCGGCAGGCCATCGGTCGTCAGCGCCTCGCCGATGGCTTCGAACATCTTGAAGTCCAGCGGGGTGACCGGCTTTGGCGCGGGCGGTGGCGGTTCGCCCTCGAACAGATCGGGGTCCAGAAACCGCGCCAGCAAATGCCCCTGATCAGGCGTCAGTTCCTTCAGCGCCTCTGCCGTCTGCAGCGTAAGGGCGGCAGCACTCCAATCCCCCGACCGGGCCAGACAGAAGATCCGCGCCTGAAGTGTCGGCGCCAGATCCGGTGCAGATTGCATCGCTTCGCAGGCGCGGTCTTCGGCACCGGTCAGCAGCGCCACGTCGAACGACCGGCGAAACATCTCGGGCGTGGTGGCCCCGGCGGCCTCGATCAGTGCTGCCGCCTGTTCCAGCGCACCCAGCGCCAGCAGCTTGTCGATGCGCACCCGCAACACCTCGCCGCGCCCGCCGGCATCAACCGGGGCATCCAGTTCGGCCAAGAGGATCGTCAGGAACAACTGGCGCAGCGCGGGCAGCGTTTCCACCTGTTCCGCAGTCAGCCGTTCGGTGATTTCACGTGACAGGCCCACGCCCCACAATTTTGGTGGCAGGCCGGACACCGCGGTTGGGATCAGCCCCACCGAATCCGGCGATGGGCCATCCAGCGCCGATGTCGCCACCGGTTCGGGCAGGGCACCGCCATCTTTTACCGGCGGTTCCGTTACTGCGACACCCGCCAGCGCGGGCGTGGTTACCGATTGGGACAGCCAGTCGATTGCCGACAACGGTGCATCGTCCTGCGCCAGACCCAAACCCGGCGCGAACGCCAGCCCCGCGGCAACCAGCCAGACCTGAACAAGATGGCTGCGCGCATCAGTCTCCGGCATTC
>NZ_JANMET010000025.1:0-19137 GCF_031377265.1 Tabrizicola sp. | reverse complement strand
TCGGGCCGATGACGCCGACGATGGCGCCGGGGGGGACGGTGAAGGTCAGATCCTCGATCAACAGCTTGTCGCCCATGTGTTTCTTCAGGCCGACGACTTCGATGACCTTCTGCCCAAGGCGCTCGCCGTTCGGGATGATGATCTGGCTGATGCCGTTGCGTTCGCGGACGGTCTGGCCGGCCATCTCGTTGTAGCGGGCGATCCGGGCCTTGCCTTTCGACTGGCGGGCCTTGGCGCCGGAGCGGATCCATTCGAGTTCCTTTTCGAGGACCTTCTGCTTGGATTTATCCTCGCGCGCTTCCTGGCTCATCCGTTTGGCCTTTTGTTCGAGCCAGGCGGAATAGTTGCCTTCGTACGGAATGCCGCGGCCACGGTCGAGTTCGAGGATCCAGGAGGTGATGTCGTCAAGGAAATAGCGGTCGTGGGTGACGATCAGGATGGTGCCCTTGTAGGCCATCAGGTGCTTTTGCAGCCAGGCGATGCTCTCGGCGTCGAGGTGGTTGGTCGGTTCGTCGAGAAGCAGCATGTCGGGCTTTTCGAGCAGCAGTTTGCACAAGGCCACGCGGCGGCGTTCGCCACCGGACAGGGTTTCGACATCGCTGTCGTCGGGCGGGCAGCGCAGGGCGTCCATCGCGACGCCGACCGAGGCTTCCAGTTCCCACAGGTTGCCCGCGTCGATCTGGTCTTGCAGGGCGGCCATTTCGTCGGCGGTTTCGTCTGAGTAGTTCATCGCCAGTTCGTTGTACCGCTCCAGGATCGCGGTTTCCTTGGCGACGCCGAGCATCACGTTTTCTTTCGCGGTAAGCTTGGGGTCGAGGTGGGGTTCCTGCGCGAGGTAGCCGACTTTGGCACCTTTGGCGGCCCAAGCCTCGCCTTTGAAATCGGTGTCCATACCGGCCATGATGCGCAGCAGGGTGGATTTGCCCGAACCGTTGACGCCGACGACGCCGATCTTGACGCCGGGCAGGAAGTTCAGGTGGATGTTTTCAAAGCACTTCTTGCCGCCGGGATAGGTCTTGGAGACCCCTTCCATGTGGTAGACATACTGATAACTGGCCATGGCGGTGCTCCATCTGGTGTTGGCGCGTATGTAGCGGCGATGGAGCGGGGCTGCAACGGGCTGGGTGGAGAACGGGCTGGAATGCCTGACTTGCCGGTGTGGGGCCGATCAGAGCCTAAAGCGCGTGGCAAATCAGGAGACAGCGATGCGGGTGAAGTTTGCGTTGGCGGTGGTGATGGCGGTCTGGGCGGGGGCAGCGGCGGCCGGTGATCCGGGCTGCATTGCGGTGGCAGAGGCGGGGCCGGGGCTGACGCCGCCAGATCTGGGGCGCGGTGTGTTGGCCTGTGCCGGCGCGGGCGAGTGGGACCGCGGGGTGGAGTTGTACATCCTGATGCAGTTGCGCGCGGCATATGACACCGCGCGGGTGGCCGATCAGACCGCGCATCAGGCCGGTGCGGTTTTGGCGCAGCAAGTGACCGATGCGCTGCCCGCCGGAGGGCAGGAGGCGTTCCAGGCGGCCTTTGCGCGGTTCGGCGATACGGGCGGCGCGCGGCACAAGGCGTTTTGCACGGCGGTCGCGGCTGGCGGGCCGCCGACCCATGACCCGGCATGGATGATCCAGCATGGCATGGGCGCGTTCACCGACCCTGCGGCAGAGGGTCTGGTGCCGGAGTTCAAGCCGAAGGCTGCATGGACCGCGCTCTTGGCCGATTATCTGAAGTGCTGAGGCGGGCTAAAGTGTTGACGCGGTCTTAGCCGCTTTGCCATCCAGATGTTGGCGGGATAGCCGGTATAGGGTGCGATCTCGACCCAACCGTCGTTGCGGTAAAGCGCGATTGCGGGCGCAAGATCGGTGTGGCTGTCCAGCCTCAGGTCGGTAAAGCCCTGCGCAACGGCGCGGGTCTCGATGCTGCGCATCAGGCGGCGGGCGAGGCCCTGACCGCGCGCGACGGGGTCGACCCAAAGTCGCTTCACCTCGGCCACACCATTTCCCAGCGGGCGCAGCGAGACGCAGCCGACGGGCAGATCGTCGGACCACGCAACAAGGCAGGCGCCCAGCGGCGGGCGGCATCGGGTGGCGTCGGGCAGCGGCAAGGGGAACATGTCCGGCGTGAAGTCTGGAAAGGTTTCCATAAGCAGACGGTAATAGGCCCCGACGCAGGCAAGGGCGGCGGGATCATCGGGGTCGGCATCGCGGATTTCCACCTGATCTTGCAGCATCACGGTGGCGATCAGATCCATCGCGTCGATCAGGGCCTGTTGACGCGTACCGGCGCGGTCAAACACGGCCTGAGCCTTGGCATATCCAAGCTGATCGTAGATCTGCCATTCGGCCTGCCCTTCTGGTGTGAGGCGGACAATGCGGCGGCGGCGGTCGGCGGGATCGGTTGCAAGATGGATCAAGCCTTCGTTTTTCAACCCGCGCAGGATGCGGCTGAGCAGACCGGTATCAAGCCCGAGGCGCAGACGAAGTTCGGCGACATCCGTGCCGCCCGGCTTGACCAGATGCAGCACCCGCGCAACGCCCAGCGGACGCCCGCGCCCGAGGTAAGAGGTGTCAAGCGCGCCGATCTCTCGCGTGACCACACGGTTGAAACGGCGCAGGCGGGCGATGGGGTCGAGCATGGTTGACCTTAGTCAGGTAATTTAGCTGACATTGGTCAGGTATTAGGGCGGCGTCAAGGGGGGTGTGCGACAGGCAACAGGGCCTGAGCCAACGCTTGGCGCAGGCGATGACCGCGAGGTGAGCGACGTGCGCCCGAAGGCGCAGGGTGGATTATCCGTCGATCCCGGGTGGGCGGACGTCGACCAGCCAGATTTCAAGCTGACCTTCCTTGACCAACTTATACAGCATCGACAGGTCGCGCACGCCAACCGGGGTGCCTGCCAGCGGCTCCAATGCTGCGGCCAAGGTGCGGGCGGCAGCCTCGTCACTGGCGTTGAAATAGCGGACTTCATTGCTGCCGGGGGCATTTGAAACCTGCTCTCCGCCAAGGTCAACCGGATCTATCCCCCAGCCTTCGGCCAGAATGGCAGTTCCGATGATTGTGCTTTGATCGCGGGTCACGGGATTGGCGAATTGCAGATAAACGGTGGTGCCGGGCGGGGCACTTGGCGCCTGGGCCAGCCAGATCTGCGTATCGTGGCCCGTGCCGTCAAGCGGACCCAGGGTGCTGAGGTCCGATACCGGAACAAGGTCATCAAGGCAGCGATTGATGTCCAGCTCGCCGCCCAGAACGCAGGTCAATGGCGCCACACGTCCGGTGATACGTTGCAGCGCGGAATTCGGGAACATGGCTGAAAGCAGGTATAGCTGAGCAAAGCCGATCATCGCGATCACCATCCAGCACAAGGTGGCGCGCATCTTCGGGGCCTTGATGATGTGGGATGTGATAGTCAGAAACAGGCCGAAACCGGCAATCCACCCTGCCAGCGGCAGGATATCATCGGGGCTTGTCGTCCAGCCAAGAACAAGTGTCGCTGCGGCCATCAGACCAAGGCCGACATAGACCAAACGCGCGGAGGCGGGATCAAGTTTGATCAGGTTTTTCAGTGTGTCTACTGCGGACATTGACAATTCCTTTTTCGAATGAGCCATTTGAAGCGAAATGTAGGGGCGCGAAATGCGGTTCGATCTGCAGAAATGCAAGGGAACCTTAGCATGATCCGGTGGGGAACTCAACTTTGACAGGTCGGACGGGCAAGGGCTTTGGTCGATGAAGCAAGGATTTCCGCCCGCGGTACGCGGCATGGTGATCGGCCTTCTGGGGGGGTCGTTTGACCCGGCGCATGAGGGGCATGTGCATATCACCCATGAGGCGCTGAAGCGGATGGGGCTGGACCGGGTGTGGTGGCTGGTCAGTCCCGGCAATCCGTTGAAGGCGCGGCAACCGGCACCGATGGCGGAGCGGTTGGCGCGGGCGCGCGCGGTGATGCACGACCCGAGGGTGGTGGTCAGCGGGCTGGAGGCGGCGCTGGGCACGCGGACCACGGCGGATACGATCGACCGGCTGCGCGCGATCTATCCCGGGGTGCATTTCGTCTGGTTGATGGGCGCGGACAATCTGGTGCAGTTTCACCGCTGGGGCCGCTGGCGCGATATCCTGCGGGCGGTGCCGGTGGGGGTGCTGGCGCGGCCGGGATCGGGCGTGGCGGCGCGTATGAGTGTTGCGGCGCGGGCGTTCCGGGTGCACCGGGTGGCGCGCGGCGAGGGGCTTGGCAACCGCAAGCCGCCGGTCTGGTGTTTTGTGAACCTGCCGCTCAATTCCGCGTCCTCCAGTGCCATCCGGGCGCGCGGCGAGTGGAAGAAATGAGCTGAGCAGACGCGCCGTGCGCGGCGCACGAGGCAAAAGGGGTGCGGCGGCACGCCGCTCTGCCAGATCACCGGCTGATCAGGGCCGCAATTGCCAAAAGGTGATGTGCGCCCCACTGGCGGAAATCGCGGCATCGGGTATCAATGGGGCTTTTGCGGAGCAAGGTTTTGATCACACGGCGCGAAATTCTGGCGGGGCTGCTGGCAGGGGTGACGCTGCCCGCGATGGCCGAGGTCATGGAAAGCTCGCCCCGGCCAAAGGCGCGCGGGGGGGCGGAGGGGAAACCTTCGTCCTCCGCCTCGCCGGTTGACAGCGGGCGGCTGATCGAGGCGGCCAAGCTGGGCGGTGCGGTGGCCTTTGTGGTGGCCGATGCCAAGACCGGCGCGGTGCTGGAATCGCGGCAGCCCGATCTGGGGATGCCCCCGGCCAGTGTGGCCAAGGCGATGACCTCGCTGTTCGCGCTGGACCGGTTGGGGCCGGGCTACCGCTTTGCCACCCGGGTTCTGGCGCTGGGGCCGGTCAGCGGCGGGATGGTGCAGGGCGATCTGGTGCTGGCGGGTGGCGGCGACCCGACGCTGCAGACCGATCAGCTGGGCGATCTGGTGCAGCGGTTGGCCAAGGCCGGCATCAAGGGCGCGACGGGGCGGTTCCTGTACTGGGACGGCGCCTTGCCTCGGGTGCTGGCCATTGCCGAGGATCAGCCGGTACATGTGGGCTATAATGCCGCGCTGTCGGGCCTGAACCTGAATTTCAACCGGGTCTATTTCGAGTGGAAGCGGGCGGGCGACGATTGGCAGGTCAGCGTCGACGCGCGGGGCGAGCGGTTCGTGCCTGCGGTGAGCATGGTGCGGGTGGGGATCGTGCAGCGCGAGGCGCCGTTGTTCACCTATGACCGGGGAACGGTGGAGGAATGGACCGTTGCCTCGGCCGCGCTTGGCAAGGGCGGCAGCCGCTGGTTGCCGGTGCGCGACCCTGGGCGCTACACCGCCGAAGTGTTCCGCACTTTGGCGCGGGCGCAGGGGATTGATCTGAACGCGCCGGAGCCTTCCGGCACCCGCCTTGAGGGCCGCGAGATCGGACGGGTGGAAAGCGAGCCATTGACCGAAGTGCTGCGCGACATGCTGCGGTTTTCCACCAATCTGACGGCGGAATGCGTCGGGCTGACGGCATCGGGCCAGCAAAGCCTGGCCGCCTCCGCAAGGGGGATGAGCGGGTGGCTGCGCGACCGGTTTGCGGTGACGGCGAGCCTTGCGGACCATTCTGGCCTTGGCGGGTCCTCGCGGATCACGGCGGGCGATATGGTGCGTATCCTGACGGTGGCCTACCGCGAGGGGCGGGGCCTGAAGCCGTTGTTGCGCGACGTGGGCATGAAGGACGACAAGGGCAAGGTGATCGAGGGGCATCCGGTCAAGGTTCTGGCCAAGTCGGGCACGCTGAATTTCGTGTCAGCCCTTGCCGGGCACATCAGCCCGCCCCCGACATCTGCCAACGGCGGGCGCGAGTTGATCTTTGCGATCTTTACCGGCGATCAGGCGCGGCGCGATGCGATTCCGGTCGCCTTGCGCGAGGAGCCGGAGGGAGGCAAGGCCTGGACCAAACGGGCGCGGTCCTTGCAGGGGCAGTTGATCAGCCGCTGGGCGGCGGCTTATGGGTGAGCCTAACGGTAGCGGCGGTCGGTGGTCTTGGCGATATTGCTGGCGATGTTCTTGGCACTCCACCCCGTCAGGTCGCGCAGGGTGGCGGCCTCGTCCTTGAGGCGTTGGCGGGTCTGGGCGACGTATTCCTTACCTTCCTCGCAGGTGATCTCGCCGTCGAACGGGTGGTTCATCACATAGGTGCCCTGAAAGTTTTCCCGGTCGTCCGTGACGGCGAATTTCAGATCCTCGAAGAAGCTGCCCTTGGAATAGCGGATGTGCAGGCGGGTGACGAAGACGTTCGGGGTAGCAGCCTCGGCCTTTGACACCCAGACGACGCCAAGCTGGCGGAATTCGTCGTAGCTGAGCGGGTCATCGGCGCAGGGGTCGCACCAGGACATGTCCCAGGCGTATTCGAGGAAGGCGCCGTTCTTCGGGGCCTGTTTGTCGATCATCGCGCGGTAGAATTGCGGGAAAACCTGCTGGACGAAGACCGGGACCTGGATATCTGTCGGGATGTCCTTGGTCATGTAGTTGGTCAGCTTTACCCGGCCCTTGCGGGTGAGGGCGAGGACGATCAGGTCTTGCGGGCCATCGCCGTTCAGTTTGCCCAATTGGATCGGCAGCATGAAGTTGGGCGAGCGGAAGCTGATCTGCAGCGGTTCAAGTTCCTGCGCGGCCTTGGCGGAATGGCGGGCGAGGTTCACTTTCGCCACGAAGAATTTCATCCCGCCGGTGATGTAGCCTTGCAGGGCGGCCTCTGCCCCTTCGGGCAGCTTGTAGCCTTCGCTGCGGAGGAATTCGGCGAGGCCGTCGGACTGGCGGGCGGACAGCATCTGGATGTCGTAGGAGCCGACGGCGAATTCGCGTTCGATGGTGACGCCGAGGGCGCGGGCGCCTTCGCGGCGTTCGCGGCGGGTGGGGGTGCCGGGTTCGGCTTCCATCACCACTTCCGGTTCCATCATGACGTCCACTGCGCAGGGATCATAATCGAAATACTCCACCAGCCTTGGGGCGGTGTAGCGGTCCAGATGCGCCACGGTTTCCGACGGGACGGTCTGCACCTGACTGCGGTCCAGCACCTTTGGCGTCGGGACGATCATCGCAAACTCGGCGGGCGAACCGGTGTAGTCGGAAGCCATGGTGATTACCGAGGTCTCATTGACCCGGGTGTAGACCACGGTTGAGGAGCGGTTGTAGAGCGCGCCGTCGGCGCGGGCGACGTAGAAGCCGCAGAAGGCCTGCGCAGCGGGGGCGGCAAGCGCGAGGCTGACGGTGAGGATCAGGCGGGACAGGGTGCGACGCATGAAGGCTTCTCCGGCGGTTGGGGTGCCGGGAAACTGTGCCTGCGCCGGGGCTGTTAGGCAATAACCGTGCGGGTCATGGCACCATATGCCTTACCCTTGTCCCCCATTCGATCGCGGCTGCATGTAGCCGGTCGATGGCCAGTTCCTCGCGCAGTTCTTCGAGCATGCGCAGTTCAACCTCGTTGTGCTTGCCGTCGGCGGTGACGACATCGCAGGCCAGCGCATAGGCGGTTTCGTGCAGGCGCTGGGGCAGGGCGTCGCGGATCAGGCCGAACAGGGCGTCCAAGCCGTCTTCCTCTTCGAACAGGTCGAACACGGTTTGCGCGATGCGGCGGATGCGGTCGGGGTCGAAGCTGGCGAAGACCGGCATGTGGTTGACCATGCGCTGGATCGCCACCAATTCGGCGGTGCGCATGTTCTGATCCGAGGCGGAGACCGCGATCATCACCGCGACGAGGGCGTCTTGCGGCGACAGGGAAGGGGTTTCAGACATGCGGGGAATCCTTTTGCAGTTGCGGCGACATTATTGACGCGGGGCGGGGCGGGCAATAGACGACAGGCAGATCGGGGCACGGCGCCCCAAAGGGACGATGCGATGTCAGCTTTGCGCGATGCGGCGATGAAATCGAAGGCCTGGCCTTTTGAAGAGGCGCGCGCGCTGATGAAACGCTATGAGAAAAAGGCCCCGGAGAAGGGCTTTGTGCTGTTCGAGACGGGGTACGGGCCAAGTGGTTTGCCGCATATCGGCACCTTTGGCGAGGTGGCGCGGACCACGATGATCCGCCGGGCGTTCGAGGTGATGAGCGACATCCCGACGCGGCTGATCTGCTTTTCCGACGATGTGGACGGGATGCGCAAGGTGCCCGAGAACGTGCCGAACCAGGAGATGCTGCGCGGGCACATGCAGATGCCGCTGACGAGCGTGCCGGACCCGTATGGCGAATACGAGAGTTTCGGTGCGCATAACAACGCGATGCTGCGGCGGTTTCTGGACACGTTCGGGTTTCAGTACGAGTTCATCAGCGCGACGGAGTTCTACAAATCCGGTCAGTTCGACGCGACCCTGCGGCTGTGTGCCGAACGCTATGACGCGATCATGGCGATCATGCTGGCAAGTTTGCGCGAGGAGCGGCAGCAGACCTATTCCTGCTTTCTGCCGATCCATCCGGAAACCGGCCGGGTGCTGTACGTGCCGATGAAAGAGGTGAATGCGGCCGATGGCACCATCACCTTTGACGACGAGACGGGGCGGGAATGGACGCTGCCGGTGACGGGCGGCAATGTGAAGCTGCAGTGGAAGCCGGATTTCGGCGCGCGCTGGGCGGCGCTGGATGTGGACTTCGAGATGTATGGCAAGGACCATTCCACCAACACGCCGATCTATGACGGGATTTGTGAGGTTCTGGGCGGGCGGAAGCCCAATCACATGACCTATGAGCTGTTTCTGGACGATCAGGGGCAGAAGATTTCCAAATCCAAGGGCAACGGGCTGACCATTGACGAATGGCTGACCTATGCGGCGACGGAGAGCCTGTCGTATTTCATGTACCAAAAGCCGAAGACGGCAAAGCGGATGCATTTCGATGTGATCCCGCGGGCGGTGGACGAATATCACCAGCAGTTGCGCGCCTATGGGGCGCAGGATGTGGACGGGCAGGTGAGTAACCCGGTCTGGCACATTCACGAAGGGCACCCGCCGGAAAGCCACATGGTGGTGTCGTTCGGGATGCTGTTGAACCTGGCGTCGGTGTCGGGGGCCAAGGATGCCCGCGCGCTGTGGGGGTTCATCAAACGCTATGCGCCGGATGCCAGCCCCGAGGGCAACCCCGATCTGGATGCGGCGGCAGGTTATGCGGTGCGCTATTTCGCCGACAAGATCGCGCCGACGCGGCAGTTTCGGCTGGCGACCGACAAGGAATGGGCGGCGATGGACGACCTGCGCAAGCGGTTGGCAGTCTGGGACGGGGGTCCGTACGACGAGGCGCTGCAATCGATGGTCTTTGCCGTCGGCAAGGAGCACGGGTTCGAGCCGCTGCGCGACTGGTTCAAGGCGCTGTACGAAGTGTTGCTGGGCGCGAGCGACGGGCCGCGCTTTGGCGGGTTCATTGCCCTTTACGGTGTCGAGGAGACGATTGCACTGATCGACCGGGGACTTTCTGGCGCGCTGGTCGCATGAGATATTGACCGGGGGCGACCCCGGTCTATCCTTGTTGTCGGGGACGTTCTGACAAGGAGCCACGCCAATGCGCATTGGCCTTTACGGATTGCTGACCGCTGCCCTGCTTGCCCTGCCCGCCGCAGCGCAGGAGGAGCCGATCCAGCAAACGATCAAGAACCAGCTGGATGCTTTTCAGGCAGACGACTATGCCCGCGCCTTCAGCTTTGCCAGCCCGAACATCAAGACGATCTTCGGCACGCCGGAAAACTTTGGCGCGATGGTGACGCAGGGCTATCCGATGGTGCACCGCCCGTCGGCAGTGACCATGCTGGAACTGCGCGAGGTTGCAGGAAACCTGTGGCAGCGGGTGATGATCACCGATGAGGCCGGGCGGACGCATCTGCTGGACTACCAGATGGTCGAGACGCCGGAGGGCTGGCAGATCAACGGGGTGCAATTGCTGCGCGCGCCCGACGTGGGGGCGTGAGCATCGAGTGAGGTAAAGGACCGCTGGTTACAAGAGGACTTCGGTTGAAGAACCTGTTGCACCAACACAGCCGATCTTGGTGTCCGACGCTATTCCGGCAATTCCACCAATTCTATCAGATTGCCCCATGGGTCAGCGACGAAAGCCACGCTGTACCCCAGTTCCGGGACCTCGAACGGCCCCTGGTACAATTTTACCCCCCGCTCACGCAGCGCTGCGAGTGCGCGCTCGTGACTTGGAACCGAGAATGCAAAATGGTGATAGCCGCAAGGTCCCAGGGTCTCCCAGAAATCGGCTGGCAAGGGGGCTGCGTCGTCAGTCGCGTTGCCGCCGATGATCTCGATCAAGGATCCGTTGTCACCAGGTGCTGCCAAATAGGCAAGCTCAATACCATTTGGCCCCGACCATTCCTTGACGACCCGAAAATCGAACACTCGCGCATACCAGTCCAAAGCCTGTTGGCGGTCAGGCACCCTAAGGCAAGGATGACTGGATTTCATTGCTGCAAAAGGGGATGTGGCGTTCGTTGCCGGGAAAGAGAATGGCAACATGACAATGCTCCTATGTTTGGAATTCCGTTCCTTGCTCTGAAACGGTTTAGACCACGAGCGGGACTTCAGGGCGTAAATTCGAAATCTCTCAGGCACCATCGGCGCGGTAGCGCGGGCGCGAGGCCTTGACCGCGTTCGGGTGGATGGGCACGACCGGATGACCGGCTGCGACCAAGGCATCGACGATCAACCCCGATGGCCGTTCCACGACGACGGGCAGATCGCCGGGTGCGCCGCGCCGGGCCAACCTGCGTTCCATGTCGCGCAACCGCCCTTTCGTCGTGGCGCGCCTCGAAACGGTCGATGACCGCTCCGCTGCCACGGTCGGGGACGCAGACGGCATGCGCCACCCCGCCCCAGTCCAATCCGATCACGAAAGTCATGGGCTGATGCCTGCCTTCTCGGTTACACGCGATCCGGCCGGGAGGACCTGCGGGAAGCTCATTGCCCGGCGCTGTGGGGGCCAGCCCCCGGCGCATCAGCCGGTTGCCCGTTTCATCCTGCGCGCGTCCGCCGCGCGGCGGGTCTCACGCAGGCCGTCAAACGGTGAGCGCCCTGGGCCGTCGCGACGGGGCGCCGGAAGCGGAAGTCTCGCATTACACACGGCAAGCCTTGCAATGGGGAGGGTGCACCAATGAGCGTTGCGGCGCGCGGGCCTGCGGCGCGCGGTGGGCTGAGGTCTGGTTAAAGCCTTGTTGATACCCCTTCTCCTCATGGCGTGCGGGTCCGTGGGGAGATGATCCCTGCCCGTTGCGCCCTTGGCATGGCGCAAGCGAGGCGAGGGAATTCTCAGATGAACAAGGCAATTACCGACGGGCTGGTCCTGATGCCACCGCCGTTCGCGGCGGGCTTGAACCTGTGGTCACGCGGCGACGGGACGCCCGGCGCGCCGTCGTATCAGGGGCAGTCGAACGCGGCGCTGGTCACCAATGATCAGGATTTTGCCGGCTGTCTGGAACTGCAGAAAGTGGATGCGACCCAGAAGGTCCGGTCCTATGCGCAGACACCGATGCAGCCGGGGCTGTATCTGCGGGTGACGGCGCGGGTGAAGGCGGTGTCGGGCAACTTGCCAACGGTGCGGATTGCGGCCTGGGCGGGCGACGTGGGCGGGGCGAATGTGGCGGCGGCACCGCAGACCGGGCCGGCGGTCACGCTGACCAGCTATGGCCAGGTGGTCACGGTAACGGCGATCATTGCGCCGGCGGCACGGCAGGGGGTCGATCTGGCCTGGGGCACCGCCCCGGTTTACGGCCATTTCGGGCTGGACCTGACCGGGCCGAATGGCGGTGTGGTGCGGATTGACGATCTGGTGATCGAGGATGTCACCTCGGTGTTCCTGCGCAAGATGATGGACTGGGTCGATGTGCGCGACTATGGCGCCTTGGGCAATGGCAGCACCAATGACGCCGCCGCCTTTGCCGCAGCGGACGCCAATGCCGATGGCCGGGCAATCCTGGTGCCGGCGGGGACGTTCTATCTGGCCAGCGATGTATCGATTTCCAACCGCATCCGGTTTGAGGGCACGGTGACGATGCCCGCCAACCGGCGGCTGACGCTAACGCGCAACTTTGATCTGGACACCTATGCCTCTGCCTTTGGCGGCGAGTTTGCCGGATTCAAGAAGGCGTTGCAGGCGCTGTTCTATTTCACTGATCATGTGACGCTGGATCTGTCAGGCCGCCGGGTTGACATAAGCGAGCCGGTGGATGTGGCGGCAGTGGTGGGGTTGACCAGCTTTTCAACGCGCCGGGTGCTGCGCAACGGATCGCTGAACGCGTTGGCCAGCAGTGCATGGACCACGGATCAGGTGACCTCGGTTGCGACCTATGCGATTTCGTCGCCGACCACGCTGACCGGCGTGGCGAATGTGGCCAACATTCCGCTGGGCGCGCTGGTGATCGGCACCGGGGTCGGGCGCGAGGTCTATGTGAAGGCTACGAACGTGGGCGCCGGCACGGTGGAGTTGAGCCAGCCGCTGTGGGGCGCGGTGGGCACGCGGCCCTATACCTTCCGGCGGTTCAAGTACCTTTTGGACTTCAGCGGCTTTTCCTTGCTGTCGCGGTTCGAGTTGGAGGACATCGAGTTCAACTGCCTTGGCAACTGCAGCGGCGTGATGTTGCCGCAGACCGGATCTACCCAGCGGTTCGTGGGGTGTTCGTTCAACCGGCCATTGGACCGGGGCATCACTTCGATCGGGGGTGGCTGTCAGGGCATGTTTGTCGACATGTGCCAGTTTCTGTCGAACGAACAGCCGCTGCCCGCGCAAAGCCGCACCACGATTGCGATGAACGTGCAGGCCAATGACACCAAGATCCGCAACAACCGGATCGTGCGGTTCGCGCATTTCGCGGTGGTGAATGGCACCGGACACATGATTTTTGACAACCACTTCTTTCAGGGCGACGACGAGGCGTCCGGGGTGCGGCGGGCGGGGCTGATCCTGACGCAGACCAATGTGTCGACGGTGGTATCGGGCAATTATGTCGACAACTGCTTTATCGAATGGGGCAACGAGCATGACCCGACGCCCGAGTTCAACAACGAGTTTTCGTTCGGCGGGCTGAATGTAGTTGGCAACATCTTCATCGCGTCCGGGGTGACATCAGCGTTCCGCTGGGTGGTGGTAAAGCCTTACGGGCCGGGGCATTTCCTGAACGGGTTTTCGATGACCGGGAACAGCTTTCGGGTGTTTGGCACGGTGATCGACCGGGTGGAGATGGTGGACACCAGCATCGCCACGATGGATTTCACCCGTTCACGCAACGTGCGGGTGGAGGGCAACAGCTTTAACCAGGTGTCGCAGCCGATCATGAATCCGATCGTGGTCAGCCATACCCAGAACACGGCGGCGGACACCTGGAACGTCAGCGCGGCGGGGTTCATCCCGTTTGACGGACGGATCCGCATGCTGGAATCGGCAATGCCCGAGGGGACGATCAGCAATGGGGCCAACGCGGCGCGCTATGTGTTCCCGAATGCGCTGGTGGGCACCGGGGCCGGGTTCAACGAGGCGCAACTGCGCTGGGGCGAGGCGGTGAAGGGCAAGGTCGTGGTCAGCATGCGGATGGACTTGCCGGGCTGATCATCGGATGCAAAAGGGCGGCCTTCGGGCCGCCCTTTTCACAATTGCATGTCGGCGGGTGTCAGCCGGTAGGCGCGGGCAAAGCCGCCGTTCAGCAGCGCCGACACGCGCGTGAAACGGACAAAGGCGAAATCGGCGAAATCGATGTAAAGCATGGCCTTGGGGTGGCTGGACAGCCAATGATCGCGCAGGGCGGGCCGGTCGGGCGCATTTGGCGCGACAAAGGCCGCGGTGGCGCGGATCATCAGGCGCGGGTGGGTCAACGGATCACCCTTTGCCCCCGGTTCGCCCAGCATCAGGGCGCAGGCGGGGTGGGTCGCCAGCGCTGCGTAATGCGGGGCGAGGGCGGAAATCAGGGTGACCATGCCGCCATCCGGGCCGAGGCCAAAGGCGATGCGGCTGATGCCGGGGCTGGCAGTTTCGGGATCGGCATAGGCGAGCGCAGCGTGGTTTGATTGCAGCAGGGTCCGCGCCAACGCGCGGGCGTCGTCATCTGCGGGAAGGGTTGGATCGCGGCGGTCGGGCATGATCACATTGACAGGGCTGATGGTGAGGCGTCTGGTGCTTGTGGAATAGCGCTAGCGCTGGATCATGACCGACACAAGCCGCCAATCCCCGTTCGTCACCGAGTTCACCCCGAAGCTGATCACGGTCTTGCGTGAGGGATACGGCTTGCGTGACCTGCGGGCCGACGCACTGGCCGGATTGACGGTGGCGATCGTGGCGCTGCCGCTGTCGATGGCGATTGCGATTGCCAGTGGGGTGGGGCCGGAACGAGGGCTTTATACCGCGATTGTCGGCGGAGTGCTGGTATCGGCCCTGGGTGGGTCGCGGTTTCAGGTCGGTGGGCCGGCGGGCGCGTTTATCGTGCTGATCTCGGCCTGCGTGATGGCGATTGGGCTGGATGGGCTGATTCTTGCAACGTTTCTGTCAGGGGTACTGCTGGTGGCGGCGGGGGTGCTGCGGCTGGGCACCTATATCCGCTACATTCCGTATCCGGTGACGGTGGGGTTCACCGCCGGTATCGCGGTGATCATCCTGGCCAGCCAGATCCGCGAGATGTTCGGGATGACCCTTGCCGGGCAAGAACCGGGCGAGATCATCGCGAAGATGGAGGCGCTGTGGGCGGCGCGGGGCACGGTGAATTGGGCCGCAGTTGCGATGGCGGGGCTGACGGTGGGGCTGATCCTTGGTCTGCGGCGGGTGAGGCCACATTGGCCGGGGATGCTGATCGCGGTGGTTGTGGTGTCAGTTCTGACGGCGGTTGCCGGTTTGCCGGTGGAGACGATCAGCAGCCGGTTCGGTGCCTTGCCGCACCTTTTGCCAACGCCAGCATTGCCGGGCCTTGGCCGCGACGCGGTGCTGGCGGCGCTGCCTTGGGGAATGAGTTTTGCCCTGCTCGGCGCGATCGAATCGCTGCTGTCGGCGGTGGTGGCGGACGGGATGAGCGGCGCGCGGCACCGGTCGAACGCGGAGCTGGTGGCGCAGGGGGTGGCCAACATGGGGTCTGCGGTGTTTGGCGGGTTCTGCGTGACTGGCACGATTGCCCGCACCGCAACGAATGTGCGCGCCGGCAGCCACGGCCCGGTGTCGGGCATGCTGCATGCGGTGTTCTTGCTGGTGTTCCTGATGGTCGCGGCCCCCTTGGCGGGGTTCATCCCGTTGGCCGCACTGGCGGGGGTGCTGGCCGTGGTCGCCTGGGGGATGGCCGAGAAGGAGGAGGTCTGGGCGCTGATCCGGTCATCGCGCGGCGATGCGCTGGTGGTGATCGTGACGTTCCTGTTGGTGGTGTTCCGCGATCTGACGGAAGGGATCGTTGTGGGCTTTGCGTTGGGTGGGCTGGTGTTCATCCGGCGGATGTCGGAGGCTGTGACCGTGCGCCCTGTCGAGGAGGAGCGGCACTATGACCCGGTGGTGCATGCGCGCGAGGGGCGGGTGATTTATCATCTGCACGGCCCCTATTTCTTTGGTGCGGCGGCACAGCTTGGTGCTGTGCTGGAGCGGATCGCCGAGGCGCCGCGCGCGCTGGTGATCGACCTGTCGGACGTGCCGCTGATTGACAGTTCCGGCGCGCGCGGCTTTGAGCGGCTGGGCCACAAGATCGCACGCCGGGGCGGCCAGTTGTTTCTGATCGGGGCGCAGCCGGAGGTGCAGCGGGTGCTGCAGGCGCAGGGGGCAAGTGAACCGCTGGTGCGCTATCTGGCGGATCTGAAGGCAGTGGATGACAGTATTGCCGCGGTGGAGTGATTCGGACTGTACGGCGGCTGATGCGTGGCCTGTGGCGAGGGCCGCAGCCGCCTTTTGCCCCGGATCATTGGTCTATCGGTTCCCTTACACGGGTTCGTGAGCACATAGGCAATTGAATTGGCTTGCCATTTTCCTGCCAAATTTTCAGATTTTGACAAAATTCACTTGTGTCTGGTCAATTTATTTACAAAATAATATAGCAAAAAAAGATACTTACGGGAAAATTGACTAAGTGCTATCCTCCCGCTCGAAAGAGCATGATCCCGGTCTTCACAGGGATTGCGGCGCTGGGTCTTTGGCCGGGCCCCCGCCGTGAGGAGGAGCAAGATGACCGACCATTCCACCCTGAAGTCGATTTACCCGGCGTCTGCCGAGTTTATTGCGAAAGCCCATGTGTCACCCGCGCAATATGAGGCGATGTATGCGGCCTCGGTCGCGGACCCCGAGAGTTTCTGGGGCAGGGAAGGTCTGCGGGTCGACTGGACCACGCCCTTTACGCGGGTGAAGAACACGTCGTTTGCGCCGGGCAACATCTCGATCAAGTGGTATGAGGATGGCGGGCTGAACGTCAGCGCCAATTGCATCGACCGGCATATACTGACGCGGGCAAACCAGACCGCGATCATCTGGGAGCCGGATGATCCCAAGACCCCGACCAAGCACATCACCTATGCCGAGTTGCTGGAGCAGACCTGTCGGATGGCCAATGTGCTGAAGGGGCATGGCGTGACCAAGGGTGACCGGGTGGTCCTGTACATGCCGATGATCCCCGAGGCCGCCTATGCGATGCTGGCCTGCACGCGGATCGGGGCGATCCATTCGGTGGTGTTCGGGGGCTTTTCGCCCGATGCGCTGGCCAACCGGATCAACGATTGCGATTCCAAGGTGGTGATCACTGCGGATTGGGGCCCGCGCGGTGGCAAGAAGATTGGACTGAAGGACAACACTGACAAGGCGCTTTTACACTGCTCGGACAAGGTGAAGTGTCTGGTAGTCAAGCACACGGGCGACCAGACATCGTGGACCCAAGGCCGCGATGTGGATGTGAAGGCCGAGATGGCGGCGGCAAAGCCCTATTGCGCCTATGTCGAGGTGAATGCCGAAGATCCGATGTTCATCCTGTATACCTCAGGTTCGACTGGGCGGCCGAAGGGGGTGGTGCATACCACAGGCGGCTATCTGGTCTACGCCGCGATGACGTACCAGATGACCTTTGATTACCATGATGGCGATGTGTTCTGGTGCACGGCGGATGTGGGCTGGGTGACCGGGCACAGCTATATCCTTTATGGCCCCTTGGCCAATGGTGCCACCACGGTGATGTTCGAGGGTGTGCCGACCTTCCCCGATGCGGGGCGGTTCTGGGAGGTGATCGCCAAGCACAGGGTGACGCAGTTCTACACCGCGCCCACGGCCATTCGCAGCCTGATGGGGCTGGGGCCGGAATGGGTGGAAAAGCATGACCTGTCCAGCCTGAAGCTGCTGGGCTCGGTGGGCGAGCCGATCAACCCCGAAGCGTGGAGCTGGTACAACACCCATGTCGGCAAGGGCAAATGCCCGATCGTGGATACATTCTGGCAGACGGAAACCGGCGGTCATATCGTGACGCCGCTGCCGGGGGCCATTCCGCAGAAACCGGGGTCGGCGACCAAGCCGTTCTTCGGGGTGAAGCTGGAGGTGCTGGACCCGGCCACCGGCAAGGTGCAGACCGCGACGGAAACCGACGGCGTGCTGTGCATCTCTGACAGCTGGCCGGGGCAGATGCGCACCCTTTGGGGCGATCACGCGCGCTTTGAGGAGGCGTATTTCAGCCAGTACAAGGGCTATTACTTCACCGGCGACGGCTGCCGCCGCGATGCGGACGGCTACTACTGGATCACCGGGCGGGTTGATGACGTGATCAACGTCTCTGGCCACCGGATGGGCACGGCGGAGGTCGAATCCGCGTTGGTCGCGCATGAGGCGGTGGCCGAGGCGGCGGTGGTGGGCTATCCGCACGACATCAAGGGGCAGGGTATCTATGCCTACGTCACGCTGATGCGTGGGGTGGAGCCGACCGAAAGCTTGCGCAAGCAGCTGGAAGCCTGGGTTCGCAATGAAATCGGCCCGATCGCGAAGCCTGATCTTATCCAATGGGCCCCGGGCCTGCCGAAGACCCGTTCCGGCAAAATCATGCGGCGGATCCTGCGCAAGATCGCCGAGAACGACTTTGGCGCGCTAGGCGATACCTCGACCTTGGCGGACCCGGCGGTGGTGGAGGACCTGATTGCCAACCGGATGAACAAGGCATGAGCAGGACTGCGGCCCCTGCCGTGGTGATCCTGCTTGGCCCTCCGGGGGCCGGAAAGGGCACGCAGGCGCGGATGCTCGAAGAGGATTTCGGGCTGGTGCAGTTGTCGACGGGCGATCTTTTGCGCGCTGCAGTGGCGGCGGGGACCGAGGCGGGCAAGCGGGCGAAGGCACTGATGAACGCGGGGCATCTGGTGCCCGACGACGTGGTGCTGGCGGTGCTGCGCGACCGGATGGCAGCGCCGGATGTGTCGCGGGGTGTCATCCTGGACGGGTTCCCGCGGACGACGCGGCAGGCGGCGGCGCTGGACGGATTGCTGGCATCGGCAGGTCAGGCAGTAAGTGCCGCGATCAGCCTTGAGGTCGACGACGCGGCGATGGTGGCGCGGGTTGCTGGCCGGTTCACCTGCGCCTCCTGCGGCGAAGGTTACCACGATAGCTTCAAGACACCCGCGCATGCGGGCCAGTGCGACGCTTGCGGCAGCACCGAGTTCAAGCGCCGCCCTGATGACAACCCCGAGACGGTGGCCGAACGGCTGAAGGAATATCACGCCGAGACAGCGCCGTTGATCGCGCATTACGAGACTGAGGGCGTGCTGCACCGGGTTGACGCGATGGGTCCCATCGCCGGCATCCGGGCAGAGCTGGCCGAGGTTTTGAGCCGAGCGATGGCCTGATACAGCGCCTGCTTCCGGTGGCCGATGGCACCGGGCGCAGGCAAGGAAGGGGAGGCGAGACCGCAAGTCGCGGGAAGCCTGAGACAGGTCGGCCGGCACGACGTGCCATGCCGGAACGCGACTGCGGACAGGGAAACGTCCGGTCAAAGAACCGGACATTCAAGGAGGAAGCCAAATGGCGACAACTGACATGAACGTGCGGGATCGGTCCCGCCCAATGACCCGGGAGGAGAAGAAGGTCATTCTTGCCTCCTCGGCCGGGACGATCTTCGAGTGGTATGACTTCTACCTCTATGGTTCGCTTGCCGCGATCATCGGGGCGCAGTTCTTTACCGCCTTTCCCGAAGCCACGCGCAACGTCTTTGCGCTGCTGGCGTTTGCTGCGGGCTTT
>NZ_JANMET010000210.1:0-5531 GCF_031377265.1 Tabrizicola sp. | reverse complement strand
GGTCAAGGCCGCAATGATCGACGGGGCCGGGTTCTTCCGCATCTTCTGGCGGATCATGCTGCCGGTGTCGGGGCCGATCGCGGTGGTCAGCGTGATCTGGCAGTTCACCAATATCTGGAACGACTTCCTGTTCGGGGCCTCATTCTCGGACCTTGATTCAACGCCGATGACGGTGGCGCTGAACAACCTCGTCAACTCATCGACCGGCGTGAAGGAATACAACGTCCACTTTGCGGGCGCGATCCTTGCCGCCCTTCCGACCCTTTTCGTCTACATCGTCGCAGGCCGCTACTTCGTGCGCGGGCTGATGGCGGGCAGCGTCAAGGGATAAGCCGACCGCCGGGCGGGTGGAGCCGCCCGACGGTCTTTGTTCAACCTTAGCCCAACTTGCACCAGACCCGGGCGAACGAGAGAGAGAAACGTCAAAATGAAGCAAATGTCCATTGCTACCGCGTTGTTCTTGGGGATCGCGGCATCCCCCAGCTTCGCCGAACCATCGGTTGAAGTGATGCATTTCTGGACCTCCGGCGGCGAGGCTGCGGCCTTGGGCGCGGTGCGTGACAAGGTGGTCGCTGAAGGCGTCGCCTGGGCCGATGCGCCAGTGGCAGGCGGTGGTGGCGACGCTGCAAAAACCGCGCTGCAGGCGCGGATCGCCAGCGGCAACCCACCCGCTGCAATGCTGATGCTGGGCCAGACGATCATCGACTGGGCCAATGAGGGGCTTCTTGGCAATGTCGATGCACTGGCCGCAAGCGAAGGCTGGGATGCAGCCCTGCCACAGGCCGTGAAGGACTTCACCAAGATCGGCGGCCATTACGTGTCGGTTCCAACCAACGTGCACCGCACTGACATGATCTGGGCCAGCAAAGCCGCGTTTGACAAGATCGGCGCCGCCTATCCCACCACCTGGGAAGAACTGAACGCCCTGGCACCCAAGTTCCTTGCGGCCGGGATCATCCCCTTGGCGCATGGCGGTCAGGCCTGGCAGGAAGCCTACATGTTCGAAGCGGTCGCCGCAGGCGTCGGCGGGGCGGAGTTCTACCGCAAAGCCCTGATCGATCTGGACGACGCCACCCTGCGCGGGCCGGACATGGTGGCGGTGTTCACCGAACTTGCCGCCCTGCGCGGCATGATCGATGCCAACGCGCCGGGCCGCGACTGGAACCTCGCTTCCGCCATGGTGATCAATGGCGAAGCCGCGATGCAGATCATGGGCGATTGGGCCAAGGGCGAGTTTACCAACGCAGGCAAGGTGCCCGGCACCGATTACGCCTGCATTCCGGTGCCAAAGGCCAAGGGCGATGCCTTTGTCTATCTGGTCAATTCGCTGTCGCTGTTTGCCCAGACTGACCCTGACCTGATCAAGGGGCAGGAAGTGCTGGCCAGCGCCATCATGGACAAAGACGTGCAGGTCGCCTTCAACAAGGCCAAGGGGGCCATTCCGGCGCGCAACGACGTCGACCTGTCGTCGATGGATGCCTGCGCGCAGGAAACCTCGGCCGCGCTGACATCCAATGATGCGACCGGGACGGCAGTGCCGACATTTGCCGGAACCCACGCTGCCAATGGCGCGGTCGTTGGTGCCGCGACGGATGCGATCACCGGGTTCTTCAACTCCGACATGACGCCCGAAGAAGGCGCTGTCGGTCTCGCCGACGCCATTCTGGCAGCGAAGTAAGCAACATCGGCCATGCCGCGCGGGGCGGCATGGCCCACTCAAGACGAAGGGTTGCGACAATGGGCTTTCTCGACATCTCTCATGTCACCAAATCCTACGGATCGGTGCAGGTTCTGCACGAGGTCGATATTGCGGTGCAGGAGGGCGAGTTTCTCGTCCTCGTCGGCCCCTCCGGCTGCGGAAAATCCACCCTGCTCAACATGATCGCGGGGCTGGAGGCGATCTCGTCCGGCGACATCTCGATCAAGGGGCGCGTCATCAACGGGGTGCACCCGTCGAAACGCAACATCGCGATGGTGTTCCAAAGCTACGCCCTCTACCCCAACATGACCGTCGGCCAGAACATGACCTTCGGGCTGGAAATGCACGGCGTGCCAAAGGCAGATCGTGACAAGGCGCTGACCGATGTGGGCAAGCTGCTGCAGATCGACCACCTTCTTAACCGCAAGCCCGGCCAGCTGTCGGGCGGCCAGCGCCAGCGCGTCGCCATGGGGCGCGCCTTGGTGCGCAACCCCGATGTGTTCCTGTTCGACGAACCCCTGTCCAACCTTGATGCGAAACTGCGCGTCGACATGCGGACCGAGATCAAGAAACTGCATCAAAAGCTGCGCACCACCATCGTCTACGTCACCCACGACCAGATCGAGGCGATGACCCTGTCCACCCGCATCGCGGTGATGAACAAGGGCTATGTCCAGCAGCTTGGCACCCCGAAAGACATCTACGACACGCCCGCAAACCTGTTTGTGGCCACCTTCATGGGCAGCCCGGCGATGAACATTCTGCCCGCGACGGTGGTGATGCAGAACGGCGCGCCGCATGCCGAAATCACCGACAGCGAGGGGGCCGTCCGCCACCTGCGTTTCAGCCAGACCAACCTTGCCGATTGGGCCGGTCGCCAGATCATCCTCGGCATCCGGCCTGAGGCGATTACCGATCCCGAAGGGGCGGATCGCAAGTCGGGAAATATCCAGCCCTTCACCAACCGCGTGACCGTGACGGAACCGGCAGGATCGGATACGTTCGTCACCATGACCCTGTCAGCCAAGGATGTGATTGCACGGATGCGGGCGGATGCCTCGGTCGCACCGGGCCAGCTGTTCGACTTCGCCATCAACATGGAAAAAGCCGTCGCCTTCGATCCCGAAACCGAGGAGCGTATCCGGGCATGACCGCCGCCGATGTCATCATCATCGGCTCCGGCATGGGTGGGGCGACCCTCGCGGCGGCCCTGGCCCCGTCGGGTAAGCGCATCCTGATCCTGGAACGCGGCACCCGGCTGGAACCCTCGCCCGAGGCGCGTGATCCGGTGGCCATCTTCGCACGCGGCCACTTCCGCCCGGATGAACAGTGGCTTGATGGCGAGGGGCGGCCCTTCAACCCCGGCAACTACTATCACGCGGGCGGGAATTCCAAGTTCTACGGTGCCGTCCTGATGCGCTACCGGGCCGAAGATTTCGCACCAATCCGCCACTTGGGCGGCACCACTCCCGGCTGGCCAATCGGCTACCCCGCGATGGAGCCATGGTATCAGGAGGCCGAGGCCCTGTATCAGGTGCGTGGCACCTTGGGCGAAGATCCGACCGAGCCCGCGCATTCCGGGCACTACGGCTTTCCGCCAGTGCCTGACGAACCTGCAATTGCAGACTTTCGCAAACGATTGCAAAATATTGGCCTGCATCCTTCATCTCTTCCCTTAGGTGTCGACATCGACCTTTGGCTCAAGCATGGGCAGACCCCATGGGATGCCTTTCCTGATACCTGCGGCGGCAAGATGGATGCCGAAACCGTGGGATTGGCGCATGCGCTGCAGCACCCGAATGTGCGGCTGGAAACCGGCGCGCGGGTGTTGCGATTGCTGACAACCGGCGGGCGGATTTCCGGCGTGGAGGTGCAGCGCGACGGTCGGACCGAACGCCTTGCCACGCCGCTGATCGTGCTGGCCGCAGGCGCGGTGATGTCGGCGGCCCTGTTGCTCGGCTCGGCGGACGCAGATCATCCGACGGGGCTGGCGAACCGTTCCGATCAGGTCGGGCGCAACTTCATGAACCACAACCTCAGCGCGGTGCTGGCGCTGCATCCGTGGCGCCGCAACCTGTCGGTCTATCAAAAGACCCTGCAGCTGAACGATTTCTATCTGACCGGTGGACCGGGTGGTGCGCCTTTGGGCAATGTGCAGCTGCTGGGCAAGATTTCCGGGCCGATCCTGGCCTCGGACACCCCGATCCCGGCGCCGTTGGCGGCCTGGATCGCGCGGCATTCGGTCGACATTCTGGCCATGTCGGAAGACCTGCCCAACCCCGACAGCCGGGTGACATTGCGGGGCGATCAGATCATGCTGGATTGGAAGCGGTCGAATTGGGACGCGCATCTGGCGCTGGTGAAAACATTGAAGCAGAAACTGAAGAAAGCCGGGTATCCAATTGTTCTCAGTCGCGCTTTTGACCGGCGAACCCCCTCGCATCAATGCGGCACGGCACGGATGGGGGCAGACCCTGCCACAAGCGTGGTCGATCCGTTCTGCCGCGCCCATGACCACCCGAACCTGTTCATCACCGATGCCTCGGTCCTGCCCACCTCGGCGGCGGTGAACCCGGCGCTGACCATTGCCGCGCTGGCCCTGCGCACGGCGGCGCATATCCGGGAAAGGGATTTTGCATGACGCCCGTCGCCTTGATCACCGGGGGCCAGCAGGGCATCGGCCTTGGGCTGGCCGAGGCGCTGGCGGCGGCGGGCTTTCGCATCGTCATCGCGGCAGAGCTTGCCGAAGATGCCCATACCGTCACCGAGGCGCAGGCGCGCCTGGGCGCGGGCACCGTCTATCTGCGCCATGATCTGCGCGACGCGGGCGCGGTGGGCAGCCTGATTGACCGGGTCGAGGCGGCCGCCGGGCCGGTGACCACCTTCATCTCCAACGCCGGTATCCCGGCACGGACACGCGGCGATCTCTTTGACGTGACGGGGGACAGCTTTGATCAGGTGATGGCGATCAACCTGCGCGGCGCGTTCTTTCTGGCGCAAGAGGTCGGTCGCCGGATGGCCGGGCGCAGCACCGCGCAGTACCGCAGCATGACCTTCATCACCTCGGTCAGCGCCGGCATGGTCAGCGCCGACCGGGCCGAATACTGCATCTCCAAGGCCGGGGCCTCGATGATGGCGCAGGCCTTCGCGGTGCGGATGGCGCCGCTGGATATCGGCGTGTTCGAACTGCGCCCCGGCATCATCGACACCGCGATGACGGCGGGGGTGCGCGACAAATACACCTCACGGATCGAAAGCGGCCTCGTGCCGATGGCCCGCTGGGGGGTGCCGGCGGACATTGGCCAGATCATCGTGCCCATTGCCACCGGCCAGATGCGCTTTGCCACCGGGGCGGTGATCCCCGTCGACGGCGGCCTGTCGATTGCGAGGTTGTGAGCATGACCTATGATTTCATCATCATCGGCGGCGGGTCGGCGGGCTGCGTGCTGGCCGCGCGGCTGTCGGAGGACCCCAACGCCAAGGTGCTGCTGCTGGAGGCCGGCGGGCGCGACCGGCACCCGTTCTACCACCTGCCCGCAGGCTTTGCCAAAATGACCAAGGGCATCGGCTCCTGGGGCTGGCAGACGGTGCCGCAGCGCCACATGCGCGGCATGCAGATCCGCTATACGCAGGCGAAAGTCATCGGCGGCGGCTCCTCGATCAACGCCCAGCTTTACACGCGCGGCAACGCGCAGGACTACGACGATTGGCGTCAGATGGGCTGCCCCGGCTGGGGGTATGACGACATCCTTCCCTACTTCCGCAAGTCCGAGGTGAACGATACCCACGACAACCGCTACCACGGGAAGGACGGCCCCCTCGGCGTCAGCCA
>NZ_JANMET010000202.1:0-6421 GCF_031377265.1 Tabrizicola sp. | reverse complement strand
GTCATAGCTGCGCAGGATGGCGTTGATCGCATCCTTGGCGGCAAAGGTGATCAGCAACAGCAGCACCAGTTCCGGCACAGCGCGCACAAGCGTGGTGTAGATCGCCAAGAGGTCCTTGAGGATCGGCCCGCCGTAAAGTTTGCCGAACGCCCCCAGCACCCCGATCATGAGACCAACAGCATAGGCCCCCAGCGCGATCAGGACCGTGTTGCCCAACCCCGCAACCAGTGTCGCCCCCCAACCGGGGGGCGACCAGGCCAAAAGCTCGGCGGTCGAGGCTGCAAGGGGGAGAGCCCCGAACACGTCTGTCAGCCGCCGTAGATCGATGAGGCGAAGTAAGGCTTGGAGATCGCGTCATAGGTGCCGTCTGCGATGACTTTGGCGATGGCCGCGTTGAACTTGGCCCTCAGTTCGTCCTCGCCTTTGCGCAGTCCGACGCCTACGCCCTTGCCAAGGATCGCCGGGTCATCCTCAACAGCCCCGATGGCTTCGCAGCAGGCTTTACCAGCATCGGATGCAAGGAACGCATCAATGGCGATGCTGTCGGCCTGGCTCGCGTCAATCCGGCCAGCGGCCAGATCCTGAAAACCTTCGTCCGTGGTCTGGTAAGTCTTGATCTCGGCCGCATCGGGGAAATGCTTCTGCGCATATGCCTCGTGGATCGTGGAGACCTGTACGCCGATGATCTTGCCCGCCATTCCAGCGGCATCAGGCGTCAGACCCGATCCCTTGGCCGTCACGATCACCGTCGGGGTGTTGTAGTATTTGTCCGAAAAGTCGATGGTCTTCGACCGCTCTTCGGTGATCGACATCGACGCCATGATGGCGTCGATCTGGCCGCCGGTCAGTGATGGAATGATGCCTTCCCACGCCACTGGCGTGATCACGCATTCCATTTCGCCTGCCGCGCAGACGGCATTGATAAAGTCAACTTCCCAGCCAACCCAGTTGCCTGCCGCATCTGGCGAGGCAAAGGGAGGATAGGGTTCCGCCGCAATACCGATCTTCAGGGGTTCGGCAACAGCAGCACCACCAAAGAACAGGGTGGCGAAAGTCAAAAGTACAGCTCGCTTCATTTTCGTCCTTTCGATTTCACGATTTAGCCTCGTTAGCTTACGGATTTCAGAAACTGCTTCAGCCGTTCGGATTTAGGCGCTCCGAACAGTGCTTCAGGTGGTCCCTCTTCCTCGATGACGCCGTTGTGCAAGTAGATCACGTGGCTCGCGACCTCACGCGCAAACTTCATCTCATGCGTCACCAACACCATGGTGCGGCCTTCATCGGCCAGCCCACGGATCACTTGCAGCACTTCGCCCACCAGTTCGGGATCCAGCGCCGATGTCGGCTCATCAAACAGCATGGCCTTCGGTTCCATGCACAGCGCCCGCGCAATCGCCGCCCGCTGCTGCTGGCCCCCAGACATGAATGCCGGATAAGCCCCTTCCTTTTCAGCCAACCCGACCCGCGCCAGCAGCTTGCGCGCCCGGGCGATGGCCTCGTCCTTGGGGCATTTCATCACCTGCACCGGCACTTCGATCAGGTTCTCCAGAACCGTCTTGTGGGTCCAAAGGTTGAAGGACTGGAAAACCATGCCAAGGCTTTGGCGAATGCGCTCCAGCTGCTTTCGGTCTGCCGGCCTGCCATCAGCGTGCATCGCCACCGCTTCGCCCGCGACAGATATACTGCCGCTGGACGGTGTTTCCAGAAAGTTGATGCAGCGCAGCATGGTGGATTTGCCGGATCCCGACCCACCAATGATCGCGACCACATCCCCTTCATGTGCTGTCAGGGAAACACCCTTGAGCACATGGTGCGTGCCAAACGACTTGTGGAGATCATCCACCTGGATTGCGACGCTTGTCTGTCCTGATCCCTTTGCCATGTGCCCCCACACTGGTTCAGGCTATCAAACCCCGCGACACAAGATCATGCAAGCCTTTCCTCAAGCATTGATGCAAGGATAGGCTTTACCGTACGTTAGCCGCCTTCCTTCCACCCCAAGTAGGGCAAAGCGGCGGCCATCGGTGCTTGAAGGCATTCCCCGCCTCGTCTAATCAGAGGACAGCCAAAGGGGTCTTCATGCGTATCCTGATCACCAATGACGACGGCATCAACGCCCCCGGCCTTGAGGTTCTGACCGAAATCGCCACCGCTGTCGCTGGACCAGACGGCGAGGTCTGGACCGTGGCCCCGGCGTTTGAACAGTCTGGCGTCGGGCATTGCATCAGCTACACCCACCCGATGATGATCGCCAAACTCGGACCCCGCCGCTTTGCCGCCGAAGGCAGCCCGGCCGATTGTGTGCTGGCCGCGATCTACGATGTGCTGGAGGGCGCAAAACCTGATCTCGTGCTGTCCGGCGTCAACCGCGGCAACAACGCAGCCGAGAACGTGCTCTATTCCGGCACCATCGGCGGCGCGATGGAGGCGGCCTTGCAAGGTGTTCCGGCAATCGCCCTGTCGCAGTTCTTTGGGCCGGACAATGACGGGCTGCCCGACCCGTTCGAAAGTGCGCGCCAACACGGTATCGGCGTCGTCACTTCCCTGCTGGAAAAAGGCATCTGGACGCAGGACGATTACCGCATCTTCTACAACGTCAACTTCCCGCCCCGCAGCGGGGCCGGAACGCTTGGCATCAAGGTCGCGCCGCAAGGCTTCCGCCGCGACACCGCCTTCGGCGTGGAACCACACCATTCCCCCTCGGGCCGCAAGTTCCTCTGGATCAAGGGTGGCCCGCAGCAAACCCCAACCCTGCCCGGCACCGATGCCGCGGTGAACCTGCAAGGCCATATCGCCGTCACCCCGATGCGCGCAGACCTGACGGCGCATGATCTGCTCGCCGATCTTGCGGACCGGCTCGCATGACCCCATCCCCGCCGGAGGATGACGATGACCATTCCGGCGAACTTGCCGAACGCAAGATGCGCTTCTTGTTTGCGCTGCGCTCGCGCGGGGTGACCGACGGGCGCGTGTTGACGGCAATGGAACGGGTTGATCGCGGGGTATTCGTCAAAGGCATTTTCGCCCTGCGCGCCTACGAAGACATGCCCCTGCCGATTGCTTGCGGGCAGACCATCAGCCAGCCCTCGGTGGTTGGCCTGATGACGCAGGCGCTGAACGTGACCGCGCGCGATACCGTGCTGGAGGTGGGCACCGGATCTGGCTATCAGGCCGCGATCCTGTCGCAACTGGCCCGCCGGGTTTATACGGTCGATCGGTTTCGCCGCCTGGTGCGCGAGGCAGCCGAGCTTTTCACCCAGCTGAAACTCACCAACATCACCTCGCTCACGGCGGATGGGTCGTTTGGTTTGCCCGATCAGGCACCGTTCGACCGTATCCTGGTGACCGCCGCCGCCGAAGACCCGCCCGGCCCCTTGCTGGCGCAGTTAAAGCTGGGCGGCATCATGGTGGTACCCGTGGGGCAATCCGACGCCGTGCAAAGCCTGATCAAGGTGACGCGCACCGCCAGCGGCTTTGAATACGAAGAACTTCGCCCGGTACGATTCGTCCCTCTGGTCGAAGGGCTCGGCGCAGAGTAGGATGTCGCCAAGAAACCGGGCCAACCCGGGCATTTGGCAAGAGGCGGTCAGACATGGTTCCATCTTTCGCAACGTCTCGCCTGCGCCTGGCGCTAGGCGTTAGTCTTTTTGCACTCGCGGGTTGCATCCCGGTGGGCGACCTTGATTGGGATCTTCGTGCCGGCGCGGGGAACACCTCTGACGCCGCCCGCGTTGCCACCGCAGCCCCGCCCCGGCCTGATGGCAACGGTGTCCTTTCCTACCCGGGCTATCAACTTGCCGAAGCGCGGCGCGGCGATACCGTGGCCGCGTTGGCCGGCCGCCTTGGTCTGAACGCCGAAGAATTGGCCCGAACCAACGCACTGCGCCCCACCGATCCGCTGCGCGCGGGCGAGCTGTTGTTGCTGCCATCCCGCGTCGCCGCTGCGCCGCAGCCCGCAACCATCGGCGGCGCGGGCCCCGTCGACATCACCTCGATCGCCACCACCGCGCTTGACGAGGTCGGCCCGTCGCCAAGTGCCCCCGCTGCCGCAGCTGGCAGCGAACCGATCCGCCACCGCGTCGCGCGCGGCGAGACCGCCTTCACCATCGCGCGTACTTACAACGTCTCGGCCAAGGCCCTTGCCGATTGGAACGGCCTTGGCGCCGATCTTGCGGTGCGCGAAGGCCAGACGCTGATCATCCCGGTCGCCACCGGCCCCGCCCCGGTTCTTGAACCAGTGCCTACGCCGCCCGGCGCAGGTTCACCGACCCCGACGCCGCCGTCGGCAACCAAACCGCTGCCCGACGAAGAAACCGAACCCGCCGCAACCAAACCAAAGGCCACCCCACCGTCACCAGACCTTGGCGCAGATCGCACCAGCACCAGTGCTTTGGCCATGCCGGTCGCGGGCAAGATCATCCGCAGCTATGACAAAAAGAAAAATCAGGGCATCGACATCGCCGCCCCGGCAGGAACCGCCGTGAAGGCCGCTGCCGATGGCACGGTGGCGGCGATCACCAAGGATACCGATCAGGTCCCGATCGTGGTGATCCGCCACGCCGACAATCTGTTGACCGTCTATGCCGGGGTTGATGCGCTAAAGGTGAAAAAGGGCGACAAGGTCAAGCGCGGCCAATCCATCGCCGCCGTGCGCAAGGGCGACCCCGCCTTCCTGCACTTTGAGGTGCGCAAAGGCGTCGACAGCCTCGATCCGATGACTTTCCTGCAATAGCGCGGTTTGGCGGGCGGTGCGTGCAACAGCACGCACCCATCGCTTAACCTTCGATGCGGCTGACCAGCACCTTGTCGATCCGCCGCCCGTCAAGGTCGATCACCTCAAAGCGGTAGGCCTCGGCCACCACGACCTCGCCCAGCTCCGGCATCCGGCCCAACTGGTGCAGCACCAGCCCGGCCACGGTGTCATACTCGCCCGCCAGGCTGCGCGGCAGGCCCAGCCGGTCGCACAATTCATCCGCCGGCATCCAGCCGGCCACCAGCAGGCTGCCATCCTGCCGGGTCACAATCGCGGGCTCGCCTGCATCCTGGGATGCTTCGGCCCCGGTGATCGCCTCAAGAATGTCGCCCGAGGTGATGATGCCCTCGAAATGCCCGTATTCATCATAGACCAGCGCCAAGTGGTGTTCCGACCGGTGCAGAATTTCCAGCACATCCAGCGCATCGGCACGGTCGGATACCACCGGCACCTCGCGCATCAGCGCCTTCACATCCAACGCCTCGCGCCGCGATACCACCTGAAACGCATCCGCCAGCAGCACGATGCCAACCACGTCGCCCGCAGCGTCGGCCACCGGCATCCGCGGCCGGGCGATGCGGCGGATCGCGGCCACCGCCTCGGCCCCCGTCGCGTCAAGCGGCAGCATGTCCACCTCGTGGCGGGGGGTCATCAGGGCGCTGGCAGTCCGGTCGCCCAGCCGCATCACCCCGGCCATCATCTCGCGCTCTTCTTCCTCCAGCACGCCGCCTTCGGCGGCTTCGGTCAACAGGACATGCACCTCTTCCTCCGTCACCTTCGACGCGCCCGCCCCCCGCGCGCCCAAAAGCCACAGGATCACCCGGCCCGACCGTTCCAGAAACCACACCACCGGGGCCATGATCACCGACAGCACCGTCATCGCCGGGGCCATGCGGATCGCCACCGCTTCGGGGTTGCGCAGCGCCAGTTGCTTTGGCACCAACTCTCCCACGATCAGCGACACATAGGTGATCGCCACCACTACGCCGCCGACACCCAAGGTGGCCGCCCAGTCGGCAGGCACCCCCTGCGCCACCAGCCAGCCCTGCAACCGCAGCCCCAGCGTCGCCCCCGACAGCGCGCCCGACAGCACCCCGACCATGGTGATACCGATCTGCACCGTTGACAAAAACCGCCCCGGATGTTCGGCCAGCCGCAGGGCCATCGCCGCCCCGCGACTGCGCGCCTCAAGCGGCTTCAGCCGCCCGGGCCGGGCCGACACGATGGCCAGCTCCGACATCGCCAGCACGCCATTCAGCACGATCAACGCAAAGATCAGCAGAAGTTCATAAACCATGACACAGCCCTAAGGCCGAACGCCCCACCAAACAAGCGCACTATTCAATCCGCACGCCCTCGCGCGCGGCCAGATCGCAGAAGAATTGCCAAGCCACCCGGCCAGACCGGGCGCCGCGCGTGGCTTGCCATTCGATCGCCTGCGCGCGCAGGTCGGCATCGGCCAGATCTACGCCATAAGCCCCACAATATCTGCGGATCATGTCGAGATAGTCGTCCTGACTGCATGGATGAAAGCCCAGCCACAAGCCGAAGCGATCGGAAAGCGACACTTTTTCTTCAACCGCCTCGGACGGATTGATCGCGCTTGAGCGTTCGTTCTCGATCATGTCGCGCGGCATCAGGTGCCGGCGGTTCGATGTGGCGTACAGC
>NZ_JANMET010000185.1:0-3625 GCF_031377265.1 Tabrizicola sp. | reverse complement strand
GCAGGACGGACAAAAGCGGATCATTCAGGGTAGCAAGCCAGCCGATGGTGCACGTCTCAAGCGCCAAGGTGGCGGCTACGAGTCCTTCTCCAACCTGATTATGGACGCATCCGACCGAAACAAGCTTGTCCAGATGCACCCTACGCTTAATCCCGTGATCCGCCCCTATGTCGGCGGCGACGAACTCATTTCGGGCGAATGGCGCTTTTGCCTTTGGCTCAAGGATGCCAGCCCCAAGGACTATGATTTCCCGGAAATCCGGGACCGCCTCCGGCGGGTCAAGTCGGGTCGTCTGCAAAGCCCGACTCTGTCGGTGCAGCAGTATGCCGACTATCCCACCCTGTTCACCCAGGATCGCCAGCCGCAGGTCCCCTACATCGCCATCCCGGAGGTTTCATCCGAAACACGCGACTACATCCCCATCGCCCTGCTTGGCCCCGAAGTCATCGCCTCGAACAAGCTGATGATCATGCCGGGCGGCACGATCGCCGATTTCGCCATCCTGACCTCCCGGATGCACATGGCATGGATGCGCACGGTCGCGGGACGCCTGAAGAGCGATTACAGCTATTCCCCGTCCGTCTACAACACCTTCCCCCTCCCGCCCGCCAAAGACCTCTCCAAACTCGACCTGCTCGCGCAAGCCGTCCTCGACGCCCGTGCCGCCCATCCCGGTGCCACCCTTGCAACCCTCTACGACCCCGACCTGATGCCGCCGAACCTGCGGGCTGCCCATACCGCGCTCGACCGCGCCGTGGACCGGTTCTACCGCCCCGCCGGTTTCGCGTCTGATCGGGAACGGGTGGAGCATCTCTTTGCCCTTTATGAGGCGATGGTGGCCCCCCTTCTGGCCGCGCCGAAACAACGACGGGGCAGGGCGAAGTCTTAACAAAGTCTGAATCCGAATTCCTAACCCGTTGAAATCGTTTGCCCCGCACTTTTGTCCACGCGTGGACACGGCCTTTTGCGGCCCGTCCCGCCCGTTTCCCTTGAATTCCCGCCCTATCCGCCGTATCTCCCCCGAAACCCCTATCGCCGGAACCCATCCCATGGCCACCACGAACCCCCTCCAGTTCATCAGCCAAGTCCGCGCCGAGGTTGCCAAGGTCTCCTGGCCCACCCGCCGCGAGGTGATGCTGACCACGATCATGGTTTTCATCATGGCCGCCCTGACCTCGGTTTTCTTCAGCCTGGTCGATCTCGGGATCCGCACCGGCCTGAAGGCGATCATCGGCACCTGAAAACCGCGCCCTCGGTGGAAGCCTCTTGAAATAACGGTGGGCAGCGGATAAGTCCGCCGTAACCAAAGGGACACCGGCGCGCATCGATTCGAGGTGCGCGCTGTTTTTTGTTCCGGGAACAAGGAAAGCGGGCCCCGAGCAGCGGCCCCGACAGCAAGGAAGATTATGACGATGGCGAAGCGCTGGTATTCGGTGAGCGTCCTCTCGAACTTCGAGAAGAAGATCGCCGAGCAGATCAAGACCGCCGTCGCCGATGCCGGTCTTGAAGAAGAGATCGGTGAGGTGCTGGTGCCCACCGAAGAAGTGATCGAGATGCGCCGTGGCAAGAAGGTGACCTCGGAGCGCCGCTTCATGCCGGGTTATGTGCTGGTCCATATGGAAATGTCGAACCGGGGCTACCATCTGATTTCTTCGATCAACCGGGTAACGGGGTTCCTTGGTCCGCAAGGCAAACCGATGCCGATGCGAGATTCTGAAGTGAACGCGATCCTGAACCGCGTCGAAGAAGGTCTGGAAGCCCCGCGCAACCTGATCCGTTTCGACATCGGGGAAACCGTGCAAGTGACCGATGGCCCGTTCGAAGGCTTCTCCGGCATGGTCGAAGATGTGGACGAGGCGCACAACCGCCTGAAGGTCACCGTGTCGATCTTCGGCCGGGCAACCCCGGTGGAACTGGAATTCACGCAGGTCTCGAAAGGGAACTGAGTGCCACGTGGGAGGCGAGCGCCAGCGCAAGCAGGTGACAGACCGAACCACTAAACCGCACCTCTGGGGTGCAGTGACAAAGGAGAAGGCCAGATGGCCAAGAAGATTATCGGCAGCCTGAAGCTGCAAGTGAAGGCCCAGCAGGCCAACCCATCCCCGCCAGTCGGCCCGGCGCTGGGTCAGCGCGGGTTGAACATCATGGCCTTCGTGAAGGAATTCAACGCGAAGACCGCCGAGATTCCGGCAGGAACACCGACCCCGGTGATCATCACCTATTACCAGGACAAGTCGTTCAGCCTTGAGCTGAAGACGGCTCCGGCCTCGTTCCTGATCAAGCAGGCCGCCGGTCTGCCGCCAGTCGGCAAGCGCAGCCGCGCCAAAGGTTCGGTCAAGCCGGGCCATGCGGTGGCGGGCTCGATCTCGGCCGCGCAGCTGCGCAAGATCGCCGAGACGAAGATGAAGGACCTGAACGCGAACTCGGTGGAAGCTGCGATGCAGATCATCCTCGGTTCGGCACGGTCCTGCGGCATCGAAGTGAAGGGCTAAGATCATGGCAAAGCTTGGAAAACGCGCCGCCAAAGCGGAAGAAGCCTTCGCTGGCAAAATGAACATCACCGTCGAAGACGCGGTGAAGCTGATCAAGGGCGCGGCCTCGGCCAAGTTCGACGAGACGCTGGAAATTGCGATGAACCTTGGTGTTGACCCGCGTCATGCGGACCAGATGGTCCGTGGCGTGGTGCAATTGCCGAACGGCACTGGCAAGACCGTGCGCGTCGCGGTGTTCGCCCGTGGTGCAAAGGCTGATGAGGCCAAAGCAGCAGGCGCCGATATCGTCGGGGCAGAAGACCTGATGGAGACCATCCAGGCCGGCAAGATTGAGTTCGACCGTTGCATCGCGACGCCGGACATGATGCCGCTGGTTGGTCGTCTGGGCAAAATCCTTGGCCCCCGCAACCTGATGCCGAACCCGAAGGTTGGTACCGTGACGATGGACGTGAAGACGGCCGTCGAAGCAGCCAAGGGCGGCGAAGTGCAGTTCAAGGTCGAAAAAGCCGGCGTGATCCATGCCGGCATCGGCAAGGTGAGCTTTACCGAAGACAAGCTGGCAGAGAATATCCGCGCGTTTGTCGATGCGGTCAGCAAAGCTCGTCCCGCCGGCGCTAAGGGCGCGTACCTGAAGAAGGTGTCGCTCAGCTCGACGATGGGGCCGGGCGTGTCGGTCGACATCTCGTCGGCGACGGCAAACTGATTGGTGCGGTGCGTGCGAAAGCAGGCGCCGCACCCATGACTTTCCGATGCTTCGGCAAAGGAAAACTGCCGGGCTGAAAACGCCCGGTTCTGTCCAAGACGGTGGGTGGCGCGCAAACGCCTTAATGATCCTGCCTGAGATGGGGAACGAAGGATTGTCGCCCTCGTGGCGATCTTGGTCGCGGACCTTATCACGGACCCGAACGCCCCGGATTTCCGGGGCAAATATGAGCCGGGGGGAAACCCCCAACCTTGGAGTGAAACTGTGGATAGAGCCCAGAAAGAGAAAGTGGTCGATGAACTCGGCCAGATCTTCGAAAGCTCTGGCGTCGTAGTGGTTGCCCACTACGCGGGCATGACGGTTGCACAGATGCAGGACCTGCGCGCAAAGATGCGTGACGTAGGTGGGTCCGTTCGCGTTGCCAAGAACA
>NZ_JANMET010000181.1:0-4390 GCF_031377265.1 Tabrizicola sp. | reverse complement strand
GCAAGAACGTGACGCGCGCCTTCGACGAGCAACCCTCGCGTCAAGCCGCCGGGGCCGGGGCCAACCTCCAGCACGTCATAGCCGGACAGATCGCCTGCAGAACGGGCAATCTTGGCAGTCAAGTTCAGATCCAGCAGGAAGTTCTGCCCCAGCTGCCGTTTTGCGACCAGATCATGCGTCCGGATCACCTCGCGCAATGGCGGCAGCCCATCTATCGTTCCCAAACTTCGTCTTCCTCTACCATTTGCACTTTGGGGCCGAGGTGGTGCTATCCCCGCCTTCAACGTCAGCCGCGCCGTGCCGCCATTTCCTCGGCCAGGCGCAAGGCGGCAGTCAGACTTGTCGGGTCAGCCACGCCACGTCCGGCAATGTCGTAAGCGGTGCCATGATCGGGCGATGTGCGCACGAAGGGCAGGCCCAGCGTGACGTTGACCCCTCCGGCAAAGTCGATGGTCTTGATCGGGATCAGCGCCTGGTCGTGGTACATTGCAAGTGCAGCGTCGTAGCCCGCCCGTGCCGCGGCATGAAACATGGTATCGGCAGGCATAGGCCCGCGGATTGCCATGCCCGCAGCGGCCAATCGGGCAATGACCGGTACGATCACATCCAAATCTTCCCGGCCCATCGTACCGCCTTCGCCTGCGTGCGGGTTCAAGCCGGCAATCGCCAGACGCGGGGTTGCGATGCCGAAGTCCCGGATAAGTGCTGCATGCGTGATCTGGATGGTTTCGGACAGCAGTTCTGCCGTCAGTTCCGTAGCAACCTTTGCCAGCGGAATGTGGATCGTCACCGGCACCACCCGTAACTGCGGGCAGACGAGCATCATGACCACACGGGAAACGCCAGCCAGATCGGCGAGGAATTCGGTGTGGCCGGGAAAGGCAAAGCCCGCGCCGTCCTTGAGGGCCTTCTTGTTGATCGGCGCCGTAGATAAGGCAGATGCCGCACCACTTTGCACCAAAGCCACACCGCGCGCGATCACCTCGATGACGCCAATTGCATTGGCTGGGTCTGGTTGGCCGGGGCGGGCGTTGGCGGCAAATTGGTGCACCAGCACCGGCAAAACACCCGATGGCACCGCGCCAACTGCGGCGGGCGCCGGTACTTCCTGCCACGCTGTGCCTGGTGGCAAGTGCCTTGGATCCCCTAGCCAGACGAAGCGCTGACCCGCAAGGCACGCCTTTACTGCGACTTCAGGCCCAATGCCGGACGGGTCGCCCGAGGTCAGCAGGACGGGCGCGGGCGTCACGGCTCGCGGATGATCGCTGCGGAACGAAGTTCTTCGAGATAACCTTCTGCGAGGCCCTCAAGCTTCTGGTTAATCACCTGCTCGCGGACCTGGTCGCGGGTTACAGGCTCCTCGAACGTCTGCTCGCGGCCGCACAGCATGAGGAACATCCGGTACCCGGACCGCGTCAGCGCAACCGAGCTTTCGCCAGGATCGAGGCCGGCAAGTTCCAGCCCGATATCCGAGGGGATTTCACCCATGCTGATCTTGGACACGGTGAGCCTGTCTTCAGGCAAGCCGTTTGCCTGACCATAGAGGTCCTCGCAGGTGTCGGTTTCGGCCCGCAGTCGCGCGACTTCTGCGGCATCGTCCGGGATCAGAAACTCCGCATATTCGACAGTAACTTCAATCGGCTCTGCGGATTCGTCCTTCGCGACATCACGTAAAAGGAACAGCACCACAGCACCAGGAACCTGCACCGGATCTGACACTTCGCCGGGGCCAAGCGCCAGCACTGACGCGCCGATGGCAGCTGGCAGATTTGCCAGTGGCACCCATTCAAGTCGGCCACCCGCGCCGGCTGTCGGGGCCGCCGAATACTGCCGTGCGGCACTGGCGAAGGCACCCTCGCTGGATATCTCGGTTGAAAGCCGCTCGGCCAGGTCGAGGGCGGCGTCTTCATTGCCCTCTTGCAGGGGAATGACCAATTCGGACAACAGCACGCGCAGCGCACGTGGCCGGGCAGAGGCCTCCAGCGCCTTGTCAATATCTGCTTCGGATACGGGAACTTGCCCAAGGAATCGTGCCCGCACCGCTTGGCGCCAGGCAAGCCCTGCGCTTACGAAATCGCGAAAGCTTTCGGCCGAGATGTCGACCTTTGCCAGTTCCGCAATCAGCGCCTCTGCGGTCAGATTGGCCCGCGAGGCAAATTCGTTCATGCCCTGCAGCACTTCCTCGTCGGTCAACTTGATGCCCAGACGTTCGGCTTCGGTCTGGCGCAGCCGGTCTTCGACCAGCGCCTTCAAGGCCTCGTCTTCCGGGTTGCCGGGGGCCTTCAGGACCGTCAGAAACATCGCCCGCTGCGCCACCTCGTACTCGGTGATCACACGGTCGTTCACATAGAGCCTTGGCGCGAACAAATCTTGCGCAACGGCTGGCGCCATCATCAGCGCCATGCCCAGTGCAACACTCGTCGTTTGCCGTCTTAGAAAGGAGAATGCCATTGCGTCAGCCACTCTTTGTCTTTGCTGCCACGGATCTTTGTCCGCCCACCCTTCGGTCAATCTTTACTTTCGGCACGTGCGCGCCGGACCTGCCGTCACCCCACCGCCAAATCCGACCAGATCGACCGAAAGACCAAAATCAGTTGTCGGATTCACAGTAGTCGAGGACGTGAAGCGACGCGAGAGGGAAACATCAAGTCGGATACATTCGTTCAGGAACTCCAGACCCAAAGCGGCCACCGTGCCCTCATCGGCAACAAAATCATACCGACCTGACAGCTTGGCAGTCCAGTTGTCGGTCAGTTTGCGCCGCGCATCAAACGTCACTTCCTGCGTCGGGTCTGGCCGGTTTTCAGCCACATCAGCAACGGCCCAGATTACCGAAGACGCAAACGAAGTTTTCGGCTGGTTTACGGTAATGCGCGCCTCACCTTTGGTAAGGTTCATGTCATCGTCCAGAACCAGCCGTCCGGTCATGGCAAAGCCATCCATAAGGTTGAAATTCGCCGACGCGAGCCAATCGGACCTGCTGCCGTCAAGCCCGGAACCGGTGCTGAACTGCCCAAGGTCGTCGGCACGGAACACCCGTCCGATTGAAACGCCCATCGACCATCCGGCCGGATCGTAGCGCGTCCATGTCAGGCCAACATTGGCGCGGCGTCCGCGTTCGACCGCATCGGAACCCGGAAACCTGTTCAACGAAAAAAGGTTACCTTCGTCAAATTCGACAAGCGCGGAATCTTCGTTCGGCAGGGTTTCCGCGTTGGATGACGCCCAGATCAACTGAACCACCGGCTCAATCACATGGCTGGCACCATTGGCACCGGTCTTCATCCAAGGCCAACGCAGTTCTACTCCGGCATTGCCGTGGGTACGTGTCGTTTCGCCCGCAAACACTGCGTCTTCGGAAATCGTATAGGCATCCGCAGTGACGTCGCCAAGAATCGTACCCTCGATGCCAAGGGGCAGCAGAAAACTGCGGCGCCAGTCGATCCGCGCCGAAATCCGGCCAAGATCACGGCCATCGGCAATGCTGTCACTGTCGGTTCCGTCCAACGGATTCCTCGAGGTGCGATTGTGGTTGTGGGTCTGAAAGCGCAGGCCACCCTCGCCACCCAGTGGCCCCAGCGAAAACCGGCGGTGAAAGGTCAGATCGCCCATTAGCGAAGGAATTGTGGTGTTGTCTTCGTCGTCGCGCAACGTCTGAAAGCTGATGATCCGACCTGAGATGTGTTCATTGCGCCGCGTTCTTGTCACTTCCAACCTGCTATCCAAACGGTCAGCATTCAAGATGCCGTAGTCCAGAAGGTAGGCGGGGTCTGAAACGGTTTGGGTCTTCAGTGTCAGTTCGAAATTGGCAGGTAACTTGAAGGCACCGTCAACAAACAGGTATCCGCGTGTCTCGTCCGGCAAGATATCGTCCCACGAGACGGCTCCGGTAAGGGCAATCTGGCCTGTACGAAAGGCCTGACGATAGGCCAGCTCGACGGTGCGGCCATTCTTGGTGGTCAGATAGGGCGTAACAGTCAGATCGCTGGACGGGTTGATCGCTATGAAGTAGGGGAATTTCAACCCAGTCCCAAGGTCTGACGTCGTGCGCAATGTCGGCGTCAGAAAGCCGGTGGCGCGCTCTAGCGTGGGGTCAGGCATCCGCAACCGGGGAATGAAGAAGACCGGTATGCCAGCCAGGCGGAATTGCGCTTTGTCGAAGTATATCTGCCGCTCCACCTCGTCATGGACGACGCGTTTTGCACGGATTTCCCAGAATGGCACGGGATTGTTGGCGCAAATCTTGCAGGACGAAGCTACCACATTGTCCATGGCAGTATAGCGACCCGCCACCCGCATCATCCGGTTTGCGGCCAGCTGCAGTTGCCGGTTCAGAACCAGCCGGGCGCTGGTCAGGATGCCCTCTGCCAGATCGGCGGACAATTCAGCT
>NZ_JANMET010000172.1:0-13767 GCF_031377265.1 Tabrizicola sp. | reverse complement strand
AGGCTTTGCGGCTGCTGGTTGGCAATCGACAGGGCCTGGGTCGCCAGCTGCTGCTGGACCTGCAGCGCTTGCAAGCGTGCCGAAGCCTCTTCCATGTCGGCGTCCACCATAACCCCAATGCCGGTCTTAAGCGAATCGGTCAGCTCGCCGACGAATTCGCTTTGGATGTCGATTCGCTTTTGCGCCGAACCGAAGGAAGCAGCCGCGTCGATCGAGGTTTTCAGCATGCCTTCGATCGCATTGAGTGCCGTTGCAGGGGCCGTCGTAACGTCCAGAGTGTTCAAGGCCGCCAGACCGCCTGTTCCCCGCGTTGCCGTAACCGAGATTGCTGCCGGAGAGTTGGTATTGTTGGCAACGGTCAGCGCTCCGGCGCCCAGCGACATGGTGAAATCGCTGTCCGACAACCCGTTCGAGGTGAGCGAGTTCTTCAGGCCCGCTACCAGAGAGTCCCCAGTGTCACCGTCCTTGACGACATAACGCCCTTCTACCGAGCCGATTTTGAGGGCGATGGAGTCACCTGCGACAAGTGCCGTCAGGGTTGCCGGGTTTGCCGTTGGCGCATCCTTGGCAAGCGCGCCGGCGCCGCCCTGGAAGGTAAAGCCGTTCAGCGTGACTGGCGTACCGGTCACCACCGAAGGGGCGGTCAGCGCGCCGTTCACCAGAGCCGCACCGGCAGTTGTCGACAGGTTCTGTGAAGTCACGGTAATGTTGCTTGAAGTGACTCCAGTTGCACTGCGGTCCAGAGAGGACAGCACGTTGACCGAAGTGTTCGACCCGTTGACGAGGTTCAACCCGTTAAACTGGGCCGCACCCACCACCGATTCGATTTGCTTGGTCAGCGCAGTGATATCAGTCTGGATCTTGGTCCGGTCGACGTTCTCGGCCTGAGCGGCGACGATCTTGCCCTTCATCTCGGTCAGCAGGTTGGTGACGGATTCCGAGGCTTTGCGCGCGACCGTCAGTGTTGCCGAGCCAACGGCAAGACTGTCCGAAATGCCCTTGAAGCCTTTCACGTCCGATTCCATCACTTTGGAAATTGCCCAGACGGCTGCGTTGTCCTTGGCGGAACCAACGTTCTTGCCGGTGGAAATCTCCGACTGAACCTTGTTCATGTTCGCGTTGATGCCCTTCATGGTCTGCAAGGCAACCATCGCACCGGTATTGGTAAGAAGAGACGACATAACAACTTCCTTCACATTGAGCCGCGCTTTTCGCGACCAGAAAGGGCCACCGGTAAGTGTGGCGGAACGGGCATTCTGTCCAGTGCAACCGGGTCTTCCGGTAGCGCCATCCCGGCATGGGACGCGAGATCAGTGATGGGCCAGACTGTCTAACGCTTTCCTAAGGCCGATCCGCGAAATGCAGAGGATTTGACGGACCGCTGGTCGCCTCTTCAAATTCGGCGCGGCATCAAGTTTGAAACCTGCCCCACCGATTCCCTGCGACCGCGCGCATCATAGGTTGTCAGGGCCGGCTCGGCCGCGATCTCGACCAGCCGGCCCTGTGCCGCCCGAACGCCACGCGCCGCAGCCAGCAGCATCCGGCCGTTGCGATCTGCCTTGCGCGCCAGCCTTTCCGCCGATGCGCGGTCCAGCGGCTGCGGCGCCGGCATCCGTTCCAGCGTGCCGGCAAGCTGGCCGAGGGCCACCAGATCGCCGGTCAGCAGGGCCTCGTAAGTGCGGTCAAGAGCCGCGTCCACGTCCGAATCACTTTGCATCTTCTGCCCTCGTCATTGACTTGAAGATCAGCTCGGCCAGCCCGATGCCGCCCCGCTGCACCATCAATTTCGCCTGTTCCTCCTTCAAGAAGGACGTGAACTGATCTTCGCCATGGCCTCCACCAAACGTTTCGCGCGCCTCGCCAAGCCCGGCATGGCCAAGCATTTCGGCCAGAAAGCTGGCCTCAAGCTCCTGCGCCTTGGCCATCATCGCTTCTCGTCTGTCCGGATTAGACCGAAGCGGAACCGCATCGGGCAACGAAACATCCATTCCTATTTCTCCACTTGTTTGGACTTTCATGAACTCTCAGCGAGCGGGGTAAAGATTGAGTAACCAGTTGTCCTGATAACTGCGCCATGAGCGGCAGAAGTCGTAGGAAGAAGCAGACAATGGTTCCAATTTTGCAGACCGCCGCCGTTCCGTCGATGCCGGGCACATGCTCAAGTGATGCCGGGTGTTCTGGCACAGAGGGCGCTTTTTCTGCGGCATTTGATGGTGCCGCGGATAAGGACAGCACCTGTGCAGGCACAGACAAAGGGGCTTCTGGCAAGACAACGGGAACGAACGCGAGGATGGCGGACAGCGACGGGTCAGAAGGCCTGCCTGAGGTTTTGGCTGCTGACGCTGTTGTAGCGCAGCCCATTGTTTCGGGCCCTCCCTTGTTCTGGATTGTTGACCAGAAGTTCTTACTTGCGGCGGGGCAGGATCGCTCGGTGGCGGTTGAAGCTCGGGCCGACGTTCATGTCTCAAGCCAAACGGCCCCGTCTGCCTTTGCTGGCCCGGTTTTTGCGAGCGCGGAAACCGAGAAAATCGATGATGTGCCTGCTGGGCGGCCCTTGGGTGCGCCTTCAGGGGCAGCAGAAACCCTCAGTGAATTGCCAAGCCCCACGCCCCGCCCCGCGGACCCGCCTTGCCCGCAGCCCGTTGATGCCAGCACCGCCAATGACGGCGTCAGCGGGCCCAAGCTCGTCCCAATTGTCGCAACCGTTGAAGAAACCGCACTGGCTTCGAATCTGAAGATCTCGCCAACGCTTGCCATTGAAACGACCCCGTCCTCAACACTACCTACGACCGGGGCGCGCGGGCATGCAACGCTCTCGCATAGCGCCTTTCTTGCCAAATGGGGGGGCACTACGGTTCAGTTGTCGGACCAAGCCACAACCTACGATCCGGGAGATACCATCGCCCCTGACGCCGACCCGGATCTTTCCGCCCTTGTCGGGGCTGACACGGCAATCCGCAGCGTGGCACAGAAGCCTGCCACTAACGATATCGTGCTGACGATCATCGGCCAACATCCTGGTGTGGAGGAGACGCCCGTTTCTGAGCAGGTCGCGCCTACCGTTCCTTTGCCCGTCGACGGTGACCTTGCCCATCAGCAAGGTAATTCAGCGCCGCCAAGGGCGGGCAGAGGTCAAGAGCAGCCGTTTTCGGCAGGCCCCTCCCTTATGATGAAAGACGAGCGGATCGGCCCTACCGTATTGATTGACACGCCGTGTGGGGCGCCTCAAGAAACAGCGGAAGCGGACCTCGGTTTCAACCCCCTGATGATACAGCCGCATCTGGTGCTGCCGCTGTCTCACGGGCAGAACGCCATTGCGCAGCCAGTTTCTGCACTCGCGGCACAGGTCGTGCAGGTGCTGTCCAGTGGTGGATCGGGTAACACTGATATCGCCCTGTCGCCCGAAGAACTGGGCCATGTCCGGCTGAGCATTCAGCCACACGATTCTGATCCGACACGTGTCGTGGTGATGATGAGCTTTGAGCGCCCGGAGGTCATGGACCTGTTTCGCCGCCATGCCGATCAATTGCTGGCCGATATCCGTGCTGCAGGTTATTCTGGCGCCGACCTCAGCTTTGCACAGTCCGGCACTGGCGGCCAGCAGGATGGCAAGCCTGGCACAGAGTCTGTTCGGGGCAATGTTGATACCTCGCCCTCGCCCTCGACCCCGGCGCACGACACTCGCGTGCGTCGACCAGAAACGACTTCCCTTGATCTTCGGCTATGAGGCTATGAAATGGATGTAACTTCCATCACCACCGCTGCACCTGCGTCATCCACCGCTTCGGGGGGTGGCAGCAAGATCACCTCGGACTTCAACACGTTCCTGAAGATGCTGACGGTTCAAATGCAGAATCAGGACCCGCTTAACCCGATCGATTCAAGCGATTATGCGGTGCAGCTGGCAACTTTCTCGGGTGTGGAACAGCAGGTTCAGACCAATCAGCTTCTGGCCGAAATGACCGCGCGTTTTTCACAAATGGGAATGTCGGAGATGGCCGGCTGGATCGGGCAGGAAGCGCGGTCGAATGCGCCAGTCCATTTCGACGGTGACCCGGTCACGCTGTCGCCGAACCCTGCGGTCGGATCGACGCGTGCAGTCGTGGTGGTGAAGGACGCGCAGGGAAGGCTGGTCTCCCGCGAGGAAGTGCCGGTCAGCGCGGCACCCTACCAATGGCTGGGTGCCGATGCGACTGGAACAGCGCTGCCAAACGGCCGCTACAGCATTTCGCTGGAAAGCTGGAAAGACAACGAAATGATCGATAGTCGCCCGATTGAACACTATGCCCGTGTGATCGAAGCGCGTGGCGGCCCGGAGGGGACCAAACTGGTGCTGGAAGGCGGCATCGAAGTTGCCGCCACGGCGGTCACAGGCTTGCGGTTGGCACAGCTGTAAATCGAAGAGCCAGCCTTGAAAATGCTGTGTCCGCCGTCCGGAGTGTGGCTCGCAGAAAGAAGGGAGTCAGGAGTTCCCGATGCTCCCGTCAGCGTCCGGCGGCAATTAGAAGAAGCTTCGCAATCCTACGCCTGCTGCAAATGCCGCCAAGATCAGCGCAATCCAGATGACAGGTTGTATCCCGCCGCGGGGCGATGGCGGCGTCACCGCTGCATGACCCGTTCGGATCAGCTGCGCCTCGACCATTGCGGGGAGTTTCGGACCGAACCGCGCCAGCACCCGTGCGGTCTTTACCAGATCACGCAACAGCGCTTTGGGTCCGAGGTTTTGCTTGATATAGCCCTCGACGATCGGCTTAGCGACTTCCCAGATGTTGATGTGCGGGTCCAGTGACCGCGCTACGCCCTCGACCACAACCATCGTGCGCTGCAGAAGGATCAACTCGGTCCGCGTTTCCATTCCGAAGCGTTCAGTCACTTCGAACAGGTACATCAGCAACCGCGCCATCGAGATCCGACTGGCATCCATCCCAAAAATCGGCTCGCCCACCGCGCGCAGTGCCCGGGCGAACTCGTCGATGTCGCGGTCGGGCGGCACGTAGCCCGCCTCGAAATGCACCTCGGCCACGCGGCGATAATCCTTGCGGATGAAGCCGAACAGAATCTCGGCATAGACCCGGCGGGTGTATTCATCGATCCGCCCCATGATCCCGAAATCATAGGCGATGATATCACCATTGGCTGCGATCTTCAGGTTGCCCTGATGCATGTCTGCGTGAAAATATCCGTCGCGCAGCGCGTGGTTCAGAAACAATTGCAGCACCCGCGTGCCCAGAACCTTGCGGTCATGGCCTGCGGCATCAATCGCGTCATTGTCGTTCAGCCCAATGCCTTCGGCCCACCCCAGCGTCATCACATTTCGGCTGGATAGGAACCAGTAGGGCTTTGGCACCTGAAAGCCTGCGTCCTTTGCGGTGTTCGCCCCGAACTCCGCCGCGGCCGAAGATTCCAGTCGCAGGTCCAACTCGCCCATCACCACGCCTTCGAAGTGCGCGATCACGTCCATCGGTCGCAGCCGCCGCGCGCCGGGCGACAGAAGTTCGATCCCGCGCGCCGCCAGATAAAAGGCGTCAATATCCTTGCGAAACGCACGCTCGATGCCAGGACGCAGCACTTTGACGGCCACATCGTCGCCGGTGTCGACCAGCCGCGCTCGATGCACTTGTGCGATAGAGGCGGCGGCGACCGGTTCGGAAAACTCTGAAAACAGCTGATCGATTGGCAGCTCCAGCTCGGCCTCGATCATCTTTCTGGCAACGTCGGTCGGAAAGGGTGGCAGCTTGTCCTGCAGGTACTTCAACTGCAGCGCCAATGCATCCCCGACCATGTCAGGGCGGGTCGACAGGATCTGGCCGAATTTGATGTAGGCCGGACCCAGCGCAGTCAGCGCCCGTGTCGCAGGCGGCAACGTCGGATCGCCCCTCAGCCCAAGCCACTTGAACGGCCAACCCAGCATCCGCGCGGCAAACCGAAGACGCGGCGGCGCACGAAACGCCTCAAGCACCACGTCCATCGCCCCCGTCCGCTCCAGCGTGGCGCCAGTTCGGATCAAGCGGATTATGTTGTGCGGCCCCCTCACAGTTTCCAGCCGGAATGCAGGGCCGCCACGCCCATCGTCAGATTGCGGTATTTCACTTGGCCGAACCCTGCTTCGCGGATCATTGTGGCAAAGGTTTCCTGATCGGGAAACTTGCGAATTGATTCCACCAGATACTGATAGCTCTCACGATCCCCGGCCACGATCTGGCCCATCGCGGGAATCACGTTGAACGAATACAGATCGTAAGCTTTCTGCATCAGGTCGTTGGGAATGCGCGAAAACTCCAGCACCATCAGCCGCCCGCCAGGTTTCAGCACGCGGTAAGCTTCCGCCAGGGCATCGACGATACGGGTCACGTTCCGGATGCCGAAGGATATCGTGTAGACGTCAAAACTTGCATCCGCAAAGGGCAGTGCCATCGCATCGCCGACAACCCAATCCAGCCGGTCGGCCTGTTGTTCTGCCTCGGCCCGTTTGCGGCCTTCCACTAGCATGGCCTCAGTCATGTCGCAGACCACCGCCGTCGCCCCCGGCGCGCGCTTCAGAAACCGGAACGCAACATCGCCGGTGCCGCCCGCTACATCCAGCAGCCGTTGATGTGACCGCGGCGTCAGCCAATCCATCATCGCGTCTTTCCAAAGCCGATGCACACCACCCGACATCAGGTCATTCATGATGTCATATCTGGAGGCTACGCGGCTGAAGACGCCGTGCACCATCCCGGCCTTTTCGGCCTCCGGCACGTCCTGAAACCCGAAATGTGTGGTCTTGTCATCTTCGCCGGTCATGCAATGCCTTGCCTTCGCCCGAAATCCGCCTTTCGCGGATATAGCGCCCGGACCGCCACAAGGGAAACCGCAAACTGCCGCAGGACGTGACGCAGCCCGGTTGTGGCAGCCATGCTTTTGCGCGAAGTTACGCAGCATACCCAACAACAGAAAGCCGCTATGCCCGAACTTCCCGAAGTTGAAACCGTCCGCCGCGGGCTCTTGCCGGTGATGGAAGGCCAGTTGATTGTCCGAGCCGAGGTCAACCGCCCCAACCTGCGTTGGCCCTTGCCGCTGGGCATGGCTGACCGGCTGACGGGGCAGCGCGTGTTAGGCTTGCGGCGCCGCTCGAAGTACATTTTGGCCGACCTCGCGTCGGGGGAAAGTCTGCTCATCCACCTTGGCATGTCGGGTCGGATGTTGATTTCCGGGCAGATGATGGGCGACTTCCACCATGATCATCCCGCCCTGCAAAAGCACGATCATGTGGTCTTGCACATGGCACAGGGCGCACGGATCACGTTCAACGACGCTCGTCGCTTCGGCGCGATGGACCTTCTGGATACTGGCACAGCTGACGCACATCCGCTGTTGGCAAGTCTTGGCCCCGAACCCCTAGGCAATGACTTCAACGAAACGTATCTTATTGGCCGGCTGAAAGATCGCAACACGCCGATCAAATCCGCCCTTCTGGACCAGCGAATCGTTGCGGGGCTGGGCAACATCTATGTCTGCGAAGCGCTTTATCGTGCGCGGATCAGCCCGCTGCGCAAGGCGGGCGCACTGAACAAGGCCACTGTCGCGTCGCTCGTCCCTTTGATCCGAGAGGTTCTGCTTGAGGCGATCGAGGCGGGCGGCTCTTCGTTGCGCGATTTCCGCCAGACCGACGGTGAGTTGGGCTATTTTCAGAAGACTTTTCAGGTCTACGGCAAAGAAGGCGAACCCTGCGAAACCCCCGGCTGCAGCGGCACCATCCTGCGCACGGTTCAATCCGGCCGATCGTCTTTCTGGTGCCCATCCTGTCAGAGGTGACTTGCCATCCGGCGCGGTGCTGTTAGGAGTCTGCGCCAGTTGAATAAGCGGAGCGGTCCATGGCCTACGAGACGCTGATTGTCGAGATTGAGGACTACGTCGCTCTGATCCGCCTCAATCGCCCTGACGCCCTGAATGCCCTGAACTCCGAAATGATGCGCGAACTTGCCAGTGCGCTGACGGCTGCGGATGCCAATGACAGGGTGCGCTGCATCGTACTGACCGGGTCCGAAAAGGCCTTTGCGGCCGGTGCCGATGTGCGTGAAATGGCCGAGAAGACGTTTACGGACGTGTATTTCGACAACCTGTTCGGGGCCGAAGTCGAGGCGATTGCCAAGGTTCGCAAGCCGCTTATTGCAGCTGTTTCCGGCTATTGCCTGGGCGGTGGTTGCGAGCTTGCAATGATGTGTGATTTCATCATCGCTGCAGACACTGCGAAGTTCGGTCAACCCGAGATCAACCTCGGGGTTGTCGCCGGAATGGGCGGGACCCAGCGCCTGACACGCGCTGTGGGCAAGTCGAAATCCATGGACATGCACCTGACAGGCCGCTTTATGGACGCCGCCGAAGCAGAGCGTTGCGGCCTGGTATCGCGCCTGGTTCCGGTGAAGTCGCTGATCGAAGAGGCAATGAAATCTGCGGCCAAGATTGTTGAGAAATCGGCGATCACCGCAATGGTGGTCAAGGAAACGGTCAACCGGTCGCAGGAAACATCGCTGTCCGAGGGGCTTTTGTTCGAGCGCCGGATGTTTCACGCCCTGTTTGCGACCGAAGACCAGAAGGAAGGCATGGCTGCCTTCCTGCAAAAGCGTCAGCCGCAGTTTCGCGACAAGTAAGCCTTTCCTTTCTGAAAACATTCCCCTATATGCCGCCGTCACATGCGCGTGGGCCCGCTTAGGCAAGAATCATTCCCGCTGGGATCAGCGGGGCCTTTGGTCTTTCGTGCGAACATTTTGAAACACGTCAAGACCCTAGGAAAAAAAGACCCATGGCCAATACTGAACAGTCCAAGAAACGCGCCCGCCAGTCCGAAGCACGCTACGCCGTAAACAAGGCTCGCCGGTCGCGAATCCGCACTTTCCTGCGCAAGGTTGAAGAGGCGCTGGCTGCAGGCAACACCGATGCCGCCGCTGCCGCGCTAAAGGCTGCTCAGCCGGAACTGGCGCGTGGTGTGTCCAAGGGTGTGCTGCACAAGAACACCGTCGCTCGCAAGATGTCGCGCCTGTCGTCGCGCGTGAAGGCTCTGCCTACCGCCTGATTCCGGTTTTTCCGGTCAAGCTTTTTGTTCAGGGCACAACCCGTGGGTTGTGCCCTGAAGCATTTTTTCGCCCCAGATACGCATCGAGGCAGCGAGGCGTTGCCGATTTGCACGACCTATCGGATTCGCGGGAAGTGAATCTGTGTCAAGCGTGTTGTTCAGTTGCAGATGCGCCTGACAGCTTGATACCGTTATCCTTGCGATTCACTTCGTCTTGGGGGACATGGAATGGTCGCAAACGGGAAACTGCTGCACAGAGCGCGGTGGCTTGGCCACTAGTTCTGAGTTTTTTGTTTGTGAACAATAACTTGGAAGGCAGCCTCGAAGCTGCCTCAACAGCGCTCGTGTGTGCCCGCCGTTCTTTGGCGAGTGCCATCCTGCGGTCCTGTCCCTTTGCAACTGGCCGTGAGGCAGCTTGAACGCTGCCGTTCGGCCTTTTGTCTGACCCAGTGTTCCGCAAAGTGACGGATGAGTTTTCTAGTCCCGCGGGTAGAGCGCGGGGGTATGGATTTTGGGGCAGGTCGAACAGAATGACGAACGAAACGTGGGGCCAGGTGCGCGAAGAGTTGATCAAGCGCGTGGGCAAGAACAACTACGTGACCTGGATCGAGCCCTTGAAGCTGTCTTTGCTAAAGAATGGCGTCGCGAAGTTTGAAGTGCCGACCATCTTCTTTGGTGACTGGGTCCAGCGCAACTATGCCGATCATATCAGGACTCAGTTGATGACAGCGGGAGAAGAGGTGGATCGCGTCGAATTCGCCGTGAATGCGCAGACCAATGGCAGGGTGCCAGCCCCCGCGCGTACCGCAGCCAAAGCCGCGTCTCGTCGCCTGCCCAGCGATGAAGAACTGCCCGGAGCGCCGCTGGATGCACGTTTTACCTTCGACAGTTTCATTGTTGGCAAGCCGAACGAACTTGCCCACGCCGCCGCGCGTCGCGTAGCCGAAGGGGGTCCAGTCAGCTTCAACCCGCTGTTTCTCTATGGTGGCGTTGGACTTGGTAAAACCCACCTTATGCACGCCATCGCCCACGAACTTCAAACACGGCGGCCAGAGCTGCGTGTGCTGTATCTGTCGGCTGAACAGTTCATGTACCGATTTGTTCAGGCCCTGCGCGAACGCCAAGTGATGGACTTCAAGGAGCTGTTCCGGTCCGTCGACGTGCTGATGGTCGACGACGTCCAATTCATCGCCGGCAAGGATTCCACACAGGAGGAATTCTTCCACACCTTCAACGCCCTGGTGGATCAGAACAAGCAGATCGTCATCTCCGCCGACCGCGCGCCCGGTGAGATCAAGGACCTTGAAGAACGCATCAAGTCCCGTCTGCAATGTGGCCTCGTGGTGGATCTTCACCCCACCGATTACGAACTTCGCCTGGGCATCTTGCAACAGAAGGTTGAGTACTATCGCACCCAGTATCGTGGCCTTGTGCTGGCGGACGGCGTGCTGGAATTCCTTGCGCACCGCATCACCTCCAACGTCCGCATCCTCGAAGGTGCGCTTACACGGCTGTTTGCCTTCGCCTCTTTGGTTGGCAGGGAAATCACGCTGGAACTGGCGCAAGATTGCCTCGCAGACATTTTGCGATCATCCGACCGCAAGCTGTCCATCGAGGAAATCCAGCGTAAGGTGGCCGAGCATTACAACATCCGCTTGTCCGACATGATCGGCCCGAAACGCCTGCGAAACATTGCGCGGCCGCGTCAGGTGGCGATGTATCTTGCCAAGCAACTGACGCCGCGCAGCTTGCCCGAGATCGGCCGTCGGTTTGGCGGGCGCGATCATACAACAATCATGCACGGCGTGCGCAAGATCGAGGAACTCATGGCCATAGACAGCCAGCTTTCCGACGACTTGCAACTTCTGCGGCGTCTGTTGCAGGGCTGATGCGGAGCCGACCTTGACGGCCCCCGCAAACGCACCCAAAGTCACGCAAATTGCTTGTAGACCGGCGAAAACCGGGTAAGTTCGACGTCCCTTCCAAGGGGTCCGATAGGGGGAAGTGACATGAAGATCAGCATCGAACGCGCCACATTGCTCAAGGCGCTGGCACAGGCCCAGTCGGTGGTGGAACGCCGCAATACCATCCCCATCCTCGCCAACGTGCTGATCGAGGCCGAGGGGGCCAACGTAAGCTTCCGCGCCACCGATCTTGACATCGAAGTGCTGGACCGCGCGCCCGCCATGGTGGAACGTGCCGGTTCTACAACGGTGTCGGCCATCATGCTGCACGAGATCATCCGGAAGTTGCCCGACGGTGCCTTGGTAAGCCTGAACGAAGATGTGGCTTCCGGCCGGCTGACGATTGCGGCAGGGCGTTCCACTTTCAGCCTTGCTACCTTGCCGAAAGAAGACTTTCCGGTAATGGCGACGTCGGAATACTCCTCGAACTTCTCGGCACCCGCTCCGATGCTGCGTCGCCTGTTCGACAAGGCAAAGTTTGCGATTTCAACCGAAGAAACGCGCTATTACCTTAACGGTGTCTATATGCACGTATCGACCGGCGAAAGCGGCCCTGTGCTACGCTGCGTTGCGACAGACGGACACCGCCTTGCACGCATTGATGCGCCCCTGCCCGATGGCGCCATCGGAATGCCCGGTGTGATCGTGCCACGCAAAACTGTGAACGAACTGCGCAAGCTTTTGGACGATGACGAAGCGACGATTGCGGTTTCGGTTTCCGAAACGAAAGTTCGCTTTGCCACTCCCGCCATCACGCTGACGTCCAAGGTGATTGACGGAACATTCCCGGATTACACACGCGTCATCCCCACGGGCAACACAAAGCGGCTGGAAGTGGACGCGTCGGAGTTTGCAAAAGCTGTTGACCGCGTCGCTACCGTGTCTTCGGAACGGTCGCGTGCGGTGAAGCTCAGCCTCGATGAAGATCGGCTCGTTCTTTCGGTCAACGCGCCAGACAGCGGTGCCGCCGAAGAAGAGCTGGCTGTGGCCTACGGCGACGAGCGGCTGGAGATTGGGTTCAACGCCAAGTACCTTTTGGAGATTGCCAGTCAGGTTGATCGCGAGAATGCGGTTTTCCTTTTCAACTCCTCCGGCGATCCGACCTTGATGCGCGAGGGCAATGACATGTCGGCCGTCTACGTGGTCATGCCGATGCGGGTCTGACCATAGTTTATGAACGAAAAGGCGTAAACAAGTGAGCGGTCTGTCTATCAGGACCATCACCTTGTCGCACTTTCGCAGTCATCAGGCCGCGAGGCTGGAACTTGACGGCCGCCCGGTGGCGATCTTCGGCCCAAATGGCGCTGGAAAGACCAACATCCTTGAGGCGGTGTCGCTGTTGTCTCCCGGTCGTGGCTTGCGTCGCGCTGCGACAGAAGACCTCGCCCGAAAGCCGGAAAGCCTGGGGTGGAAAGTCGTCGCCAACGTACGCGGACTTGGTGGCGGGCACGAGCTGGAAACCTGGGCCGAGCCGGGAGAGCCTAGGCAGGTCAGAATAGACGGCAAGACCGCAACGCAAGCCAGCCTGGGCCGCGTCCTGCGCATCTTGTGGATTGTTCCCGCCATGGACAGGCTTTGGATCGAGGCCGCAGAAGGCCGCAGACGTTTTCTTGACCGCCTGACGCTCAGCTTCGCGCCGGATCATGCTGAACTGTCGCTCACATACGAGAAGGCGATGAGGGATCGCAATCGCCTGTTGAAGGATCAGGTGGTTGATCCGCATTGGTACGCGGTGCTCGAGGCGCAGATGGCCGAGACGGGCCGACAGATCACTGTGAACCGTCGCCTGGCCCTTGCCCGGATCGCGCAGGCTGGGGCCCGCGACAGCGCCTTTCCAAGTGCCACCCTGACCTTGACATACCCTGACGGTGCCGGAGAGCGCGCGGATACCTTGGCTGCTCTCGCCGAAGGTCGCCGTCGTGATCTGGCGGCCGGGCGCACCCTTATCGGCCCACATCGCGCCGATCTGGCCGCCGTCTATGCCGCGAAAGGTGTGCCCGCTGATCAGTGCTCTACCGGCGAGCAAAAGGCTCTGTTGATCAGTCTTATCCTCGCCAGCGCCCGCGCCTTGGCCGAAGACCTGGGTCAACCGCCCATCCTGTTGCTGGATGAAGTGGCCGCCCATCTTGATGTCACCCGTCGGGCTGCGCTGTATGATGAAATTTGTGGGCTAGGTGCCCAAGCCATCATGACCGGCACCGAGGCAGACCTGTTTGACAGCCTCGGCCAAAGGGGCCAGAGCTATGCCATTACAGAGGTGAACGGTCGTTCCGCGACCAGTCCCTGCAAGGAGATATGAATGACTATTTCGCTATATGAATTGCTTCTCTATGCCGGCGGCATGGCAGTCCTTTGGGCGATTCCTGGGCCGGTGTGGGTCGCCCTTACGGCACGGGCGTTGTCGGGCGGTTTTGCTGCCGCTTGGCCCCTCGCCGTGGGTGTGGCCATCGGCGACGTGGTATGGCCGCTGGCAGCGATCTTTGGCCTCAGCTGGATCCTGTCGATTTACGGAGGCTTTCTCGAGGCATTTAAGTGGATTGCTTCTGGTATCTTTCTGCTGATGGGCCTTATGCTCATACGCAAGCCGGCAACCAATCTATCTGCCGACAGTCGCATGACGCGGCCAGGCGTTTGGGCGGGCTTTGCCGTCGGCGTCGCCGCCGTGATCGGTAACCCTAAGGCGATCCTGTTTTACATGGGCGTTCTGCCCGGATTTTTCGACCTGACCCGCGTTACCCCCGTGGACATTGC
>NZ_JANMET010000151.1:0-5309 GCF_031377265.1 Tabrizicola sp. | reverse complement strand
CCGAATTGCGGTAAATCGCGCCCAACCGTTAACCTTCAAGAGGCCCCAAATGACCAAGATCAAGGTAGCAAACCCCGTCGTTGAACTTGATGGCGACGAGATGACCCGGATCATCTGGGACTTTATCAAGCAAAAGCTGATCCTGCCCTATCTGGACCTTGACCTGAAATATTACGATCTGGGGATCGAAGAACGCGACCGGACCAATGATCAGGTCACGATTGATTCCGCCCTTGCGATCCAGAAATACGGCGTCGGCGTCAAATGCGCGACCATCACCCCTGACGAACAACGGGTCGAAGAATTCGGCCTCAAGCAGATGTGGAAATCGCCCAACGGTACCATCCGCAACATCCTGGGCGGCGTGATCTTCCGCCAGCCGATCATCTGCACCAACGTGCCGCGCCTGGTGCCGGGCTGGACCAGGCCCATCGTCATCGGCCGCCACGCATTCGGCGACCAGTACCGCGCCACCGATTTCCGCTTTCCGGGTGCGGGCAAGCTGACCATGAAATTCGTCGGCGACGACGGCACCGTGATTGAAAAGGATGTCTATTCGGCCCCCTCCTCGGGCGTCTATATGGGCATGTACAACCTTGACGACAGCATCATCGACTTCGCCCGCGCCAGCCTGAACTATGGCCTCAACCTCGGCTGGCCGGTGTACCTGTCGACCAAGAACACCATCCTCAAGGCCTATGACGGGCGGTTCAAGGACCTGTTCCAGAAGGTCTATGAAGAGGAATTCGAAGCCGCGTACAAGGCCAAGGGCATCACCTATGAACACCGCCTGATCGACGACATGGTGGCCAGTTCGATGAAATGGTCGGGCGGCTATGTCTGGGCCTGCAAGAACTATGACGGCGATGTGCAGTCCGACACCGTGGCCCAGGGGTTCGGCTCGCTCGGCCTGATGACCTCGGTCCTGATGACCCCCGATGGCAAAACGGTCGAGGCCGAGGCCGCCCACGGCACCGTCACCCGCCACTTCCGCGAACACCAGAAGGGCAAGGCGACCAGCACCAACTCGGTCGCCTCGATCTATGCCTGGACCGGGGGCCTCAAGCACCGCGCGAAACTGGACGACAACGAAGCGCTCCTGCGCTTTGCCACCACGTTGGAAAAGGTGACGGTCGATACCGTGGAAGACGGCTTCATGACCAAGGATCTGGCGCTGCTGGTTGGTCCTGATCAGAAATGGATGACCACAATGGGCTATCTGGAAAAGGTTGATGAGTACCTGAACAAGGCGCTTTTGGGCTGAAACCAGCTGAGTCGCGGGCCATGGTTAACGTGGCCTGCGTTAACCGTGCGTGTAGACGCAATGAAGACGCCGCGTAGACGAAAAGAAGACACTGAAAATCGAACGGAATCAGCAGATTAACCCGCAGAACTGCGGGCAGCGGCAGATCGCGTTCTTCAAAATGCGACTGCCGTAAAACCTAATCCGATTTAAGGCAGCATTGTTGACATAAATCTGCGACGGTGATAGCCGCCCAGCGATGACCGATGCCGCGCACCATACTCTGATCGAAGACACCCAAGGCATCGCCTTTGGTGTCTGCATGGCGGCGGTCGGCATGCACATTCTCACTCACATGGGCTTTGTCGCGGGCCAGACGACCGGGGTGGCGGCACTGATCAGCTACACCACCGGCCTGCCGTTTCCCGCCGTCTACTTCGTGATCAGCCTGCCATTCCTGTGGTTCGGCTACCGACGCATGGGGCTGCGCTTTGCCGTGAAGACCTTCATCGCGGTGGCCGCTCTCAGCCTTGCCACCGCCCTCTTGCCCCGCTGGCTGGAGTTTGGCCGGATCGAGCCCGCCTTCGCCGCCATCCTGTTCGGCGCGTTGTTCGGCTTTGCTGCCCTTGCAGTCGTGCGGCATGGCGGAAGTTTTGGTGGAATATCAATTCTTTGGCTGATCCTGCAAGACAAGACCGGGTTTCAGGCGGGCTACGCGCAGCTGATATTCGACGCGGTCCTGTTCGCCGTCTCGTTGCTGTTCCTCGATTGGAACATCCTCGTCTGGTCATTTCTCGGCGCCCTTGTCTTCAACCTTTTTCTGGCGATCAACCACCGCCGCGACCGCTATATCGCGACCTGAAAAGGTTCCTCTGGCCTTTCCGGCCCTTCTGCGCTATCGCCGCGCCCAAAGCATATAATGAAAGAGACCCTCCCGATGGAGCTTCGCAACATCGCCATCATCGCGCATGTCGACCATGGCAAGACCACGCTTGTGGATGAACTGCTGAAGCAGTCCGGCGCGTTTCGCGACAACCAGGCCGTAGCCGAACGGGCGATGGACAGCAACGACATCGAACGCGAGCGCGGCATCACCATCCTCGCGAAATGCACGTCGCTTGAATGGGCAGGCCAGCGGATCAACATTGTCGACACCCCCGGCCATGCCGATTTCGGTGGCGAGGTGGAGCGTATCCTGTCGATGGTTGACGGCGTGGTGCTGCTGGTCGACGCCGCCGAAGGCCCGATGCCACAGACCAAATTCGTCACCGCAAAGGCCCTCGCCCTAGGCCTGCGCCCCATCGTGGTGCTGAACAAGGTCGACAAGCCCGACGCCGAGCCGACCCGCGCGTTGAACGAGGTGTTTGATCTGTTTGCCAACCTTGGCGCAGATGACGATCAGCTTGATTTTCCAGTACTTTACGCCTCTGGCCGGTCCGGCTGGGCGGATGAGGCGCTGGACGGTCCGCGCAAGGATCTGTCCGCCCTTTACGATCTGGTGCAGCGCCATGTGCCGGCCCCGTCGCAGGTTGCTCGCCGGGCCGAACCGTTCCAGATGCTCGCCACGACCCTGTCCGCCGACCCGTTCATCGGCCGCATTCTGACCGGACGCGTCGAGGCGGGAACGCTGAAAGCCGGCGACACGCTGAAGGCGCTAAGTCGTGATGGCGAAAAGCTGGAGCAGTTCCGGGTGTCGAAGGTACTGGCCTTCCGCGGCCTGACCCAGACTGCGATCGATGTGGCCGAAGCTGGCGATATCGTCACCATCGCGGGCATGTCGAAGGCAACCGTTGCCGACACGCTCTGCTCTGTGGAGGTCGACACCGCCCTGCCCGCACAACCGATCGATCCGCCGACGATTTCGGTGACCTTCGGAATCAATGACTCGCCGCTTGCAGGCAAAGAAGGCTCCAAGGTTCAATCGCGCGTCATTCGTGAACGCCTGATGAAAGAGGCCGAGATCAACGTCGCGATCAAGGTCACCGACACCCCAGGCGGCGACGCGTTCGAAGTGGCTGGGCGCGGCGAACTTCAGATGGGTGTTTTGATCGAAAACATGCGCCGCGAGGGGTTTGAACTGTCAATCAGCCGCCCACGCGTGCTGTTCCGCGATGTTGATGGCGTAAAATGCGAGCCGATCGAAGAGGTCACCATCGACGTCGACGATGAATACACCGGCCCTGTCATCGAAAAGGTCACCGGGCCGCGTAAGGGCGAACTGGTGGAAATGAAGCCTGCCGGCGTCGGCAAGACCCGGATCATCGCGCACGTGCCGTCACGGGGGCTGATCGGCTATCACGGCCAGTTCATGACCGACACGCGCGGCACCGGCGTCTTGAACCGGGTGTTCCACGCTTGGGCGCCGCACAAGGGCGCGATCGAGGGGCGGCGGCAGGGCGTGCTGATCTCGATGGAGACCGGGATCTCGGTCGCCTATGCGATGTGGAAGCTGGAAGACCGCGGGCATTTCTTCATCGGCGTGCAGGAGCCGGTCTATTCGGGCATGATCATTGGCGAGCACAATCGGGACAATGATCTGGAGGTGAACCCGCTGAAGGGCAAGCAGCTGACCAACGTTCGGGCCAGCGGCACAGACGAGGCGGTGCGCCTGACGACGCCGGTGAAGCTGAGCCTGGAGCAGTGCATCGCCTATATCGATGATGATGAGCTGGTCGAGGTCACGCCCAAGTCGGTGCGGATGCGCAAGCGGTTCCTCGATTCGAATGATCGCAAGCGGCAGTCACGCGCGGGCTGATGTCCACGCGTGGACAAGGCTTCGTATCTTATAAAATCAATGGGTTAGCCTTATGGATTTAAGGCTTTCTTAACGATTGACCGGTGGCGCGGTGATAACCCGCCGGGGGTTTCACACCCCCGGAGCCCCCGTGGGATATTTGGTGAAGAGGAAGCCCGGCCCTGATCAGGCGGCTTGCGCGAGCCTGCAGGGCAGGAACTCTTCGACGGTCACGTCCTTACCCCGGAAGGTGCAGAAGCTGGCCGTCGGCACCTCGATCCAGCCGCTCTCCTCGGCCTCCAGCGGTTCGGACACTACGGCCAAGCCGCCGCGCGCATCAGACCAGCGGTGGTAGAGCGAGGGTGCGGCGTCATCGGTGGCGTAGCGCACCGCATAGAGGGTTTTGCCATCCGACAGCGCCGCCGTCAGCCGCAGATGCGGGGCCGCGCCCTTTTCGCGCGCGAGGCGGATGAACCGCGCCGCCGCCCGTTCCAAAGCGCCGCGCGGGTCGGCATCCAACCCTTCGGCGATGGCCACAAGAAACAGCGCCTCGCTATCGGTTGCCCCTTTGCGGGCCGGATAGAGCGCCTCGGGGATCATCATGTCGGCATCGCGGCGAAAGCTGTCATAGCCGCCGACCTGGCCGTTGTGCATGAAGCTCCAGGCGCCATGGGTGAAGGGGTGGCAGTTGTTGCGGCTGGTGGCAGTGCCAGTGGAGGCGCGGACATGGGCGAGAAACAGGCCCGACTGCACTTGCGCGGTCAGGCTGCGCAAATTGGGGTCAGACCAGGCCGGCAGCACGTCGCGGTAAAGGCCCGGTTCACCCTTTGCGCCGTACCAGGCGATGCCGAAGCCATCGGCATTGATCGCCGAGTGACACTGCGTGGCGCAATGGCTTTGATGGATCAGGGAATGTCCGGGGCGGCTGATGATTTCCTCAAGGAAGATCGCAGCGCCGGTGTAGGCTGCCCAGCGGCACATCAGCGTGCCCTCGTGGCGTGGTAAGTCATCTGCCCGGCCTCATTTTTTCTTTCATCTTAACATCAAACGCGCCGCCGGGCGCTATTATTCCTTTAGAAGTTAAGGAAAACCCTACTCGACCTCTTCGACCACCATCAGATCGCGGACCGCAGCACCCTTGGCATGCGCCAAAGCGGCCTGATAGGCGGGCGAATTGTAGCATTCAACCGCGCGTTCCAGCGACGGGAAGCGGGCCACCACGTTGCGCGGGCGGTCGTTGCCTTCCAGCTGCACATAGCGGCCACCGCGGGCAAGGAAGACGCCGTCATGGGCGGTGATCGCCTCGGTGGCACCTTTGGCGTAGCGGCCATA
>NZ_JANMET010000137.1:0-12711 GCF_031377265.1 Tabrizicola sp. | reverse complement strand
TGATCCACGTGATTTCGCGCTGTTTGCGTTTGGTGGGGCAGGGCCGTTGCATGCGGTCGCGCTGGCGCGTGAACTTGCCATCCCAAAGGTGCTGATCCCGGCCCGCCCCGGCATCACCAACGCGCTTGGCTGCGTGGTGGCGGACCTGCGGCATGATTTTGTGCGGACGATCAACCAACCGCTGGACATCGCCGATATCGCCAACGTCCACGCCATTCTTGCCGCACAACAGGCCGAAGGCAGCCGCCTGATCCGGGCGGAAAAGATCACCCTGACCGATCTGCGCACCGAGTTTTCGGCCGACATGCAGTTTGTCGGACAAACCCATCTTCTGCGCGTGGCCCTGCCATCCGCAATCCCCAGCCGGGCCGAGCTTCAAACCCTTTTCGAAGCGGCATATCATGCCCGCTTCCGGGTCGATCTGCCGACTATCCGGGCGAACCTGGTGAACCTGAACGTATCGGTGATCGGTCGGCGGGCGGAGCTGGATCTGTCGCGGCTGATCGATCCCAACGGGCGCAAGGCCATTGCCACACCGTCCGACACCCGGGCCGTGTGGTTCGGTGGCTGGGTAGATACGCCGGTGTATTGGCGCGATCACCTGCCGCTGGATCTGCACCTGATTGGGCCGGCGATCATCGAACAGATGGACACGACCAGCATCATCGACCCCGGCTGCACCGTGACATCCGACCCGGATGGCAACTTGATCGTGGACCTCCCGCATGCTTGACCCCGTTACCCTTGCTGTCATCCAGGCCGGCCTGCAGCAGGTCTGCGACGAGATGGACCTGACGTTTTCACGGGCCGCCTTCTCGCCGGTCATTGCCGAGGCGAACGACCGTTCCGACGGCATCTATTCAGCGACCGACGGCAGCCTCATTGCGCAGGGTTCCATGGGCCTGCCGGTGTTTGTCGGCGTGATGCAGTTCTCGACCCGGACGATCCTTGAACGCATCGCCGAAGGGATCACCGGCGCGCCCGAACCGGGTGACATCTACATCGTCAATGATCCCTATCTTGGTGGCACCCACCTTATGGACGTGCGTTTTGCGATGCCGGTTTACCGGGCTGGTGAAATCTTCTGCTGGCTTTCGAACACCGGGCATTGGCCCGATACCGGCGGCGCTGTACCCGGCGGTTTTTCCGCCTCGGCGATCAGTGCCGAGCAGGAGGGGTTGCGGATTCCGCCGGTGAAGCTGTTCAAGAAGGGCCGGATGGACCGGGAAATCTACCAGATCATCTGTTCCAATATTCGCGTGTCAGAACAACGCATTGGCGACGTGACGGCGCAAGCCTCGGCCTTGCTGGTTGGCGCAGAACGGCTGGGGACGCTGCTGGACCGCTACGGCGATGCGACGGTGACAGAGGCCATTGCCGAAATGCGCCGACTGGCCGCCAGACAGATGCGCGCGATGATCGGGCTGATCCCGGACGGCAGCTATCACAGCACTGCAATCGTCGACAGCGACGGCGTGGTGAACCAGCCCCTGACCATCGCGCTGACGGTGACCAACGCCGATGCAAGCCTTACGTTTGATTTCGCAAAGTCATCGCCGCCCTGCATGGGGCCGATGAATTCGGTCCGCGCCACGACGCTGTCTGCGGTGTACCTTGCGATGCGCCACATCTTTCCCGATGTGCCGATTTCGGCGGGGGCGTTCGAGCCACTTGTGGTCACCGGTATCGAGGGCACGTTCCTTGATGCGCAGTATCCGCGCCCGGTTTCCGGCTGTGCCGCCGAAGTCAGCCAGCGGATTGCCGAGGCGGTGTTTGCGGCCCTGGTGCAGCCGTTGCCCGACCGGGTGACCGCAGCGCCAGCGGGCACTTCGGGCAACTTTGGCCTTGGCGGGTTCGATCCCGAGCGGGGCCGCGACTATGTGATGTACCAGATTTCCGGCGGCGGTTATGGCGGCAATGCGCGGCATGACGGGCTGTCGAACGGGTGTTCCACCATCGGCATTTCCAAGGCGCCGCCGGTGGAGATCATGGAACAGACCTACCCGGTGCTTTACCGCCGATATGCATTGCACGAAGGGTCGGGCGGGGCGGGGCAACAGCGGGGCGGGTTCGGCCTTGACTACGAGATTGAACTGTTGCGCGGCGAGGCGCGGGCCAGTTTCGTGATGGATCATGGCCGGGTCGGGCCGCAGGGCGCGCTGGGTGGGCGGGATGGTGCTGTGAACCGGGTGGAGGTGATCCGCGATGGGGTGACCATGATCCCGCCGCACCTTTCGAAGGCGCAGGATATTGCCTTGAAGCCGGGTGACCGGGTGCGCGTGCGTACCCCCGGCGGTGGGGGTTACGGCCCGGTGGCGGCGCGTGACCCGGCCCAGATCGCCGAGGATGTCCGGCTGGGCCGCTATAGCGCGGCGGAGGCGAAGCGGCTTTGGCCCGGGGGGTGAATCTCTGGCATCGTTCGGTGGGTTAACGCGATGAAACCGCACGCTTTTCCTGATCTTCCCTGCGTCTTCTTTTCGTCTTCCCTGCGTCTACATCGCGTCTACACGTGCGGATGCCTCAGATTGCGTTAACCATGAGCCGGTTTTCGCATCAGTCCCCGGTCATTCAGCGACGTGCAGCGTGGTCTTGCGCTTGCCCGTCACAGCATCTTCCAGTGCTGTCAGGCGGCCTTGCAGCAAAGCCATATCAACCTTGCCCTGCTCGATCCGTTCGGCCAGAACATGGGCTTCGGGGCTTTCCGGCTCGGCTTCCTTCTTGCCGATCATGCGGCTGAAAAGCCAACTTATCGCGCGCGAAAAGTCATCCATGATCAGATAGAAGGATGGCACCACGACCAGGCTGAGCACGGTCGAGACGATAATCCCGCCGATCACCGCGATCGCCATCGGCGCGCGGAACGCCCCGCCTTCGCCGATGCCAAGTGCGGAGGGCAACATGCCCGCCGACATCGCGATGGAGGTCATCACGATCGGCCGTGCCCGTTTGTGCCCGGCCTCGACCACAGCAGCGATCCGTTCCAGGCCGCGGACGCGCATTTCAATGGCAAAGTCGATCAGCAGGATCGCGTTCTTGGTCACGATCCCCATCAGCATCAGGATGCCGATCAGAACCGGCATCGACAGCGGATTGCTGGTCAGGATCAGGGCCCCTGCCACGCCGCCGATGGCAAGGGGCAACGACAGTAGGATGGTGAACGGCTGCAGCACCGACTTGAACAGCAGGATCAGCACCGCCAGAACCAACATCAACCCCATGATCATCGCATTGCCGAACGAGCTTAACAGTTCGGCCTGAACCTCGGCGTCGCCAGCGGGGGCCACCCTGACAGATGCGGGCAAGGTCACCGAGGCCACGATTTCGTTGAAACGGGCGGTGGCGGTATCAAGCGCCACCCCGACCGGCAGGCTGGCACCGATCGAGGCGATACGCTCGCGGTTAAGGCGCTGAACCGTGGCGGGGCCTTCGGCGATTTCAACATCGGCAACGGCGGACAGCGGGACCGTTGTGCCGGTGGCCGTTGCAAGACGCAGCGAGGAGATGCGCGAAAGATCCTCGCGCCACGAATCCTTGAGGCGCACCCGGACCGGGATCAGGCGGTTGTCGATGGAAAGCTTGGCCAGCGACGAATCGTAATCGCCGATGGTTGCAACCCGCACCACGGCGGCGATCTGCTGGGTGGTGATGCCCAGACGAGCGGCCTCTTCAAGCCGTGGCGTGATCTGGATTTCCGGGCGGGGCAGGGCGCCTTCGGATGCGACGTTGGCCAGCAGCGGCTCGCCCGCCAGTGCCGCTTCGAGCTTTTGCACCGCGAGGTTCAGGTCGGCCTCGTTGGAAGACAGGATCGAGAAGTTGATGTCGCGCTCGCCCCGGTCATTCAGCTTGAACGTCCGCACGTCGGGCACGGATTTGAGGCGCTGGAAGATTTCGGCCTCGATTTCGTTCTGCGGGCGCAAGCGTCCGTTGGCTGCGGCCTGCGGCAGGAATGGCCCGATCAGCGGCAGGGCCTGCCCGAGATCGGAGAACTTGCGTGTAAAACCGTTGTCCAGCCGGTCCAGCACGACCGAAACGCTGGCGCGACGGACGTCGATATCCCCGGTCGGAGAGGAGCCGCCGATGACCAGCACGCTTTTGACCCCATCAACGTCCTTGATGGCGTCGCGCATCGCGTCGGTGGTGATGCGGGTCTGATCGATGCTTGATCCTGGCGGCAGTTCCACCGAGATTGACACCCGGCTGACGTCTTCTGGCGGGAACAGGCTGCCGGGCACGCCCAGCATCGCCTTGACCGAAAAGCCCACCACGATCACGGCGACAATCAGGGTCACGTAATACGTCGGGAACCGCCAGTTCAGCCACGGCAGGCGCCGCACTTTGGTGGTGGTGCTGACCATCCGCATATAGCCGCGCATGACCAGGCCGTCCTTGGCGTTGTGTTCGTCCGCGTCCTTGGCGCTCATCAGATAGGCGGCCATCATCGGCGTGATCAGGCGTGCGACCAGAAGCGAAAACAGCACTGCAATGGCGACCGTCATGCCGAATTGTCGGAAGTACTGGCCGGGAATTCCGGGCATAAACGACACCGGCACGAACACTGCCACGATGGTGAAGGTGGTGGCGATAACGGCCAGACCGATTTCATCAGCGGCCTCGATCGCGGCGCGGTAGGGGGTCTTGCCCATGCGGATATGCCGCGCGATGTTCTCGATCTCGACGATTGCGTCATCCACCAGAATGCCGGTGGCCAGCGTGATCGCAAGGAAACTGACGAGGTTCAGCGAGAAGCCAAGCAGGTCCATCACGAAGAACGTCGGCACTGCGGACAGTGGCAAGGCCACGGCGGTGATCAGGGTGGCGCGCCAGTTGCGCAGGAACATCAGCACCACCAGAATGGCCAGCAAGGCGCCTTCCAGCAGGGTGTCGATGGCGGCTTCGTAGTTGCCGTAGGTATAGAACACGGTGTCATCGATCATCGTGATCTGGACATCGGGATGTGCGGTGCGAACGGTGTCGAGGGCGGCGTTGGTGGTTTCGGCAACGCTGACCTCGGAGGCGCCCTTGGAGCGGAACACCGCGAAAGTGACCGCCTCGCTGCCGTTGAAGCGGCTGAACGAGCGGACTTCCTTGTAGGTGTCGACGATCTGGCCAAGATCCGCCAGACGGACGTGACGGCCTGAGGCAAGGGCGATGGTCGTTGCAGACAACTGGTCCACAGTGCCCTGATCGCCCAAGGTGCGGATCGCCTGTTCGCCTGCGCCAATCTCGGACCGGCCTGAGCCGAGGTCGGTGTTGGTGCGGCTGAGTTGCGAGGATACGTCCTGAGCGGTGATGCCAAAGCTGTTCAGCTTTACCGGATCAAGCTCGATCCGGATTTCGCGTTCTGCCCCGCCGTAGCGGTCTACCCGGCCAATGCCGGGGCGGCCCTGCAAAGCGCGGGTCACGGTGTCGTCCACGAACCATGACACTTCTTCCAGCGTCATGCCGGGGGCGGTCACCGCGAAGTTCATGATCGCCTGACCTTCGATGTCGATGCGCGTGACGATGGGCGCTTCGATCTCGCCGGGAAGATCGCCGCGGATGCGGTCGATGGCATCCTTGACGTCCTGCACCGCCTTGTCGGTGGGCACTTCCATGCGAAACTCGACGGCGGTGGTGGACACGCCGTCGGTCACCGAGGAATTGACGTTCTTGACACCGGTGATCCCGGCCACGGCGTCTTCGATCTCCTTGGTGACCTGGGCTTCCATTTCGGCAGGAGCGGCGCCGGGCTGTGCGACAGTCACCGCCACCAGCGGCACGTCGATGTTCGGGAACCGGGTGATCGGCAAGCTGACGAAGGACTGCCAGCCCAGCACCATCAGCATGAAAAATGCCAACAGCGGTGCAACCGGATTGCGGATGGCCCAGGCTGAAAAGTTCATCGCAGTTCCCTCAGTTTGTTGCAGCCACATCCAGAACCGGGTTGATCCGGTCGCCCGATCGCACGAATGCGCCGGCTTTGCTTACGACGGTGTCACCTTCGGCAAGCCCTTCGAGGATCTCGACGAAACTGCCGTCGCGGATGCCGATCTTGACCTCTACCCGTTCAACCAGGCCATCTTTCACCCGCATCACGGTGGTGCCGGACTGATCCGAACCGACAGCGGTCACCGGAACGGACACGGCCTTGCGTTCGTCGACCAGAATCTCGGCCTCGACAAACATGCCGGAGCGCAGCATTTCGGGATCGTCGATGGCAATCCGGGCGCGGCCAAGGCGGGTTGTGGCGTCGATCGTTGGTTCCACCAGCCAGATCGTCCCGGTCAGCGCCGCGTCGGTTCCGGCGGCGTGCAGAACGGCCTTTTGTCCAACCTTGAGGCGCAGCAGGTCGCTTTCGGCGATGTCGGCGCGCAGTTCAAGTGCTGCGTCGCGGACGATCACGAACATGGCTTGCCCGGAGGCCGTGGCAATTCCGCCGATGCGGGCGTTGCGTTCCACGATCTTGCCTGCCACGGGGGCGCGCACTTCGGTACGGGCCAGCTGCAGATCAACGTTTTCAAGTTGGGCTTCGGACAGATCCAACTGCGCCTTTGCCGCGGCCAGGGTTTGCCGCGCCACCATCACGCGGGCATTTGCCGACACCGCATTGGCATTCGCAGTATCCGCCGCGGCCTGCGTTGCCGTGCCTTGTTCACGAAGCTTTTTCGTACGGTCGGCAACACGCTGGGCTTCGGCGGCGTTTGCTTCGGCTTCCAGAAGCTGGGCGTCGGCCTGAGCGATCGAGGCTTTTGAAGACGCGAGCGAGGCCAGTGACTCGCTGCGCTGCAGCTCCAGCGTGGTGTTCGACAGCACGGCAAGAACCTGCCCCTCGGTCACCAGATCACCGACTTCGACCAGCAGTTTTTCCAGCGGCTGGCCTTCGATCAAGGGCTGGACCTGTACCTCCTCGACCGGGCCAATCAGACCGGCAGCGATCACCCTGTCACGCAGCGTCCGGGCGGTCACCTCCGTGACGGTGATCGACGGCAGGACCACTTCGGTCGCATCAGGGGCGATGGGGGCATCTTCGGCGACGGCTTGCATAGCTGGCACGGCTGCCAGAAGGGCTGCGGTCAGGGTCAGGAAGGGGATCAGTCGCATTGCGGTTCAGCCTTTTGCCGTGTCGTTGGTGACATCCAACAGGGTCTGGTCAATGGTACGCAGGACAAGCCGAGCCAGATCAGCACTGGCCGGGCCGCATTGGCTGGCCCGCACCGTCGTGGACTTGATCAACAGGATCAACAGCTCACAGTGGCCAAGATAACGCGCTTGCGCCGCTTCCACAGTACGGCCAGTCACCTGCGCGAAGATGGCGGCAAGATGCCGCACGACGGCGACTTCCATGCGCATCGAGGCGGCCGCGATCTCGGGTTTGCGAATGGCGGCGGCGGTGATCTCGGCCCAAAGCTGGCCGTCATACTGGCAATCCTCAGTGATGCGCTGGATGATCTTGGCGCGCAGTCCGGCCATCGGGTCGACTGAGGCGCGGATTTCCACGAAATCGCGTTCGATCTCTGCCAGATCAAGGCCGACCATGCCCTCGACGATCGCCGCCTTGGATGGGAAATAGCGGTAGAAATTCCCCACGCTCATCCCGGCCGCGCGGGCAAGATCCTGCATCGAGGCACCATCAAAGCCTTTTTCAGCAAAGGCGTGGCGGACTGACGCGAGGATCTCGTGACCACGATCTTCGGCGGCTGAGAGCGGATGAGGCGGTGTGATTGTCAAGGCAGCGACTCGGAATGAACGTTCATTCACGGTTTTGCCGAAGTGACCGGTCTTGTCAAGTTTCGCGACAAGACTGCCACGCATCGCTTGGCTTTTCTGCCTATTTCGACCAAAGCATCGGCAGAAGCGAACAAAATGGGCAGCTGATGGCGGTGGGTTTCGGATTCTCAGTGAATGCAACCGACGGGCGGGCGCGCAGCGGTGTGATTGCAACGCCGCGCGGCGAGATCCGCACGCCGGCGTTCATGCCAGTGGGCACGGCGGCGACGGTGAAGGCGATGTTGCCGGACAGCGTGCAGGCAACGGGTGCCGACATTCTGCTTGGCAATACCTATCATCTGATGCTGCGCCCGACGGCGGAGCGAATTGCTGCGCTTGGCGGGTTGCACCGTTTCATGAACTGGGACCGCCCGATTCTGACCGATTCTGGCGGGTTTCAGGTGATGAGCCTTGCAAGCCTGCGCAAGCTTACCGAGGAGGGGGTGCGCTTTTCCTCGCATATCGATGGGTCCAAGCACCTGCTGACGCCCGAACGCAGCATGGAAATCCAGCGCCTTCTGGGGTCTGACATCGTGATGGCGTTTGATGAATGCCCGGCCTTGCCCGCGACCGAAGAGGCGGTGGCCAAATCGATGCGCCTGTCGATGCGGTGGGCGCAGCGGTCCCGCGATGCCTTTGGCGAGCGTCCAGGGCACGCGCTGTTCGGGATCATGCAGGGCGGTGTATCGCCGGAGTTGCGGGCGGAATCGGCGGCGGCGCTGACCGCGATCGGGTTTGACGGCTATGCCTTGGGCGGCCTTGCCGTGGGCGAGGGGCAGGACGCGATGTTCGGCGTGCTGGACTATGCAACCGACATGCTGCCCGCCGACAAGCCGCGCTATCTGATGGGGGTCGGCAAACCCGACGATATCGTCGGCGCGGTGCAACGCGGCGTCGACATGATGGATTGCGTGCTGCCGTCGCGATCCGGGCGCACCGGGCAGGCCTGGACGCCGCGCGGCCAGATCAACCTGCGCAACGCCCGCCATCGGGACGACCCGCGCCCGCTGGATGAGGGGTGTGCCTGCCCGGCCTGCACCGGCTATTCCCGCGCTTACCTGCACCATGTGGTCAAGGCGGACGAAATCATCGCGTCGATGCTGCTGACCTGGCACAACCTGCACTACTATCAGGTGCTGATGCAGGGTCTGCGCGATGCGATCGCGGGAGCGCGGCTGGACGCATTCGTGGCCGGGTTTCACGCGATGCGGGCGGATGGCGATATCGCCCCACTTTGATCGGCATCCGCAATCCGGCGCTTGATCCGGCTGAAGGCGATTGGCGTGACCCCCAGATAGCGTGCGATGTCGCCTTGCGGCAGACGCGCCAGAATGCCGGCACTGGTCGATTGCAGGTGGCGATACCGCGCCTCCGGCGACGCGCCGAGCAGGGCCGCCTCACGCGCCTGCTTGCGCCGCATCACCCAGGCGGTGAAGTCCAGATAGGCCCTTTGCACGGCAGGATCGCCGCTGACGGCCTGGGTCACCATGTTGCGCGGCAGACAGACCACCTCGCTTGGCTCCAGGCACCGCGCAGCGTAGCTGCTGGTGCTGTCGTCGCCATCGGTCGCGGCGAAAACGCCGGTGTCGACGATGAAGCTCTTGATCCATTCCTCGCCGTCCGCCGTGCCATAGGTAAGCTTGACCAGGCCCTTCTGCAGCACGAAGATACCCCCCACCAAATCGCCCTGTGCAAAGATCACGGCCGATCTGGCGCAGCTGCGCGGTCTCCAGCATGTGCGCCCGGACGTGGCCCCGCGCAGGGCCGCGATCAGACTTTGCGCTGCAGCACCGGTTTCTAAACTCAGGTTCACGCCAGACGCCTCATTTCGGCCTATTCCATCTCTGCGAATCTGATGCGGAGACCCAGATGTCAAGATTTTTGGATCGGCCCTGCAAGGTGCTGATCACCGGCGGCACTTCGGGGGTCGGCGCTGCCATGACGCGGGCTTTGCTCGGGGCAGGCCACAAGGTCGTGGTTCTGGCCCGCCGCGTCGGCGAGATGCCGGTCCAGCCGGGGCTCTTCACCCATGACTGCGATTTGTCCGATCCTGCCAGTATCGCCGCCGTGGCAACCGATGTGGCAAGCGCGCATCCGGACCTGCAGATCCTGATCAACAATGCTGGCGTGCAGCATGCGCTGACGCTGCTCGACCCTGGCTCGACCCCACAGATGCTGCAAGACGAGGTGATGGTGAACCTGCTGGCCCCGGCACTGCTGGTGCGCGCTCTGGCCCCCGGCATCATCGCGCGCGGAGGTGGGGCGATCGTGAATGTTTCATCCGGACTTGCGTTCTTTCCTAAGGAATGCGCGGGGCTTTACGCGGCGGCCAAGGCCGGGGTGCACAGCTTTACCCAAAGCCTGCGCTATCAGATGGAAGGTCAGGGCGTCGCGGTGATCGAGGTCATCCTGCCGCTGGTCGACACGCCGATGACGGCGGGGCGTGGCAAAGGCAAGATCAGCGCCGAGGCCGCAGCCACGGCGATCCTGCAAGGGCTTGCGCGCGGCAAGCCGGTGATCTGCGTGGGCGCGGCACGTGCCTTGCCTTTGATCCAGGCCCTCGCGCCGTGGCTGGGGCGGCGGATGTTGCGCGGATCATGAAAGACCTTCTGAAGATCGCGGCGATCCTTGCGATTGCCTTTGCCTCGACCTTTTTTCTGTTTGAACGCAGCGGGCTGATCACCGAGGCGGGCATCAGGTCCTGGCTGATCTGGCTGGATACGATCCATCCGGCCTGGGTGATCGGAACGGTGGTCATCCTGCTGTTGCTGGACATGCTGGTCGCCATACCGACGATGATCACCATCCTTCTGGCGGGGTTCATGCTGGGCCCCGTCCTCGGCGGGATCGCTTCCGCCACCGGCCTGATGGCCTTGGGCTGTGGCGGCTATCTGCTTGGTCACCGTTATGGCAGACCCTTCCTGCGCAGGTTCTACAACGACCCTGCGCGTCTGGCCGAGATCGAGGCGGCTTTCGCACGCAACGATCTGGTTGTGCTGTTCTGCTGTCAGGCGCTGCCGATCCTGCCAGAGCTCAGCTGCGTACTGGCGGGGATTTCACGCATGCCGCTGCGGCGGTTCTTGTTTGGCTATGCTGTCGGCGTCGTCCCCTTCGCGTTTATCGTGGCCTATGGCGGGGCGATCAGCGCACCCGACAACCCGACACCCGCGATCCTGATAGCAATCGGGGTCAGCGTGACGCTGCTTCTGTGTTGGACGGCCTTTGTTCGGCGCGGGGCCTGATCTGCGCGCGATCTGATCGCCGCAACACCCCGGGTCAACATCTACCGACAATCCGGATCATTCCCGTCTTGCGGCTGCTTGGCAGCGGGTGCATGCTGATGACGTTTTGGCGCCCGGACTTCTGGTGGTTGACAGCCCCTGTCCTCGGCACCAGATACAGTTGCCTGAAGGGAAGGCTCTTGTGCTGCCGATGATCGGGGCCGGGCCGTCCGCTGAAACGAAGGAAGCGTCATGACCACCGAGCTTTCACAAAGCTACCCCGTCCTCCCCCTCCGCGATATCGTGGTGTTTCCGCACATGATCGTGCCGCTGTTCGTCGGCCGTGAAAAGTCGGTCCGCGCGCTGGAAGAAGTGATGCAGGACGACAAGCAGATACTCTTGTCGTCGCAGATCGACCCGACGGTCGATGACCCGACCACGGATGGCATTTACCGCACCGGCGTGCTGGCGAATGTGCTGCAACTGCTAAAGCTGCCCGATGGCACCGTGAAGGTGCTGGTCGAAGGCAAAGCGCGCGTCAAGATCACCGAGTTTGTTGAAAACGTTTCGTTCTTTGAAGCAAAGGCTGTGGCGCTTGAAGAAACTGCCGGCGACAAATCGTCGGTCGAGGCGATGGTGCGTGCTGTCGGCGAGGAGTTCGAGCGCTATTCCAAGGTCAAGAAGAACATTCCCGAAGAGGCGCTGGCCGCGGTGTCCGACACGCGCGAACCGGCCCGTCTGGCCGACCTTGTGGCCGGTCACCTTGGCATCGAGGTTGGTCTGAAGCAGGACCTGCTGGAAACGCTGGACGTGGCTGAGCGGCTGGAAAAAGTCTAAGGCCAGATGCAGGGCGAGCTTTCGGTGCTGCAGGTCGAGAAGAAGATCAAGACCCGCGTCAAGACCCAGATGGAGCGGACGCAGCGCGAGTATTACCTCAACGAACAGATGAAGGCGATCCAGAAGGAACTTGGCGACGGCGAAGAAGGCCAGAACGAGGTTGCCGAGCTGGAAGAACGCATCAAGAAGACCGCGCTGTCGAAAGAGGCCCGCGAAAAGGCCGATGCCGAGGTCAAGAAGCTGAAGTCGATGTCGCCGATGTCGGCCGAGGCCACGGTGGTGCGCAACTACCTTGACTGGCTGCTTGGCGTGCCGTGGGGCGTGAAGTCCCGCGTCAAGAAGGATCTCGTCAAGGCGCAGGCGGTGCTGGATGCCGATCACTACGGTCTGGACAAGGTTAAGGAACGCATCGTCGAATACCTGGCGGTGCAGGCGCGGTCGACCAAGCTGAAAGGCCCGATCCTGTGCCTTGTCGGCCCACCGGGCGTGGGCAAGACCAGCCTTGGCCGGTCGGTTGCCAAAGCCACGGGGCGCGAGTTCATTCGCATCAGCCTTGGCGGTGTGCGCGACGAATCCGAAATCCGGGGTCACCGGCGGACCTATATCGGGTCCATGCCCGGCAAGATCATCCAGACGCTGAAAAAGGCGAAGACGACCAACCCTCTGATCCTGCTCGATGAAATCGACAAGATGGGGCAGGATTTCCGGGGCGATCCGGCATCGGCGCTGCTGGAGGTGCTGGACCCGGAACAGAACAACACCTTCGTCGATCACTATCTTGAGGTGGAATACGATCTGTCCAACGTGATGTTCATCACCACGGCCAACAGCTACAACATGCCCAGCCCGCTCTTGGACCGGATGGAGATCATCCCGCTGGCGGGCTACACCGAGGACGAAAAGCGCG
>NZ_JANMET010000050.1:0-8580 GCF_031377265.1 Tabrizicola sp. | reverse complement strand
CCCCACCGCGCCATGGCCTGATAGCGCGGCTGCCGATGCGCCAAAGCGCGCGCATAGGTCCAACGAACAAAGTGATCAGGGTCGCAATTTTCTTCTTCAACAGAATGAGTTACGCGGTACTCCTCCCATACGGAATGAAGGAATTTCGGCTGGTAGTACATTGGCTTTGGTGCGCGATCAAAGCGGCGGACCAATTCCTCGGTATGCGCGTTGGAACCCTTGATCCAGACCAACAGCAACGATTGAGAAAGCTTCTGCATCACCGGGTCATTGCGGTCTTCGGTGTCGACGATTTCGCAGATCGACCCTGAGGTGTCACAGACGAAATTTGGATAGCCGTAGATGTCTTCTGCCCGGTCGATGAACCGTGCCGTATCAAGCATGGCTGCCACTTCAGCCGCGCGGTGCTGTTCCTGACGCGCCATGTATTCGGCAAACCGCACCCCGCCCTTTGCCGGATCACCCGGCTTGCCAAGGTAAGTCGATAGAGGGGCCAGATTGTTGAAGGTTATGTTGGACGCGATGTAGACTGAGTCCGTCATCAACAGCTCGCGCAGCAGCGGCACCTTCATCGCCTCGCGCTTGAAATTGTCCGCGATAAACTCGTTCATGTAACGGGTGCCGATGCGGTAATCGACCGAATAGTGAAACCACTGGCCGGCATCGCGCAGCATGTTGGCCAGCGTTGTCTTGCCGAGGCCAGACATGCCAAACAGCAGCACCCGCTTGCGCGACGCAGCCCTGTAGTCTTTGCCAGTCTGATAGATCATCGTGTCACCCCTTGGCCCCTGTTAGCGCCGGGGTGTTGGATTCACAACGAAAAACCCCGCCCGGATCAGGGGCGGGGTTTGCTTTGCTGTGACGGCTTAGAACGCCCAGCCGACCTTGACGCCCACGCCGATCAAGGTGTTGTCGGTCATGTTGGCGCGGCCGACACCCGCTGTCTGTGGCTGCGCATCGCCGAGCCAGGTATAGTTGACGCCGCCACTGATCTTCATGTTGTCCATCGTATATGACGCCCCGATCGTGGCGCCATAGCGCCCATCTGTCGGGGCCAGCGGTGAAACCAACGGATCAGTGCCTTTCGGCTCGTAGGTCAGCGAAAAGGACGCGGCCCACTTTTCGTTGAACCGACGGCCTACGCCAAGCGTATAGGTCGTGGTGTTTTCCAGTTCCACCAGGCCGTCTCCCGGAAATCCAATCGGGTCAATCTTGAAATCCGACCAGTCTACCCAACGAATTGAGCCGAACAGCAGCGTGTCCTTCGCAATGCCGGTCTGGAAGTCAAGGTTGACGGACTGCGGCGTCTCCACGTCAGTGATCTGGCCAGAAGGGAAGAAGACTTGCGTGGTGTCAAACTCATGCTTGACCTTGGAACTGTAGGTCAGCGCGACGCGAAGCGCGATCTCGGGCTTTTCAAAAGCAACGCCAACAAGATAGCCAGGTGCCCAGTCACCGGCAAACTGTACGTTGTAGCCGCTTAGGCCAGCATAGGCGGCGCCTTGCAACTGAATGTTGCCCTTGGCGTGCTGTGCGCGCAGACCGCCATGGATCGAGAACGCTTCGTTGAACTTGTAGCGCAGGATGCCAGTGACGGCATAGGTATCGGTCTTCGCAATCGTCCCGCCCAAAAGCGGCGAAGTAGCAGCATACAAGATATCTGCCCCGAACGGCTGGTCCATATTCAGTGCAAACGACAGTTTGTCATTGACGTCGTACTTGTAGCTGAACGCGAGTTGCGAATAGGTCGCGGTCACGTCTCCGGTTGGTTGGGCTGCGACGTCAGTCCCCTCTACCTTTGGTGAGACAAGGCCGTAGGACAACTCCATGTACCTGCCTTCTTCGAACAGAGCCCCGAGGCCCTGGCCCGATCTGTCAATCCCGCCTGCGCCCGCGCTTGTCGCTACAGCAGCAAACACAGCGGCTGGAATCATAACTCGTTTCATTTTCCTCATCCCTGGATCTGAGATTTCCCCTGTCAGTAACGCTAGGGCCGGTTGCAAAATCGGTCAATCAATGACGCGGCGTCACAGCTCTGTGATCTTTTGGATGTTGCTGCTTTGCCCCTGACACGCTGCGAATGTTGATCCAGTTTCCAAGAAAAATCAGACCTGCGCCAAGGAACAGGCTTGCTTGAACCGGCTCGGCGTAGAACAGCGCGCCAATCGCCGCAATCACAGGCAGGCGTGCGAAATCGATGGGCACGACGAAACTTGCCGGTGCAAGTGACAAGGCAGAGGTCAGGCATAAATGCGCGGTCACCCCTGAAACTGCGATGAGCGTCAACCACGGCACCGTTGCCATCGTCGGCCATGTCACTTCGCCGTCGGCCAGCAAGGCAACCGTGCCAAGGCAGAATTGCATCAGCGTCAGCCAGAACAGAATTGACACGATGGCCTCCCCCCGGGTCAGCGCCTTGGTCATCAGCGTGGTCGCGGCAAAGAACAGCGCCGCCCCGGCAGCGGCAAGAACGCCCGGCTCCAGATGCCCGAAATCAGGCCGCGCAACGATCAGGATGCCAAGAAAGCCAAGCGCGGCTGCGATCAGGCGCGGCCTTGTCAGCCGCTCGCCCAGCACCAGTGGCGACAGCAGGATCACCCAGATCGGCGAAGTGAATTCCAACGCGAAAACCTGTGCCAGAGGGATGACCGTTATCGCCCAGAACCAGAGCGATTGCCCGGTAAAGTGAAACAGGTTTCGCACCACGTGGCTGCCCAGCCGGTCTGTCCGCACATCCCGCAGGCGGCCGATCGAAAACGCCACGGCCAAGACGATGACAAACCCGATCAATGATCGCCACGCCAGGATTTCGAACGTGTCATGCACATGTTTGATCTGCCGCGCTGCAACCGCCATCGCGGTGAAGGCGGCAATCGCACCCGTCATCCATAAAGCTGCGGCAAGGGGGTGGTAGGGAACGCTGGAGGGGTGGCTCATCGTGGCAGCTTCGGCGGGCGCACCCGCGAAGTCCAGAGGCAGGATCGGACTTGTGTGGCCTTTTACGGCTGTCTACCGTTGAGGCTGGGTGTGGGGGAAAGCGCATGGAAGTGCTTAGGGGTGACGATGCGAGGGTCAGCTTTGCCGAGTTGTTTTTCGATCTGGTCTTTGTCTTTGCCATCACGCAAGTCAGCCATGTGCTTTTGGCGCATTACGACCTTGCGGGTGCGCTGCAGACCGGGTTCCTTTTCCTCGCGGTGTGGTGGGTCTGGATCTATTCCACCTGGGTGCTGAACCGGCTGGATCCTGAACAGACCTCGGTTCGGCTGCTCTTGTTCGCGCTGATGGCAGCGGGGCTCTTTCTGTCAATGGCGCTGCCCAAGGCGTTTGACGAACGCGGCCTGATCTTCGCGCTGGCCTATGTCGGAATTCAGGTGGGCCGAACGCTGTTCGTATTCCTGACCGCATCGGGCAATGCCATGCTGCGGCGCACATACCTTCGCATTCTGATCTGGTTTCTGGTTGCCGCAAGTTTCTGGATTGCGGGTGGGCTGGCGGAAGGCGAGGTGCGGGTGTGGCTTTGGGTAGTGGCCCTCGGGGTCGAGTATCTGGGGCCGCCGTTTGGCTATCTCGTGCCAGGTCTGGGGCGCGACGTCAGCGCAAACTGGACAGTCAAGGGCGGCCATATCGCCGAACGGTGCGGGCTGTTCGTGATCATTTGCCTCGGCGAGACACTGCTGGTTTCCGGAGCAACCTTTGCGCAGCTGGACTGGGATGTCGCCGGGACTTCGGCGTTCCTCGTTGCCGTCGGGCAAGCCATTGCGATGTGGTGGGTTTATTTCCACATCGGCCACAAGCGGGGAACGCATCAGATCGAGCACTCTGCCAATCCAGGCCAGCTTGCCCGGCTTGCCTACACCTACCTGCACATTCCCATTGTTGCGGGAATTGTGCTGAGCGCCGTCGCTTCGGAGCGCGCAATCGTGCACCCCGGCGATCCGGGCGTGCTGTTGGAAGGCGCCTCGGTCATCGGGGGGCTTGCGCTGTTCCTGTTGGGCAACGGGCTGTTCAAGCGGGTGTCGGCGGGGAATTTCCCACTGTCGCACTGGGTCGGGGTGGCGCTGTGTGCGGTTGCCATCGTGGCCGGGCCACTCACCACACTGCTGGGGCTGAACATCGCAGCAACGGCAATTCTGATACTGGTGGCAGGCTGGGAAAACTGGTCCGTCACAGCGGACAAGGCTGCAACCCGCTAACCGGTTTCAGCCCGCCGCCACACTGATCAAGCGGCAAAGCTCGTTCCGGACCACGCGTTCACCGGCAATCTGGCCTTGCTGGATGGTGAATATCGCGTCGATCCGCGTGGTGTCACCTGCGGCCTTGGCGATGAAGCGGATCGACTGCGCGCGCCCCGAGCCAGAGGTTTCCTGCAGTGCCGTAACAGTGCCACCCGAAGTCTTGACGCTGAAGTACCCCTCCGCCTTCAACTGCGCAGCGATGCGTTTGGCGGCGGTTTTGGGCGAGACGCCGGTCATCGAGTCATGGGTGCGGTATTCGATCTGGCTGAGAAGCGGCAGCCCGAGGAACGAGAAGTTCTGCTTGCACCCGGCAGAGGCAGGGGCGGCGAGGGCGAGGGTGGCGATGACAAGAAGGGCTTTCAAGGGGATGGCTCCGGGGCGGGGATTGCTGGGACAGACCTTGTCGCGCGTCCGCGCGCGCGGCAAGGTAAGCTATTCCTGCGGTTTGTCGCCGGACCTGGTGCGGTCGTGTCAGGTTTCGGTGAAGTAGGTGCTGACCGGGTCGGCCGCGAGGTGGATTGCGACATGCTCCCACCCGCCCGACGCAATGACTTCATCGATATGCGCCCGATGCGCCTCACGCGATGACCAGCGCTCGATCAGCAGGATTTCGTCAGCGACATCGGCGTTCTGCAGGACGCGCAGATCGCGGCAGCCCTTGGTGCCGGGGAGCTCGTTCTGGACCTGTGTCAGGAGGGCGGCAAAATCCGCCAGCCGGTCGGGTTTGATCTTGAAGGCGATGGTAAGGGTCATAGTCATGAATAAGGTCCGTCTCTTTGCAAACGCACGCTTTGTGCCGACGCTGCGTCGACTTAGCCGAGGCAGCGCAATGCGGCCATGATCGTGCGTGCCAGAGATTTGCCTTATCCTGCCAAACGCCTTGGGCCACCTGCAGCGAAGCGTCGCGCATAGGTTGTCGGCGGCAGGCCGAAACGGGCGCTGAAATCGCGGGAAAACTGCGGGGTGCTGGCGTAACCAAGGCGGTCTGCCAGCACGCCGATCGGGGTGCCTTCGTCAAGGAGAAGGAGCCGCGCCCGTTCCAAGCGCAAAAGCCGCATGTACTTGATCGGGGCCACGCCGGTGACCTGCCGGAAGCGATGCGCAAAGTTCGACGGGCTCATCCCTGCCAGATCGGCCAAGGCGTCGACAGTCATCCGCGCTTCGGGCGCGGCTTCGATCCGGCGCATCACCGTTTGCAGGCGAAGGTGTTCCCCGGTGATGACGGCGCGCAGATGGCTTGCCGCGGGCGAGCGCAGGAACCTCTGCAGGATTTCCTTGATATGAAGCGGCGCAAGGGTGCGGATATCGACGGGGTCGGCAAGGCAGGTGATCAGGCGGCTGACCGCCTCGGCCAGCGGTGCGGTCAGCCGGTCGACGTAAAGGGGCGGGGCGTCTTTGCCATGAGATCCCGTTTCCCCGGCGTCGGCCAGTTCCAGGAAGGCCCCGGCCAGCGCGAGGGGCGAGAACTGCAGCTTCAGCGAAATGTAGGGGACGTCGGGTGAGGCTGTCACCTCGGCCAGATAGCGTTGCCCGCCGGGCAAAAACAGGACATGGGCCGGGTCATTGCTGGCCGCGTGCAGCCCCGTGCGCACCGTCTTGCGTCCTGAGGCCGCGACGGCGATGTTCATCATCTCGGCATAGCCGCGCACGGCGGTCACAGGCGCATCGGCACAATAGATCCAGACATCCGGATGCGCGGTAAGGGTTAGGCCGGGCCGCACGGCAAGCGCTGTGATCTGCCGTAGCAGATGGTGGGTGACGGCGCCGATGCCGGGATCAGCGGTCACGTCCGGCCCTATTGGCTGCGGGGGGCATCTGATGGGGCGGCAGAGAACGCGCCGGGGGTTTCCTGCACCCAGAAATCGCGGGCGAGGTGGGCGGTGGCCGCAAACCATGCGCTGGCGCTGGTCTGATGCGCGTCGAAGGCGGCGCGGCTGGCGAAGGTTTCGTCAAGCTGCCAGACCAGCGGGTCGGCAGAGCGGGTGACGTTGAAGCTGAGGCAGCCTGGTTCGGCGCGCGACAGGCGGATATGGTCGGGCAGGCGTCGGGTGACGATGTCGGCGTCTTCGGGCGTCGTACAGATGAGGCGGCCGGTGACGCGGATCATTCGAGTTCGATCGTGCCTGGTGGTTTTGATGTGCAATCGTAGAAGACGCGGTTAACCCCTTGGACTTCATTGATGATCCGGGTGGCGGTCTCGCCCAGGAAGTCATGGGTGAAGGGGTAGTAGTCGGCGGTCATGCCGTCGACCGAGGTCACCGCCCGTAGCGCAAGCGCATAGTCATAGGTCCGCCCGTCGCCCATCACGCCCACGGTCTTCATCGGCAGGATGGCGGCGAAGGCCTGCCAGATCTCGTCATAGAGCCCGTGCTTGCGGATCTGGTCGATGTAGACCGCATCGGCGCGGCGCAGGATATTCAGCTTTTCGGGGGTGATCTCGCCGGGGCAGCGGATTGCCAGGCCGGGGCCGGGGAAGGGGTGGCGGGCGATAAAGGCCTGCGGCAGGCCCAGCTCACGGCCCAAGGCACGGACCTCGTCCTTGAACAGCTCGCGCAGCGGTTCGACCAGCTTCAGCCCCATCTTTTCAGGCAAGCCGCCGACATTGTGGTGGGACTTGATGGTGACCGACGGCCCGCCAGAGAAACTGACGCTTTCGATAACGTCAGGGTACAGTGTCCCTTGCGCGAGGAACGTGGCGCCGCCCACCGCATGCGCATGCTTCTGGAACACATCGATGAACAGCCGCCCGATGGTCTTGCGTTTGACCTCGGGGTCCGACACACCCTCCAGCGCGCCAAGAAACAGGGCGCTTTCATCAGCATGGATCAGCGGGATGTTGTAGGTGTCGCGGAACATCGACACGACCTGTTCAGCCTCGCCCAGCCGCAACAGGCCGTGATCGACAAAGACGCAGGTCAATTGCGACCCGATCGCCTCATGGATCAGCACGGCGGCAACCGAGCTGTCGACACCGCCCGACAGGCCACAGATCACCTTGGCGTCGCCGACCTGCGCGCGGATCTTGGCGATGGCTTCCTCGCGGTAGGCTCCCATCGTCCAGTCGCCCTTGAAGCCCGCCAGCTTGACGAAGTTTTCGTAAAGCTGCGCGCCTTTCGGGGTGTGATGCACTTCGGGGTGGAACTGCACCGCATAGAAGTGGCGGGCAGGGTCGGCGGTGATGGCGAAGGGCGCGTTGGGCGAGGTGCCGAAGACCGCGAATCCGGGGGCGATTTCGCTGACGTGGTCGCCGTGGCTCATCCAGACCTGTTCGCGGTTGCCCTTTTCGCCACCGGGGGCAAACCAGCCATCCAGAAGCGGCAGGCGGTCGGCGGTGGGGGTGACAAAGGCCCGCCCGAATTCGGCGGTGCCATGGCCGCGTTCCACTTTGCCGCCAAGGCGGTGCATCATCACCTGCTGGCCGTAACAGATGCCGAGGATCGGCACCCCAAGGGAAAACACCGACGGCGGCGGCATGGGGGCGCCCTCGGCGAAGACTGACGCCGGGCCGCCCGAGAAGATCACCGCCTTAGGCGCGAAATCCGCGAGGAAGGCGTCGGTGACCTTGTTGAACGGGTGAATTTCGCAATAGACATTCAACTCGCGCAGGCGGCGCGCGATCAGCTGCGTCACCTGGGAGCCGAAGTCGATGATAAGAAGGCGGTCATGCTGGGTCATGGGGGTTGCAATAAAGCTGCGCATGGCGCCATGCAAGGGTCAACAGATCAAGACATACTCGCGCCGTCGGTGCCGAAAACCTGAGCGTGACGGGCAAGAATCTTCTGCCAAAGCGTGTTGATCGGCAGGTCGGTAAGGCCGAACTCGCCCCTCAGAATATCGGTCATTTCCTCGGGCGAAGCAATCAGGTGCTTGGTGACGCCAATGGCATCGGTGTGGCGCAATACCCGGCCAAGGATGGCGCTGGAGGCGGCAGGCTGCATCTTGATGCATTCGAAGTTCTGCAGGAAAAAAGATTCTGGGTCGCGCTGTAGCCACTCGCATTGCCCGGCCAGAAGCGCCTCGTCCGCAGGTTCGTCGCGAAAATCGAAATCCGTCGGACTGCCGAGGGCATGATTGTGAAACCGCCAGTACCCATCGGCCAGTTTTTCAAGCCGAAAGCTCAGCGGCCCCTGCTGATGCGTCCCTTCGCACAAAGCAATAGGATCGCGCAAGGCATCCCCAAGCCCAAGGTCGGCCAGATAAGTCTGCTCCAGCCGCACCAACAGCACGACATGATTTCCCAAAGTGCTGTCGCCGCGCGTGCTGCGATAGACCGCTGAAGTTGCGCGCACGACATCGAAACCGATCCTCTTGAGCGCCCAGCCCAGCAGACCGTTGGTCTCGTAAC
>NZ_JANMET010000001.1:0-42251 GCF_031377265.1 Tabrizicola sp. | reverse complement strand
CGTCCTTCAACGCCCGCGCCTCATAGGCCAGCGTGAACGCGGTGCCCCCGGTCTTGGGGATGTGGACGAACAGAAATCCCCGCCCCCGCGACACGATCATTCCGTCCTCACACCCGGTTCGGCGGATCGCGCCCTTCCAACTGCGCGATCAGGTTGTCGACGGCCATTAACCCCATGTTTTCACGCACTTCCAGCGCCGCTGTGCCCAGATGGGGCAGCAGGGTGACATTCTCCATCGTCAGGAATTCGGGCGGAACCGAAGGCTCAAACTCATAGACATCCAGCCCGGCGCCAGCGATCCCGCCCGCCTGCAGCACGGCGATCAGTGCTGCCTCATCCACCACATCCCCGCGCGAGATGTTCACGAAAATGCCGCCCGGTTTCATCGCGGCGAAGGCAGCGGCATTCATCAGATGATAGGTCGCCTTGCCACCAGGAACCGCGACCACCACAAAGTCAGCCGCCATCGCCTCGTCCATCGCAACCTGACGCGCCGGAAGCCCGGGGTCAGCCACGGCCGAACGGTTGAAGAAAATCACTGACATTCCAAAGCCATAGTGACACCGTCGTGCAATCGCCTTGCCGATCCGTCCCATGCCGATGATGCCCACCGTCTTGCCCGAAACATGGGCGCCCAGCATCTGCGTCGGACCCCAGCCGTGCCATTTTCTCGCCCGCAGCAGACGCTCACCCTCGCCCGCGCGCCGTGCGGTCATCAGAATCAGCGTCAGCGCAATGTCAGCCGTGGCATCGGTAACGGCACCGGGCGTGTTGGTCACCATCACCCCCGCCGCCCGCGCCGCATCGACATCGATGTGGTTGTAACCGACCCCAAAGTTCGCCAGAATCTTCGCGCGGGGTGCAGGAACATCAGCAAAAACATCAGGTTGAAAGCGGTCACCCAAGGTTGGCAGCACCGCGTCATAGTCCCGCAACGCCGCGCGCAACTCGGCTGCCCTCAGCGGGGCAGTGTCGTTGCGCAGCGTCACGTCAAAACGCGCGCGCGCTGCGGCAAGCACACGGTCAGGCAACTGTCGGGTGATCAGAAGTCGCTTCATCAGAACATCTTTCCGCCAAGGGGCACATCGTGGCTGGGGCCGATCAGGACAACTGCACCATCATCGTCTGGCAGCCCGAGGACAAGCACCTCGGACATCACCGGGCCAATCTGGCGCGGGGGGAAGTTCACCACCGCCAACACTTGTCGGCCAATCAATTCCTCAGGCCGGTAATGCACGGTGATCTGCGCGGAGGACCGCTTTTCACCGATCTGCGGCCCGAAATCGACCCAAAGCTTGTAGGCCGGCGTGCGCGCTTCGGGGAACGGTTCGACGCGGGTAATCCGGCCGACGCGGATGTCGACGGCCTCGAAATTGGCATAGGTGATGCTCATTTGCCCAACTCCCGCCCGCGGTCGGCTGCAGCTTTTACTGCCCGTTTAAGAAGGGCTGGAAAGCCGGTCGCCTCGTCCATCAGCACGGCCAGCGCCGCCGCCGTCGTACCCCCCGGCGAGGTGACATTGATCCGAAGTTGTGCTGCAGTTTCAGGCGATTGGTAGGCCAGCTCCCCCGCTCCGCAGACGGTGGCGCGGGCTAGTTGCATGGCGGTGGCGGGGGGCAAGCCTTCGGCCTCGCCCGCCGCGGCCAGGGTTTCGATCAGGTGGAACACATATGCGGGGCCGGAACCGGAGACGGCGGTCACCGCATCCATCAGGTGTTCGCCGTCAAGATCCACCACCTCGCCCACCGCCGCCATCAGCGCGCGCGCCATTGCCATGTCTGTGGCGCTGGCGCTGGCATTCCCGCAGAGCGCGGTGATGCCGCGCCCGACCATGGCGGGCGTGTTCGGCATGGTGCGGACAATGGGCGTGTCAGCCCCGAGGGCATGCTCGAAGGTGGCCATCGTGGTGCCTGCTGCGATGGAGATGAAAAGCGTGCCGCCATTGCCAAGAGCCTGGAGCGCGGGCAGGGCCGTGCCCATCATCTGCGGCTTTACGGCCACGAGCGCGACGGCAGGCTTTGGCGGCAGGGTTTCGTTCAGATGCACGCCGGTGGCCTGCAACCAGTCGCTGGGGTTTGGTTCGATCACCCAGATCGAGGCGGGCGGCACACCGGCGGCCAGCCACCCGGTCAGCAGCGCCGTCCCCATCTTGCCGCATCCCAAGAGAATCAAGCCCTGGCGGGCTACAGCTTCCAACGCCATCGACAGCTCCGTTTTAATGCAAGTTAGGCGTAGTGCCGCGTGCCATCAATCGCCATCTGGCGTGATGTCCAGCAGAAACAACTGCTCTACCGGAACGGCGAAGTGGCGCGCCAACCGGATTGCCAGCTCAAGCGAGGGCAGATAGCGCCCCTGCTCCAGCGAGATCACCGTCTGGCGCGAGACACCAAGCGCCTGCGCCAGATCCGCTTGAGTGAGGCCCCGTGCTTCGCGAGTCGGGCGCAGGATGTTGCGGATCATCGCCGGCGGGCCGCAATGTACCCGGCAAGGAAGCGGCTTGTGGCGGCGCTGGCCGAAACAGTGACAAGGGCGAAGATCAGTCCTTCCGTTCGGGTCAGCGCAAAACTGCCAAGCCAGTTCCATGCCGCATCGGTCAAAGCCAGCAGCACCAGCAGAAAGGCCGCGCTGTCCAGCACGCGATAGCCGACGCGTTCGGCCACGGCCTCGATCTGTTCCTCACGCTCATCTGCTACCGTTCGTCTGCCGTCTTGATACATCTGGCGCGCCCAAAGCAGCGCAAAGGTGATGCCGACCGCAATCACAAGCCCGACAACCAGAGCCGCAAGCTTGACAGCCGAGTGCTGTCCCAGCGAAAGGCCGTCGGTCATCACAACGACGAAAACCGCGTAGGCAAGAGCAATCGCCCCGGCACCGCGCAACTGGAACGTGGCAAAAGATGTCATGTCGTCCTCCAATGTAAAGTATCCTTTACGTAGGGGGGGAGCGACAGCTGAGTCAAGGGTACTTTACATCACGCGCGTCCGTAAGCCTCGGCAATGGCGACGTTCATCGCCTGCGCCGGGGTGTTGCCGCCCCATGCAACCATCTGGAACGCCGGGTAAAAGCGCTCCGCTGCCATCACCGCGCTGGCGATCAGCCGGTCGATCTGTTCAGGCCCCGCGATCTGCCCGCCCGAAAGCAGCAGGCCATAGCGCCAGACCATCAGCTTTTGCTCCAGCCAATAGGTGAAAGCGCCGGTCCAGACCATGTCGTTGCAGCGGTTCAACACGTCATACAGCTCGGAGAGCTTGTCTTCCGGCGGCTCCATTTCGAAGGTGCAGATCAGGCGCAGCGTCTCATCCTGCGGCGACCATGCGAGGGTCAGCGAATAGGTCCGCCATTGCCCCTCGACCGCCATGGCGATCTGGTCGTCGGTCACGCGGTCAAATTCCCAAGCATGGTGCTCGGCCAGCGTTTCGACGATGTCGATTGGGTGAAGGTCATCCATCGACGAGAAATCTTCGGAAAGCGACATTGCCCGGCCTCATTATGAAGCTTCTGGAGGGCCGCGACCCACTAGAAGCTGGGTGTCTGGCAAGGTTCAGCGTTTGCCCGACACTGCCCTTACTAGATATGGTGTGGGCAAAGCGAAAGCCTGTAAAGCTATTTCTTCCAAATTCTCCTGTGGAGAAGTCGAAAAACGCATTTGGAGTCGCAGGAGAGTCAATGGCTTGGCAAAAGCAGGTGTCTTGCGGGTGGCTGGTACGCGCGCTGGTTGCAAAGCCGTAGCCGCGGGCAAAAAAAGCCCCCGTGCGGGGGGCGCACGAGGGCATGTCGGGCGGGGACCTCAGGGCACAGGGGACAGACCCGATGAGGTTACAGGGATGGGGACAGACCAGCCCGTCCGGACAACATGAGTCGTAGCTGGGTTTGGAATCGGGAGTATGACATGCGAGGGCCTCGGCTGACGCCTTGGCCGCGGCGGCGCGAATACGGGGCGCGAACGCAGGCCGCAAAAAGTGATGGTCTGGATCAGGTTCGCCGCGGCCGCGCCAAAGCCCGCGACCAGCCCCGTCGTCAATTCGGCCACCGTATCTGACACCCGAAGCGAGGCGTGAAACAGCCGGAATCCTTATCGCACGCCCCGGCTTAACTGGTGGACAACGGAATGCAGGGTTCTCCACAGGGCGCGGCAGGGGCGTGCAGGGCAATCCTGTTGCGCGCACCTTCGGCCAGACGGCTGGATAGCAGCGTGAACGGAGGTTCGCGGGCGGATTCGTCCGCGATCATCCTGTCGGTTGGCGCTGCAATCCCTTCGGCGGTTCTTTCGACCAACAGGGTAGGAACGCGAATGGTTGCGATGGTGGCGGCGGACCGGTACGTCAGGCCCGCCGAGCCGAGCATCAGGAAAACGAGGAGAAGGCGGTAAAGCCCGCTCATCTGCCCCGGGAGCGGATCATGCCAGTGATGTCATGCACCTGATCAAGGATGGGCCGTGCTATGGCATCGGCGCGGTCAGCGCCTTCACCTAGGATGCGGTCTATCTCGCCGGGGTCTTTCATAAGGCGCGACATTTCGCTGGTGATCGGTGAAAGCTTGGCCACCGCAAGATCGGCCAGCGCCGGTTTGAAGGTGCCGAACTGGGCGCCAGCGTAGTCGGCAATCACCTGTGCGGGCGTGTGTCCGGCAAGGGCAGCATAGATGTTCACCAGATTGCGCGCTTCCGGCCGGTCGCGCAGCGCTTCAACAGTGTCAGGCAAAGGCTCGGCATCGGTCTTGGCCTTGCGGATCTTTTTGGAAATGGTGTCGGCATCATCGGTCAGGTTGATCCGCGATTGATCCGACGGGTCGGACTTCGACATCTTCATCGTGCCGTCACGCAAGGACATGACGCGCGTGGCGGCGCCCTCGATGATTGGTTCAACGATGGGAAAGAAGTTCACCCCGAAGTCGTTGTTGAACTTCATCGCGATGTCCCGGGCAAGCTCCAAATGCTGTTTCTGGTCTTCACCCACTGGCACCATCGTGGCCTGATAAACCAGAATGTCAGCCGCCATCAGCGAGGGGTAGGCAAACAGCCCCAACGACACGTTTTCCGAATTCTTGCCAGCCTTGTCTTTGAATTGCGTCATTCGGCTCATCCAGCCCATGCGGGCGACGCAGTTAAAGATCCAGCCCAGTTCGGCATGGGCCGAAACCTGGCTTTGGTTGAACAAGATGGACCGCGCCGGGTCGATCCCGGCAGCGATGAAGCCTGCGGCCGCCTCGCGCGTTTGCTGGCGCAGTTTGGCGGGGTCTTGCCAGACAGTGATCGCGTGCAGGTCGACGAGGCAATAGACCGTCTCGATCCCCTCGTCCTGCTTTTCCACAAAACGCTTCAACGCGCCAAGGTAGTTGCCAAGGGTCAATCCGCCAGACGGCTGAATGCCCGAAAAGATTCGGGGCTTGAAAACAGGTTGCGTTTGGCCGGCCAAATGGTCTGGCGAGGACTGTGACGCTGGCATGTGACGCTCCGTCTGGAATAACCGCTGGAACCCGCGTAATCGAAGGGGCAACGGGCGTCAATTGCCCGCACCGGAGGGAAAATGGACCAAGATCACAATGCCGCGCCGCTGAACCCGCTGCCCCCGATCGTTTGGCTGATGGTGCTGCCGATGCTGGCGATGGAGCTGGTGCTGAGCCTTGCCGATCGCGGCATCATCGGCGGTCCGCAAGCCATAGGTTGGCGCATCCAAGCGGTGGAGCGGTTTGCCTTCTTCCCCGAGCTGATGCGCTATATGGTGGAAACCGGAACGTATTCGCCAGACGGGCTGATCCGGCTGATCAGCTATCCTCTGATCCACGGCACGTTCACCCACGCCTTGTTTGCGATTGTGATGGTGCTGGCACTAGGCAAAATGGTGGGCGAAATCTTTCGTTGGTGGGCGGTGCTGGTGGTGGTACTGGGGGCGGCAATCGCGGGTGCCTTGGCCTATGGTTTCCTGGTGCCCGGCCTTCGCGCGCAACTGATGGGGGCCTATCCGTCCGTCTATGGGTTGATCGGGGCCTTCACCTTCCTGCTGTGGGTGCGGCTGGCGGGAACCGGGACAACCCGTTACCGCGCCTTTTCGCTGATCGGAATGCTGCTTCTGGTGCAGCTTTTGTTCGGGGTGCTGTTTGGCAGCTCGTGGGATTGGGTCGCCGATATCGCCGGGTTTGCCGCAGGGTTCCTGTTGTCATTCGTGGTCAGCCCCGGCGGGTTCGGGCGCGTGGTCGCCATGATCCGTCAGCGCTGACGTATCATCGCCTTCAATTCGGCAGGCCGGACGGCGCGCAGACCGACCGCCGCCACCGCATAGCTGGCAATGCCAAGAAAGATCAGCAGGAATAGCCCGAAGATCCGATAGGCGCGCAGCTCGAGCATCGGTTGCAGCAAACTCCAGCCCACCCACAGCGCGGCACCCATCAGGGCTGATGCCAGCGCGATGCGCCAAAGGCGTGACAGAAAGCGGGCATCGAAACGCGCTTCTTCGCCCATCGCCCGCGCTCCCCACCAAAGCTGCGCGACCATCACCCAGGCTGACAGCGTGGTGGCCCAGGCCGCTGCGGAAAAGCCGATCAAGGGCATGAGACTGAAGGCCAATGTCGCGTTCAGTGCCAGCGACCAGACCGCATAGCGTAACGGTCTGCGTGTGTCTTCGCGGGCATAGAACAGCGGTTGCAGGGCCTTTTGCAGCACGAACGCAGGCAGGCCCAAGCCGTAGATCGCCAGTGCAAGGGCGGTGGCAGCCGTGTCCTCCACCCCGAACGCACCGCGCTGATAAAGCACCTCGGTGATCGGAAGCGCGATCAGCACTAGCGCCACCGCGGCAGGCAGGGTCAGCAGCAAGGCAAATTCGGTGCCACGGTTGAAAGCCTCGCGCCCGCCTATTGCATCCCCGGCCTGAAGCCTGCGCGAAAGCTCGGGCAGCAGAACGGTGCCAACAGCGATCGCCACCACTCCAAGCGGCAGCTGATACAGCCGGTCTGCATATACCAGCCAAGAGATCGCTCCCTCGGTCCCCGAAGCGACCTGGCGCGAGACCAGCAGGTTTATCTGCAACACGCCGCCAACCAGAAGGACAGGCCCCATGTTGACCATCATCCGCCGGAAATCCGGGGTGAGGCGGGGTAGCCGCAGTCGGGGGATAAAGCCGATCCGCCGCGCTGCGTAAAGCGTCCAGCCAAGCTGCGCGATGCCGGTGATCGGCGTCGTCCAGGCAAGCGTCGTCCCTATGTCCCAGCCCTGCTGATGCGCCAGCACCATCGCTGCGATGAAGACAAGGTTCATCAAGACCGGCACAGCGCCCGCCTCGGCAAAATGGCCATGCGCGTTCAGGATGCCTGACAAAAGCGCGAACAGCGAGATAAAGCCGATATAGCAAAAGGTGATCCGGCCGAAATCCACCGCCATGTCAAAGCGGCCGTCGCCCACAAAGCCTGCGGCCATCGCCCAGACCAGAAGCGGCATGGCGACGGTGCCCAGGATGCTGACGAAAACAAGAAAGATGGTCAGGCCAGAGAAGGCATTTTGCGCAAACTCCTCCGCGCCCGTTCCTGACTGAAGCTTCTTGGAATAGAGCGGCACAAAGGCCTGATTGAAGGCACCCTCGGCAAAAAAGCGGCGGAACATGTTTGGCAGCGAAAATGCCACGTTAAAGGCATCGGCCACGGGGCCCGCACCAAGATACGCCGCCATCATCAATTCGCGCACCAGGCCTGCCCCGCGCGAAACCAGCGTCCAGCCGCCAAGGGTAACAATGCTGCGGATCATCCGGCGTTGGCCGCTCATGTGTTGGCCCTTTCGGCGCCTTCGGCAATCGCCTGCCGCAGCTTGCGATCCAGCGCTTCCTGCTTTGGCTTGGCGTGCAGTTTCAGGCCAAACATGTCTTTCACGTAGAACGTATCCACCACCTGCGCCCCATATGTCGCGATCACGGCTGAAGCGATGTAGATGTTGTTATTGGCCAGCGTGCGGGTCAGGTCATACAGCAGGCCGGGACGATCGCGGGTGTCAACTTCGATGATCGTGTAGATTTCGGACCCTTCATTGTCAAAGGCGATATGGGTTGGAAAGCGGAACTCGCGGTCGCGCTTTTTGATCTTGTCGCGGTCCTTCAATGCCTCGCGGGCCAGAACCTCGCCGCGCAACGTCTTGTCGATCATGCCGCGCAGACGGGGCAGGCGGCTGACCTCATAGGGCTTGCCCTCGATGTCCTGCACCCAGAACACCGCCGTCGCATAGCCATCTTTCGAGGTATAGGTGCGCGCGTCGACCACGTTGGCCCCAACCAGCGCCAGCGCCCCCGCAAGACGCGAAAAGATGCCAGGGTGATCGGCCAGCGCAAAGCAGGCGCGGGTGGCATCACGGTCGGGGTCCGGATGCAGGTCGATGCGGATCTCGTCATCGCCAAGCCCAAGAAGAAGGCTGGCAAAGACGGCATGGGTATCGGTGGACAATCCTTGCCAGTAGGGCGCGTAATGGCGGGATGTTTCATGGTCGAGCGCGGCTTTGTCCCACGTCACCAACTGTTGGCGCAGGGCGAGCTGGGCTTCGTCCTTGCGGTTTTCGCGGTTCACCGTTTCAAGCCCGCCTTCCAGCGCATCTGCCGTCTGTTTGTACAGCTGCCGCAGCAGCATGGCCTTCCAGTTGTTCCATGTGCCGGGGCCCACGCCGCGAATGTCGCATACCGTCAGCACGGTCAGCAGATCCAGCCGCTTGCGCGTTTTCACCGCCTTGGCAAAGTCGCGCACCGTGCGCGGATCGCCGATATCGCGTTTTTGCGCCATGTCAGACATCAGCAGGTGATACCGCACCAGCCATTCCACCGTTTCGCTTTCTTCAGCGTTCAGGCCCAGTCGCGGGCAGATCCGCCGCGCGATCTGCGCGCCCAGGATCGAATGATCTTCGGGCCGCCCCTTGCCGATGTCGTGCAAAAGCAGCGCCACATAGATCACCCTGCGGTTCACCCCATCTTTCAGGATGCCTGAGGCGACAGGCAGTTCCTCGACCAGCTCGCCGCGTTCGATCTGGGCAAGGATCGAGATCGTCTGGATGATATGCTCGTCCACCGTGTAGTGGTGATAGACGTTGAACTGCATCATCGCGACAATGGCTTCGAACTCCGGGATGAAGGCCCCCAGCACGCCCAATTCGTTCATCCTTCGCAGCGCCCGTTCCGGGTTGCCATGCAACAGCAACAGGTCGAGGAAAGTCCCGACTGCCTCAGGATCGGCGCGCATGTCATCGTCGATCAGGGTCAGGTTGCCCGCGATCAGCCGCATGATGTTGGGGTGCAACAGATATCCCGTCCGCAGCGCCTCTTCGAACACCCGTAGCAGATTCAGCTTGTCCGCAAGAAAGGCAGCGGGATCGATGACGTCAATTCGCCCTTGAACCAGCTTGTATTCCGGCCTCACACGCTTGGTGCGCTTGAAGATACCAAAGAGCGATGCCTCGCGCTTGGCGTGACGGGCCTCAAGCTCGGTCAGGAAGATGCGTGTCAACTCGCCAACCCGGGTGGCCTGACGGAAGTAGTCCTGCATGAAGTATTCCACAGCGCGCCGCCCCGCCGCGTCGCGATAGCCCATGCGAGCGGCCACTTCGACCTGCACATCAAACGTCAGCACATCGCTAGCACGCCCGGTGATGTAGTGCAGATGACAGCGCACTGCCCAGAGAAAGTCTTCGGCTCGGGTGAAGGTGTCATACTCTTCGCGGCTCAGCAGCCCGGCCCCAACCAGCCCCTCGGCAGAGGGCACGCGGTGCAGGTATTTGCCAATCCAGTACAAGGTCTGCAAATCGCGCAGACCGCCCTTGCCCTCCTTGACGTTGGGTTCCAGCACATAGCGTTGACCGCCTTGCCGCTTGTGCCGTTCGGCGCGTTCCGCAAGCTTGGCCTCAATGAACTCCGGTCCCGAATTGCGAAACAGATCTGACCACAGCCGGTCGCCAAGTTCCACTGCCAGAGGTTCATGCCCGGTGATGAAACGGTACTCCAGAAGGGCAGTCCGGATGGTGATGTCCTCGCGCCCAAGGCGGATGCAATCCTTCACTGTGCGGCTTGAATGGCCCACCTTCAGCTTCAGATCCCACAGCATGTAAAGCATGCTTTCGATCACGCTTTCCGCCCAGGGTGTGATCTTCCACGGCGTCAGAAACACCAGATCGACATCGGAATGCGGTGCCATTTCAGCCCGCCCGTAGCCGCCCACCCCCAGCACGGCGATCCGCTCGGATTCGGTCGGGTTGGCAAGCGGGTGCAGACGGTAAGCGATCGCCATTGCGGCTTTCACCAACCCGTCGGTCAGCTGCGCCTGCGCCGTAATCAAGCTGCGCGAGTTCTTCGGGCGCTCAAGGAACGTCTGGGCGAGACGCTCATTGGCCTGCGCGCGTGCTTCGGTCAGATGGCGGACGGCAATGGCGCGCGCTGACCGTGGCTCTTGTCCTACGGTCAGGTCAGCCGTGATCGCTTGGGTCAGTGCAACCGGATCGACAATGATGTCGAATTGGGCAAGGGGCAGCCCGGATTGAAGCGTCATTCTCGCTCTGACCCCTGTGGTGGGTTAAATGGCCCGCGCGCCGTCAGAACCCGGCACCGGAAAAGCTGCGGGGGCTTGGGTCAATCACCACAACCTGATTGTTGCTGATCTGCGCCACGGCCAAGCCTCGTTCGTTGGTGCCATTCGGAAGGAAGCGGAAGATGCCCGAAACGCCCACAAAACCTGCACCCTGCGTCAGCTCGGCTTGGGTCAGCGCATCGGCCTTGCCCTGTCGCACCAACGCGCCGATGGCCGCAATGCCGTCATAGGCAAGGCCTGCCACCTGCACTGGCGGCGACCCGTATGCGGCCTGGTATCTGGCCTGGAACTGGCTGGAGAGACCCGGATCAGGCATCGCGAACCAGCCCCCCTGCACTCCCGGCAGCGAAAGCGTTGCTGCCGGAACATCCCAGCGGGTCAGGCCGATGAGTTGCGCCGATGTCCGGCTCAGCCCGTTTTCGGCCAGCAGTTGCGTGACCAAAGGCAATGCCCCAACCGTATCCGCCGTCAGGAATACGGCGTTGGCACCCGAAGACTGCGCCTTCTGCACAATCCCTGCCGCAGTCTGCGCAATGCCGTTTTGCGAGAATTCATAAGAGGTTACGCCAACAACGCTTCCCCCTGCCGCTGCAATTCCACCTTCAATCGCGGTGCGGCCAACGTTGCCGGCCAGGTTCTGGTCGTGAACGATGAGAACCTTGTTCTTGCCGTTGCGCACCGCATAGGTCGCCAACCGACGCGCGGTGTTCTCAAAGGTTTGGCCCAGCACGAAGACATTGCCACCGGCGATGGCCGCGTTGTTCGAAAAGGCAAGTACGTTCACCCCGCGCGGCGCCACCGCTGCACCAGCCGCGTTTGCCTCTTCGGAATAAAACGGGCCGAGGATGATCTTTGCCCCCTCGTCGACAGCCTGAATTGCCATTGCACGGGCCGCCGCAGGGCTGCCGCCGGTCTTGTAGACCCGCAAATCAATGGTGACACCCGACAAATCGGCCATTGCTAAGCGGGCTGCGTTTTCAAGGTTTTGCCCGAAAACCTCATCTGTGGCCGAGCCTGAGCCCGACGGGATCAGCAGCGCCACCTGCACCGAGCCGCCGCTGCCCGGCTCGCTGACCGGCCCGCGTGAGGGCACACACGCCGAAAGCATCATCGCAATCAACACAAGAGCAAAGCCAGCCAGCGACTTGCGGGCCCGATGAATTGCGGACAACATAGTACTTCCTCACTTACAGAGACACGGCAACACGGGCCAAGTTAGTTGGTTCGGGAAGGGAAGTAAACTTGTGAGGCAGCCCAATTGGACAGCTTCTGGCGGTGATCAGCCAGCCCTCCGCCCTGTTTCGCCGGGGCTGCACTTCGTGTCGACGCCCATTGGTGCCGCGCGGGATATCACTCTGCGTGCGTTGGATGTTCTGGCGGGCGCGGATCTGCTGGTGGCTGAAGACACGCGCACTCTGCGGCACCTGATGGAGATTCATGGCGTGGCCTTGGGCACGCGACAGGTGATTTCATATCACGAACACAGCGGTGACGCCGTCCTCGCCCGCCTGCTGGCGGCGCTGCGCGAAGGCAAGTCGGTTGCCTATGCCTCCGAGGCGGGCACGCCGCTGATATCGGACCCCGGCTTTGTGCTGGCGCGTGCGGTCGTGGCGGAAGGGCTGCCGATACTGGCTGCACCTGGGCCGTGTGCCGCGATCTGCGCGCTGACCGTCTCGGGCTTGCCGTCGGACCGTTTCCTGTTTGCGGGCTTTCCTCCGACCACCCGTTCCGCCCGACACGCCTTTCTGGCCGAGTTGAAACCGGTGCAAGCAACACTGATCTTTTACGAAAGTCCCAAACGCGTTCACAGTTTGTTAGAAGATCTGGCGGAATGCTTGGGGGGCGCACGCGAGGCCGTCGTTTGCCGTGAAATGACCAAGAAGTTCGAAGAAACGACGCGCGGGTGTCTGGCTGATCTGGCCGAAGCATTTTCGACCCGCTCGCCAAAGGGCGAGATCGTGGTGCTGGTGGACCGGGCGAAAGAAGCCCCCGCAGAGGCAGGGGCACTGGAGGCGGCGTTGGGCAAAGCAATGGAAGGGATGACCATGAAGGACGCGTCGGCACTGGTCGCCGAAGCCTTTGGCCTGCCCCGGCGCGAGGTCTATCAGCTTGCCCTGAAACGGCAGCGGGAATGAGCGGGCTTACCTCCTACCACGCGGGGCTTGCCGCCGAGGATCAGGTGGTGCGCCACTATGCGCGGATCGGGATCGAGATTTGCGCTCGCCGTTGGCGCGGCACTCGCGGCGAGATTGACCTGATTGGTCGGCGCGGCGACGAGGTGATTTTCATCGAGGTCAAAAGCAGTAAGACCCATCAGTGGGCCGCCGCACATTTGTCGGTCGGCCAGATTGCCCGCATTTGCGACACCGCGACCGAGTTTCTGGCTGGCGAGCCGAAGGGGCAACTCACCGACATCCGGATTGATCTGGCGCTGGTCGATGGCACCGGCCGGATCGAAATCATCGAGAATGCCTTCGCCGGCTGAATTGCATCTGCCGCCGGGTTGGGCCATCAAAGGCGTCCAAACTACGCGGAGAAAGCGATGTCTTTGAAAGTTGCCCTGCAGATGGACCCGATCGGGTCGGTCAACATCAACGCCGACAGCACGTTTCGGATTGCCCTTGAGGCGCAGGCGCGGGGGCATTCGCTGTTTTTCTACACGCCCGACCGGCTTGCGTTTGTCGAAGGCCGGGTCATGGCGCGCGGCTGGCCGATCGAGCTGCGCCGTGAAGTGGGCAATCACGTGACCTACGGCGCGGAGATCGAGGTAGATCTGGGGGACTATGACGTAGTCTGGCTGCGGCAGGATCCGCCGTTCGACATGGGTTACATCACCACCACGCATCTGCTGGAGATGATCCACCCGAAGACCCTGGTGGTGAATGACCCCTTCTGGGTGCGCAACAGCCCCGAGAAGCTGCTGGTGCTTCGCTTTCCCGACCTGACGCCGCCCACCGCGATTGCCCGCGATCTGGCGACGATCCGGGCGTTCAAAGCGCGCCACGGGGATATCATTCTCAAGCCGCTGTACGGCAATGGCGGGGCGGGGGTGTTCCGGCTGGACCCGAACGATCGCAACCTGTCGTCCTTACATGAGATGTTCATGGGGATGAACCGGGAGCCGCTGATCGTGCAGAAATTCCTGCCCGCCGTTTCCAAAGGGGACAAGCGGGTGATCCTGGTGGATGGCGAGCCGGTCGGGGCGATCAACCGGGTGCCGCAGGACGGGGAGACCCGGTCGAACATGCACGCGGGGGGGCGGCCGGAGAAGGTGGGGCTGACCGCGCGGGATCTGGAGATTTGCGCGCGGATCGGGCCGGTGCTGCGCGAGAAGGGGCAGGTTTTCGTGGGGATCGACGTGATCGGGGACTGGCTGACCGAGATAAACGTGACCTCGCCCACCGGGTTGCAGGAGCTGGAAAGGTTCGACGGGACCAATGCTGCGGCGCGGATCTGGGAAGTGATCGAGGCGAAGCGGCGGGGGTGATGTCCACGCGTGGACAGCCTTCGCGTATCAATAGAATCAATGGGTTAGATTTTCACTTTAGGAAACTGTTAAGGTTTATGCCCCTGCCTGCGCCGATTTTTGGCTGATGCTGCCCGGGTGCCGCGGGACCGCGGTCTGTCCGCTCACCTTCAAACCCTGACGGGCTGGAGATCCACGTAAGAGCGTATCTGCAGCGTGGCATGCTTGGTGGTTGATCTCAGGCAAGTCTTCGGATGTGCAACCGGGGAAGTCAGGAGAAGACGCGAAACATTTCTGATCTGCAGCGGTCCTTCCGGGTGCGCCTCATAGTCAACCGCCGCAGAAGTTGTGGCTTACTTCGGCGTTGGCTTTGGAGTGTTCAACAACAGCTCTGAACCAACCGGCCCGTTCATCGACGGACACGGACGCGCGGTGTCCTACATGTTCTGAAGACATGGCTTGGCACCCTACCTTGCAGCGGGGTGCTAGCCTTTCACCCCTACGGCAAGGCGGAAGCTGACCGCTTCGGCCACGTGCGGCTGGCGGACCTGATCTGAACCCGCCAGATCGGCGATGGTGCGGGCCACGCGCAGCACCCGGTGATAGCCCCGCGCCGACAGGCCGAAGCGTTCGGCGACGCGGGCGATCAGGGCCTTGCCTTCGGCATCGGGGGTGGCCACCTCCTCGAGCAGCGCGCCTTCCAGATCGGCGTTGACCCGGGCGTCGGGGTGATCGGCGAAGCGATTGGTCTGTACGGCGCGGGCAGTGGCAACTCGGGCGGCCACGATGGCGGAAGATTCGCCGTTTGCGGGCAGGTCGAGGTCGGAATAGGCCACGGGTGGGACTTCGACCCGCAGATCGAAACGGTCCATCAAGGGGCCGGAAATGCGGCCAAGGTAATCTTCGCCACACAATGGCACGCGGGCGCAGGCGCGGGCCGGATCGGACAGGTAGCCGCATTTGCAGGGGTTTGCAGCGGCGATCAGGAGGAACCGGCAGGGATAGCGGATGTGGGCATTGGCGCGGGCCACCATGACGGTGCCGGTTTCAATCGGTTGGCGCAGGGTTTCGAGGACGGCGCGGGGAAATTCCGGGAATTCGTCGAGGAAGAGGACGCCGTTATGGGCAAGGCTGATCTCGCCCGGTTTAGCGCCTTTGCCACCGCCGACAATGGCGGCCATCGAGGCAGTGTGGTGCGGTTCGCGGAACGGGCGCTGGCGCGAGATGCCGCCTTCGCTGAGCAAGCCCGCAAGGGAATGGATCATCGAGGTCTCCAGTGCCTCGGTGGCCGAAAGCGGCGGCAGGATGCTGGGCAGGCGCGCGGCCAGCATGGATTTGCCAGACCCCGGCGTGCCGATCAGCAGGGCATGATGGCGGCCGGCGGCGGCAATTTCCAAGGCGCGTTTGGCGCGTTCCTGACCCTTTACCTCGCTGAAATCACGGCTGAAATCCGGGGGCAGCACTTCGCCCGCTTCGGCTGGTGTCAGCGGGGATTGGCCGCTGTAATGGCGCACCACCTCTTCCAGCGAGGCGGCGGCGAGAACTTGCGTTGCGCCGACCCATGCAGCCTCGGCCCCGCAAGCCTTGGGGCAAAGGAGCGCGCGGTCGTCCAGTGCTGCAGCCATCGCTGCGGGCAGCGCGCCGATCACGGGCACGAGGCGGCCGTCGAGGGACAATTCGCCCAAGGCCACCACGCCCTCGACCTCGTCTTTCGGGATGATGTCGAGGGCGGCGAGCAGGGCCAGGGCAATTGGCAGGTCGAAGTGTGAGCCTTCCTTGGGCAGGTCGGCAGGCGAGAGGTTGACGGTGATGCGCTTGGACGGCAGGGCGATCGACATCGATTGCAGGGCGGCGCGGACGCGTTCCTTGGCCTCGGACACTGCCTTGTCGGGCAGGCCCACGAGGTTGAAGGCGGGCACACCAGCCGACAGCGCGCATTGCACTTCGACAATGCGCGCCTCGACCCCTTCGAAGGCCACCGTGTAGGCCCGTGCGATCATTCCTGCCCCCGTTAAGCTTGGTTAACGGGTAGGGCGGAATGGTTTACGAGTGGTAAAGAGCCATGAACTTCGGCCAGGCATCGGCATCGGCCACGGTCTTGTCGCGGCAGACGGCGTTGCAAAAGCCGAAGCGGCGGCCATAGAGCTCCAACGCGTGGGTGACAGGCTTGCCGGAATAGGGGCAGGCGGCATTTTCAGTGTCGGTTCCGGGGATCGCGCGGGCGGGCAGGCGGACCGGGCCGGGCCAGTCGCGGCGGGGGTAATCGCGGCGGTAGAAGTCTTGATCGGCACCGTCGATCATGCCCATCGCCCGCCAGCGGCGGAACGAGGGGTGCGACAGATGCGCTGCGACATACATCGCCGCATCGGGGCCGACGGGCAGGTTGTAGCCGGCGATGCGCCCCGCGACCGGGGCGAAGAACACGTCGGCGGCGGAATAGGCACCGCAGAGCCAGGGGGTGGTGGATTTTGTCGTTTGGCGCGCCCAGGACCAAAGGGTTTCGAGGCGGGCGAGATCGGCCAGAACGGCCTCGGTCGGCTGGCAGTCGGTGTAGCTGGCGCGCAGGTTCATCGGGCAGTGGCTGCGCAGCGCGGTAAAGCCCGCGTGCATTTCGGCGGCCAGAACCCGGGCGGTGGCGCGGGCGTGCGGGTCGGCGGGCCACAGGCCTGCGTCGGGGTGGCGGGAGGCCAGTTCCTCGGCGATGGCGATGGTTTCGGGGACGACGGTGCCGTCCGGGGTGCGCATGGTGGGGGCGGTGCGGGCGGGGAAATAATCCTTGAGGACAGTGGCCAGCTCGTCTGTGTAAAGGCGAGCGCTGTGGGTTTTCACCGGAATGCCGAACGCGTCAAAAAGAAGCCAGCCGCGCAGGGACCAACTGGAATAGGCGCGGTCGCCGATCACGAGGTCATAGGTCATTTATGCTGTCCTTTCGGTGTGCCCGCATATGAACGACATGCAGATGGATCGGAAAGCAAAGATTTGTGGGGCAGGCCATCACGGAAGGTGATTGACGCTGGCGGCAGTCCAGTCGTTGCCGTCATGGGCAAGGCAGGTGACCGAGAGGTTGTCGATCCGTTGACCCAGCGCCTGATACGGGGTGAGGCCCGCAGAGCGTTGATATTGCGTCAGGATCACGCCAAAATGGGCGACGATGATTATGTCGGGATGGGCGGGGAGGCGGGTGACTGCAGCCGCGACCCTTGCCGCGGCCTCATGCCAGCTTTCGCCGCCGGGGGGCGTGACGTGGCCCGGTTCTTCCCAATACTGGCGGCTTAGGTCCGGCCAGCGATCTGACACCTCGGCAAAGCCAAGACCGTCCCAGTCGCCAAAGTGAAACTCGCGCAGGGCGGGATCGTGCGGCAGGCGGGGGCGGCCGTGGCACAGCGCGTCGGCGGTGGCTGTGGCGCGGACGAGGTCAGAGGAAATCACCGGCGCATGTGCGGGCAGGTATGCGTTCAACCGGGCAAGGGCGGCGGTGTCGGACAGATCGGCCGGAATATCACGCCAGCCGGCGAAGGCGTTGGTATGCGTCGGGCCATGACGCACCCACCAGAAGCGGGTCAAGAAAGCCCCTCCAGCGCACCTTTGAGCACGAGGGGCAGGCCCGCAACGACGGTGACGACAAGGCCCGCTTCGGCGGCAAGCCTCTGGTTCAGGCGGCCCTGCGCATCACGGAAGCTGCGCGACAAGGCATTGTCGGGAACTATGCCCCAGCCAACTTCGTTGGTGACGATGACAACGGGTGCGCGGCAAGTGGCAAGGGCTGCGCACAAGGCGATGGTTTCGGCATCAAGGTCGTGGTCGGCAAGCAGATGGTTGGTCAGCCAAAGGGTGGCGCAATCCACAAGCACGGCTTCGCCCGGCTGGGCGGCAGAGAGGGCGTCGGCGAGGGCAAGGGGCGCTTCGACGGTGGTCCAGGCGGGGCCACGGTCGGCCTGATGACGGGTGATGCGGTCGCGCATTTCGTCATCCCACGCCTCGGCGGTGGCGATGTAGCGGCGCGGGCGGGCGGTGGCGGTGATGAGGCGTTCAGCGAAGGTGGATTTGCCCGACCTCGCGCCCCCGATCACAAGCGCTAGTGCCGGCAGGAAGAAAGTCGAGGCGGCAGGTGATCCGTTCACACAGATGCTCCGTATAAAAACTGTAAAAGATGCGCACCTGCAGAGATTGCAGATTTGGGGGTCACCATGGCACTTGATGGATATAATGACCAAAAGATGTCCCGCCAAGCGATGAAGGCGGAACTGCTGGATGCCGAGACCGAATTGCGCCTTGCTTATGCCTGGCGCGACCAGCGTGATGAAAAGGCACTGCATCGTTTGATCACCGCCTACATGCGGCTGGCGATCAGCATGGCGTCAAAGTTCCGCCGTTATGGCGCGCCGATGAATGACCTTATTCAAGAGGCGTCGCTGGGCCTGATGAAGGCCGCTGACAAGTTTGACCCCGATCGTGGCGTGCGGTTTTCGACCTACGCCGTGTGGTGGATCAAGGCCAGCATTCAGGACTATGTGATGCGCAACTGGTCGATGGTGCGGACCGGGTCCACCTCCAGCCAGAAGGCGCTGTTTTTCAATCTGCGACGGGTGCAGGCCAAGCTGGAGCGCGAAGCAGCGCAGCGCGGCGAAACGCTGGATGGCTACCAGCTGCGCCAGATGGTCGCGACCGAAGTTGGCGTGTCGATGGCCGATGTCGAGATGATGGAGGGGCGGCTGTCGGGGTCCGACTATTCGCTGAACGCCACGCAATCAAGCGATGATGACGGGCGCGAATGGATTGACGCCCTGGAAGATGATGGCGTGCAGGCTGCCGAAGTGGTCGAAGGCACGCATGATCTGGCGCATCTGCGGACGTGGCTGGTCACGGCGATGCAGGGCCTGAACAAACGCGAACGCTTCATCGTGGCGGAACGCAAGCTGCGCGAAGAGCCGCGCACGCTCGAATCGCTTGGGGTGGAGCTGGGGCTGTCGAAAGAGCGGGTCCGTCAGCTTGAGGCGGCGGCGTTCGGCAAGCTGCGCCGCAGCCTTGAGACGCAAAGCCGCGAAGTGCACCACTTCCTGCACTGATCCGGGCGCCACCGTCGCAGTGCGATGGCCGGAGCGCTTGCCGCAGGGCGTTTGGTGTAGGACAAAGCGCTTGACGAGGCTGCAGCCCCGGCTGTGACCCAAAGCGCGGGGCTGAGTGATGCTTGCGGCCGAACCCTTGGCAAATGATCCATGACGGCGTTCGGTCGCCTCGATGTGCTGCGGGAGCCGTCGTATGTGCGGTTCGTGACCGGCTATGGTCTGTCCTACGTGTTTTACTGGATCACACTTCTGTCGATCGGCTGGTGGATGTGGGAAACCACCGGGTCTGCGGCATGGGTCGGCATTGCCTATTTCTGTGACCTTTTCCCTTCGGTCCTGATCACGCCTTTTGCAGCAGCGCTTGCAGACCGGGGTGACCGGTTTCGCATCTTGAAAACCATCCTGTGGCTGCAGGTCTGCACCGGGCTGACACTGGCTGCGGTGGCGGCGTCAGGGATGCTGACGCCACCGGTTCTGGCGGGATTTGCGTTTGTTGAGGGCACGTTGGTGGGGTTCAGCCAGCCTGCGTTCTTTGGCCTTTTGAACCGTCTGGTCACCGCACGGAACCTGTCGGCGGCCGTGGGGGTGAATGCCAGCGTGGTGCAGACGAGCTATATCCTTGGGCCGCTGCTGGCGGGGGTGCTGTTTTCATTCGGGCTTGGCATGGCACCCTTGGCCTTTGCCGCCAATGCGCTGGGAACATTGGGGTATCTGTGGTGCCTCGGCGGTATTGCGTTGCACCCGCAACCTGCCAAAGAGGCGGGTCCGGCGCCCGCGTTGCTGCAAGAGATGGCGGCGGGGCTGACGGTGTTCTGGACAAACCCGGTGGTGTTTCGCGCGACCGTGTTCATGCTGGCGGTGGCGGCGCTGCAACGGCCGCTGATCAGCCTGATGCCGGCGATCAATGACCGCTTTGCGCTGTTCGCGCCGGCCTATTTCACCCTACTGACCGCGAGCTTCATGGCGGGCGGGCTGTTGGCGGGGCTGATCCACGCAAGGCGCAACTCTGACGTGGGGCAGGAAGTGGCGACGGGGCGGGCGATGGTGGCGCTGCTGCTGCTGTTTGCGGCGTTGTTTCCACTGTTGGCGTGGTTTCCGGGTGGCACGGTTCTGGCGGTGGTTGGCCTGTTTCTGATTGGTCTGGCGGGCAGCTATGTGATGACCGGAAACTCCACCATCTTGCAGACCCGCACGCCTGAACACATGCGCAGCCGGGTCTTGGGCAACAACTTGATGCTGTTTCGCGGCGCGGGGGCGGTGTCGGTGCTGTGCGTGGGGCTGCTGGCGGACGCGTGGGGCTTTGGCATTGCGATGACTGCCGCCGTGGTCTTTGCTGGCGGAGTGTTGGCGATTGCGCTGCGGCGTGGGGGTCAGCCGGATCAACCGCGCGCGGGAAGTTGACGCGCGCGGGGAGTTGACGCGCGCGGGGAGTTGAGTTTGCCCGCCGTGGCCCCTAACGTGGCCAAGTCGTGAATGGGGAGCCCGCCGATGTTGCACGGAAAACGGATCCTGCTGATCGTGGGTGGCGGGATTGCGGCTTACAAGTCGTTGGAATTGATCAGGCTTGTGCAAAAGGCCGGGGGAACGGTGACCCCCGTTCTGACGCGCGCCGGGGCTGAATTTGTCACGCCGCTTAGCGTTTCCGCGTTGGCCGGGGCCAAGGTGTACACCGATCTGTTCGATCTGACGGATGAGGCGGAGATGGGCCATATCCAGCTGAGCCGTGCGGCCGATCTGCTGGTGGTGGCCCCGGCGACGGCGGATCTGATGGCCAAGATGGCGGGCGGGCGGGCGGATGACCTGGCCTCGACCCTGCTGCTTGCCACTGACAAGCGGGTGCTGGTGGCGCCCGCGATGAACGTGCGGATGTGGACGCATCCGGCAACCCAGCGCAACCTTGCAGTGCTGCGGGATGACGGGGTGCTGACTGTCGGTCCGAACGAGGGCGACATGGCTTGTGGTGAATACGGGCCGGGGCGGATGGCCGAACCGGCTGAGATTGTGGCAGCAATCGCGGCGGCGCTGGGTGGTGGGCCGCTGGCGGGGAAACACGTCATCGTGACCTCAGGCCCGACGCATGAACCGATTGATCCGGTGCGATACATTGCCAATCGGTCGTCCGGCGCCCAAGGCACGGCGATTGCGGCGGCGCTGCGCGATCTGGGCGCGCGGGTGACGTTTGTAACCGGGCCTGCGGTGATGCCTGCGCCATCGGGCGTGACGGTCGTGGCGGTGCAGACGGCGCACGACATGGCTACGGCGGTGGCTGTGGCCTTGCCTGCAGATGCGGCGGTGATGGCTGCGGCAGTGGCGGATTGGCGGGTGGCTAATGCAACCGGGCAAAAGATGAAGAAGGACGGGTCGGGGAAAGCCCCGGTGCTGGAGTTCGCGGAGAACCCGGACATTCTGGTGACCGTGTCGAAGGGGCCGGGGCGGCCCCGGCTGGTGGTGGGGTTCGCGGCCGAGACGGATGACGTGGTGGCGCATGCGACGGCCAAGCGGCTGCGCAAGGGCTGCGACTGGATTGTGGCCAACGACGTGTCGGCAGACACCGGGATCATGGGCGGAACCGAAAACGCGGTGACACTGATTTCAGACGCGGGATCAGAGGTTTGGCCACGGATGAGCAAAACCGAAGTCGCGCGGCGGCTGGCAGCAAGGATTGCCGGGGCCTTGGCCTGAGGCAGGCCGGTGGCGAAGATGTTTTCGAACGGAAAAGGGGATGCGATGCGCCCGGTGCTGAGGGTTCTGTGGGAGGATTGGGCGGACCGGGGCTTGCCCCTGCCGGCCTACGAGACGGCGGGGGCGGCGGGGGCGGATATCCGCGCGAACCTGTTGCCGGCGGAGCGTGCTGATGGCGTGACGCTGGGGCCGATGGAGCGGCGGATCGTCGCGACAGGCATCCGCGTAGAGATTCCGCCGGGGTTTGAGATGCAGATCCGGCCACGTTCAGGGCTGGCGCTGAAGCATGGGATCACGCTGCCCAACACGCCGGGCACCATCGACAGCGATTATCGCGGACCGTTGGGAGTGGCGCTGGTCAACCTTGGGGCGGAGCCTTATACGGTGCGGCATGGTGACCGGATTGCCCAGATGATCGTGGCACCGGTGGTGCAGGTGGCGTTCGAAGTGGTTGAAATTCTTGGTGAAACCAACCGCGGGGCAGGCGGGTTTGGATCGACCGGGCGGTCATGATCGGGCTTTTGGGATTTGCGGCGATCTGGGGCGCGGCGCGGTGGTTCAGGTGGCGCTGGCCTTGGGCTGCGCTGTGGGCCTGGTGGGCGGCGATCATGATCATCCACGCGCCGCTGCAGGTGGACAATCCGCTGCGCGCGGTGGTGGGCGGCGATTTCCGGGGCTGGTTGGTGTTTGGGCTGCTGGCGGCGGTGGTGTCGATCTATCGGCTGGTTTTCAAGGCGCTGCGGGGGCGAGCGGTGGTGGCACCGGTGGCGGAGGCGGGGCCGTTCCGGGCGGCGGAACTGGATCGCTATGCGCGCCACATCCTGTTGCGCGAGATTGGCGGGCCGGGGCAGAAGCGGCTGAAAGCGGCGCGCGTGCTGGTGGTGGGCGCGGGCGGGCTTGGGTCGCCGGCGATGCTGTATCTGGCGGCGAGCGGGGTTGGCGTGATCGGGGTGATTGATCCGGACGAGGTCGAAAACTCCAACCTGCAGCGGCAGATCATTCATACGGATCAGCGGATCGGGATGCCGAAGGTGTTTTCGGCGGAAATCGCGATGAAGGCATTGAACCCGTTCATCGAGGTACGGCCCTATCACCGGGCGTTGGACGAGGCGACAGCGGCGGCGTTGATTGCTGATTATGATCTGGTGCTGGACGGGACCGACAATTTTGACACGCGCTATCTGGTGAACCGGGTTTGCGCGGCATTGGGCAAACCGTTGATTTCCGGGGCGATCACCCAGTGGGAGGGGCAGTTGAGCCTGTTCGATACTGCCAAAGGAACCCCCTGTTACGCCTGCATCTTCCCGACGCGCCCCGCACCGGGATTGGTGCCAACCTGCGCCGAGGCCGGGGTGGCAGCGCCTTTGCCGGGCATCATCGGGGCGATGATGGCGATGGAGGCGGTCAAGCATATCACCGGGGCCGGCGAGACGCTGGCGGGACGGCTGCTGATCCATGACGCGCTGTTTGGCGAGACGCGGGTCATTGTAGCGAAGCGGCGGGATGATTGCCCAGTCTGCGGCGCGGCGCGTTGAGCACGCAGCGGCAGTGGGCAGCGCCTGCTGTGTGACCAGACGCGCGTTGCGACCGGACCTGACACCGATGTCGGCCGAATCGGCTTTCTGACCGAGGCAGGCTGACGGCGGGATATGCGCTGGCGGATCGGCAGACCTGCCGGGCTGTAGGCAAGGCCCCGACACAAGGCGCGGCTGGTGTGGGGGTAATTCTGTCAGGCACTGCACTTCTAGCAGGCATCTGCCGACGGCGAAACACAGCCTATTGATCTGGATCAGTTTTTCTGACCATCCGAACCTGCCGCGGTGCGGCATTCATCAGTCTTTGGAGCGATCATGGCACAGACGATTTCCATCGCGGCGGGCAGCAGTGCCGCATCCATCCAGTCGGCGATCAACGCGGCCCCGGCGGGGGCGATCGTGCGGCTGGCTGCGGGCAATTACAGCTTTGACCGCACGGTGGTGATTGACCGTGACGACATAACCGTGACCGGGGCAAGTGCCGGGGCGACGATGATCACCACGCGCGCGTCGATGGGCGGGGAGCCTGCGTTCCGGATTGGTGATGCGTTGTTCAAGGAAGATCTGGGTGTCGGGGTGACCATGTCTTATGCGCCGGAAGGGGCGCGGACGATTACGGTGGCGGGCGGGCATGCGTTCAGGCCGGGCGATGCGATCTGGATCGAGACCGCGAATGACGCCCAGCTGTTTCGCCAGATCGGCGATACGCAGTGGCGTGGTGATCAGCCGTTGCGCACGGCGCTGGCTACGGTGACATCGGTCAGCGGCAACAAGATCACGCTGGACCGGGACCTGCCGTTCGAGTTCAAGTCTCAGGGTACGTTGGTGCACGAGATCGATCTGGTGAGCGGGGTCGAGCTGCGCGACATGACGCTTAAGGGCAGTTACGGCACATCCGACCCGGCGGATTTCAGCAACAGTGAGGCGGGGGCAAATGGCGGGATGATGCTGCTGGTCAACACGAGCAAGGGTGTCACGGTCAGCGGGATCGAGATCGAGGAACCCGGATCAAACGGAATGGTGATCGCAAAGTCGATCGACGCGCAGGTGAGCGACCTTACGGTGACCGGCGCGCACAACAAGGGGGATGGCGGCAACGGTTACGGGCTGTGGATCCGCGATGTCTATGACAGCGATTTTCAGGGGCTGAACATCCACGACACGCGCCATGCGGTGCTGTTTGCGTCAGTCACCTCGGCCTCGGGGAACACGGTGCAGGTGGATGACACCAACCGGGACATCAACTTTCATGGTGGGCTGGACCACGACAATCTGGTCACGGTGGACCGGTCGGTGCGCAGCGGGGCGGAGCCGGGCTACCTTGGGTCGGTGACATTCGTGAATCCGGGTACTGACTACAGAGCGCCGACCGATCCCGATGCCAATACGATTCTGTTTCGCGAGGTGGTGGGCACGGTGCGCGCCGATGATGTGCGCGGCATGAACGGCGGGGCGCGGCTGACCACGCTTGGCGGCAATGACACGTTGACCGGTGGCAATGGCAGTGACCGGCTGGACGGCGGAAGCGGGAATGACCTGATCCGTGCCTCGCGCGGGTCGGATACGGTGATTGGCGGGTACGGGACCGATACGGTAGACTTTGACATCTGGCGCAGCACGGTGACGCTGTCGGTGTCGAACGGGCAACTGCTGGTGCGCGGCGAGTTTGGGGTGACGCGGCTGAGCGGGGTGGAATATGTGACGTTCGAGAACGGGCGGTATCTGGTGTCGGACCTGATCGGGCAAGCCTCGCGGGCGGCGGCCGATGCGTTCGTGTTCCGCGCGGCGCAGGCTTTGAGCGACGAGGCGGTGTGGCAGACGGAGCCGGAGCAAGGCCAGACCGGCGATGCGGCGGACAGTGCAGCACTTGCCGCGATGGACCTTGATCCCGTGGCGTTGGCGGCCACGGACCGGTTCGACTTTTTGTAAGCTGCTGAATTTTGCGGCGGTGCCGTCAAGAAAACGCAAGCAGGTGCCCGACGCCTTGCGCGGGGCGCGGGGTTTGGCCATAGTCTTGCGAAACGTGACAGGAGAATTTGCGATGAAACTGACTGCTGCCTTACTGGGTCTGACTTTTGCTGCCACCGGTGCCTTCGCACAGGACCTGCCGGATCTGGCCGGGCGCGAGATCGTCGTGGTGACCGAAAACGCCTATCCGCCGCTGCAGTTTCTGGACAAGGACGGCAAGGCGATCGGCTGGGAATACGACGCAATGGCCGAGATTGCCAAGCGGCTGAACGCGACGGTGACGTATGAAAACACCAGCTGGGACGCGATGATCCCGGCGGTGTCGGAAGGCCAGTATGACCTGGGCATGACCGGGATCACCATCAAGGACGAGCGCAAGGAGCAGGTTGATTTCTCTGATCCCTACATGCGGTCGGAAATGCTGATGATCGTGCGAGGCGACGAGGCGCGGTTCACCGATGCGGCGTCTTTCGCGGCGATCCCGGAACTGCTGGTTTCCGCACAGCCCGGCACCTCGCCGTTTTATGCCGCGATCTACAACATTCTGGACGGTAACGAGGAAAACGCCCGCGTCATCAAATTCGAGACATTTGGCGCGGGGCTGGAGGCGCTGAAGGCCGGGGACGTGGACCTGACGCTGTCGGATTCTACTGCGGCGAACGGTTATGTCGTGGCGTCAAACGGCGGTCTGAAGATCATTGGCGAGCCGCTGGCGTCGGAGGACTTTGGCTTCATCTTCCCGAAGGGGTCGGAACTGGTGGCGCCGATCAATGCAGCGATTGCCAGCATGAAGGCGGATGGCACGATCGATGCGCTGAACCAGAAGTGGTTTGTCGAGTACAAGATGGGTGAATGACGGCGGCTGGCCCCGGAGCTGAACCGGGGCCGCATCCATGACGCCGAACGTAAAGCCTGAAAAGGATTTTCCATGGTGGCTCCTCCTCGTGATCGGGGTGGGGCTTTATCTGTTTTACAAGGTCTGGGCTGACGCGAGTTACTCAGCTGTGCTGGCGACCCTGTCAAAGGGCATCTGGGTCACGGTCATGGTCACGCTGATCGCCTATGGCACGGCGTCGGCGATGGGTTTGCTGCTGGCCTTGGGGTGCCTGTCGCGGTTTGTGCTGATCCGGCAGCTGTGCCGGCTTTACATCGAGGTGATGCGCGGGGTGCCGATTATCGTGCTGCTGCTGTATGTGGCCTTTGTGCTGGCCCCGGCGGTGGTAGCTGCGTGGAACTGGGTGACCGGGCCGCTGGGGTTTGAACCGGCACGGGCACGGGATATTCCCCTGCTGTGGCGGGCGGTGGCGGCACTGGCGCTGGCCTATTCGGCGTTTCTGGCCGAAGTGTTCCGGGCCGGTTTGCAGGCAGTCGACAAGGGCCAGATCGAGGCGGCCAAGGCGCTGGGCCTGAGCAGCTGGCAGCGGTTTCGCCATATCGTGTTTCCGCAGGCGTTTCGCATGGTGCTGCCGCCCTTGGGCAATGATTTCGTGGCGATGGTGAAGGATTCCTCGCTGGTATCTGTGCTGGGCGTGGGGGACATCACGCAACTGGCCAAGGTGACGGCGGCGGGGAATTTCAAGTATTTCGAGACTTACAATGTGGCGGCGCTGATCTATCTTACGATCACCATCGGGTTGAGCTTGCTGCTGCGGCGGCTGGAGGCACGGTTGCGCGCCCGGTCTGGCGGCGATGAGCGCTGAAGGGGCAGGAGCGCTCCGCGCGGGGATATTTGTAGACAGATGAAATCGGGGCGGTGGACACTTTTCAGTGTGCAGTCCCAGCTTTGCAATTGAAGGAGATCATCGATGACCAATCCGCTGTTGTCTGTTTGGGACGGGCCGTTCGGTCTGCCACCGTTTGCCGCAATCAAGGATGCGGACTTTGCACCGGCATTTGACGCCGGGCTGGCCGAAGCGCGGGCGGCGATTGCGGGCATTGCTGACGGGCCGGGGGCGGGGTTTGCCGAGGTGATCGAGGCGCTGGAACTGGCCGAAGGCACCTTGGACCGGGTTGCGGGGGTGTTTTACAACCTTGCGGGCGCGGAGTCGACGGAAGCCCGAGAGGCGTTGATGCGCGATCTGGCACCGAAGATGAGCGCGTTTTCATCCGAGGTGACGAACAACAAGGCGTTGTGGGCGAAGATCGAGGCGTTGTGGCAGGGACGGGACGGGCTGGGGCTGACGGCGGAAGAGATGCGGGTGCTGACGCTTTACCGCCAGATGTTCGTGCGGGCGGGCGCGGAGCTTGACGGGGCAGAGGCTGCGCGGCTGACGGCGGTGAAATCGCGGCTGGCGGTGCTGGGCACGGCGTTTGGGCAGAACCTGCTGGCCGATGAGCGGGGCTGGTTCATGGAGCTGTCGGAGGCGGATCTGGGGGCCTTGCCCGCGTTTGTGCAGGATGCTGCGCGGGCGGCGGGGGCCGAGCGGGGATTGGGCGCGGTGGTGACGCTGAACCGGTCGCTGATCGTGCCGTTCTTGCAGTTTTCGCCCAATCGCGCGTTGCGGGCGCGGGCCTATGAGGCGTGGGGGTTGCGTGGGGCCAATGGCGGCGAAACGGATAACCGGGGCGTGGCGGCGGAGACTTTGGCGCTGCGGGCGGAGCGGGCGGCGTTGCTGGGGTACGCCGATTTCGCGCATTTCAAGCTGGAGCCGGAGATGGCGAAGACACCGGGGGCGGTGCGGGACCTGCTGATGCGGGTGTGGGAACCGGCCAAGCGCAAGGCGTTGGCGGATGCGGGTGTGCTTGAGGCGATGCTGGTGGCCGACGGGTTTGCCGGGCCGCTGGAGCCTTGGGACTGGCGGTATTACAGCGAGAAGCGGCGCAAGGCCGAGCATGATCTGGATGAGGCGGCGTTGAAGCCATACCTTGGGCTGGAGGCGATGCTGCGGGCGCAGTTCGATTGCGCCAACCGGTTGTTCGGCCTTGAGTTTCGGGAACTGGAGGGGCCGTTCTATCACCCGGATGTGCGGGGGTGGGAGGTGACGCGCCGCGGCGAGCATGTGGCAGTGTTCCTCGGGGATTACTTCGCGCGGGGATCGAAGCGGTCGGGTGCGTGGTGTTCGGCGATGCGGAGCCAGCGCAAGCTGGGCGGCGAACAGCGGCCGATCGTGGTGAACGTGTGCAACTTTGCCAAGGGGGAACCGGCGCTATTATCGTATGACGACGCGCGCACGCTGTTCCACGAGTTCGGGCATGCGCTGCATCAGATGTTGTCGGATGTGACCTATGGGTTCATCTCAGGGACATCCGTGGCGCGGGATTTCGTGGAACTGCCGAGCCAGTTGTACGAGCATTGGCTGGAGGTGCCCGCCGTGCTGGAGCAGCATGCGCGGCATTGGCAGACCGGGGAGCCGATGCCGGCAGATATGCTGGAGCGGTTGCTGGCGGCGGGGACCTATGATCAGGGCTTCGCGACGGTGGAATTTGTCAGCTCGGCGATGGTCGATCTGGAGTTTCACAGCGGGGCGCCTGCTGCTGATCCGATGCAGAAGCAGGCGGAGGTGCTGGAGGCGCTGGGGATGCCACGGGCGATCCGGATGCGCCATGCAACGCCGCATTTTGCGCATGTGTTTTCGGGCGACGGCTACAGTGCGGGGTATTATTCCTACATGTGGTCCGAGGTGATGGACGCCGATGCCTTTGCGGCCTTCGAGGAGGCGGGCGATCCGTTTGACCCCGAGGTGGCGGCGCGGTTGGAGACGTTCATCCTGTCGGCGGGCGGGTCGCAGGAGGCGGAGGCGCTGTATCTTCAGTTCCGGGGCCGGATGCCGGGGGTGGAACCATTGCTGCGAGGGCGGGGTTTACTGGAACCGGTATAGGGCTGGCGCGAAGACACAGGAGCGGATGTGGAACTTTTCCAGACGTGGAACATGGACGATGCGCTGTCGCATCTGGTGGGGCTGGTGGTCGCCTATCTTCTGGCGCTGCCGATCGGCTGGAACCGCGAGCGCGAAGAGCGCAGTGCCGGGCTACGCACCTTTCCACTGGTGGCGATGGGGGCCTGCGGCTTTGTGATGATCGCCATCGAGGTGCTTGGGGTCAGCTCGGACGGTCATGCCCGCATTCTTGAGGGGTTGATGACGGGCATCGGGTTCATCGGCGGCGGCGCGATCCTGAAGCAGGGCGACCGGGCAACCGGTACTGCGACGGCGGCAAGCCTTTGGGCAACCGGGGCCATCGGGGCTGCGGTGGGATATGGCCAGCTGGACATTGCGGTGATCCTGAGCGTCGTGGTCTTCTTGACGCTGACGCTGCTGGCGCCTTTGAAGAAGGTGGCACAAGACGTGGCCGACGCCCCTCCACGCGACTCCTGATCAACGGTCAGCCGCGCAGGGTGCCGGGCGGGTATCCGAACTGCCGCCGAAACGCGCGGCTGAGCGTGGACGGGCTGGAAAAGCCCGTTCGAAGCGCGATCTCGGACAGCGGGTGGCGGGTGTCGGTCAGCATGCGGCGGGCGGCGGCGAGGCGGAGGCTGAGAGCATAGGCGCCGGGGGTAAGGCCCAAAGACTGGCGAAACAGGGTTTCCAGCCGGCGGGGGGAGAGGTTGACCGCGCTGGCGATGGCGGCGATCGGGGTGGGGGTGTCGATCTGCGCCTCCATCATCGCGACGGCGCGGGCGACGCGGGGGTCGAGGGTGGGGTCTTGCGCCTCGGGGGCGATCTGGGGTTCGGAGCCATTGCGCACCGTGGCGAGGAAGCTGGCGGCGACCTGGCGCGCGAGGGCGGCACCGTGCCGGGCGCGGATCAGGTGCAGCATGAAATCGGTTGCCGCTGCGGCGCCGCCGATGGTGGCGCGGTTGCGGTCGATGACGTAGCGGTCAGGCACCACGTCGATGTTCGGATGCGTGGTGGCAAGGTCTTCAAGGTCTTCCCAATGCACGGTGGCGCGGTAGCCATCCAAAAGCCCGGCGCGCGCCATCACCCAAGGGGCGGCGTCGATGCCGCCGACAAGCTGAAACCGAGGGGCAATACGGCGCAGGTCGCGGATCAGCGGGCGGGTCGCAACCTCAGCGAGGCGGTAGCCTGCGATGACGATCAGCGCGTCGGCCCCGGTGGCGTGGGTCAAGTCCCCCGTTGAGGGGAGTTCGATGTCGCAGGTCAGAGGGACGGGCTGACCGTCGGGGGTGACGACGCGCCAGCGGTAGGCGTCATGGCCCAAGTGGCGGTTGGCATTACGCAGGGGGTCGAGCGCCGAGGCGACCTCAAGGATCGAGGCTTGTGGCAGCACGAAGAGGGCGATGGTCAGGGCACCGGTGGCGGGTGCGAACAGTGCGTTTTGCGTCATGCATATTTCGTAAAGTGCAAAGCACAGGCTTGCAAGCGGGGTAAGGTGGGCACAAAGGGGAGATCGCCATGCCGCTGACCATGAACCGTGAGGTTTTCATCACCTGTGCCGTGACCGGGTCGGGCGGGACACAGGACCGCAGCCCCCATGTGCCGCGGTCACCGAAGCAGATCGCGGAAAGTGCCATTGCGGCGGCCAAGGCCGGGGCGGCGGTGGTGCATTGCCATGTGCGCGACCCCGAGACGGGGAAGCCCAGCCGCAAGCTGGAGTACTACCGCGAGGTGACGGAGCGAATTCGGGATTCTGATACCGATGTTGTCTTGAACCTGACGGCGGGGATGGGCGGCGACATCTATTTCGAGGGCACCGAGAATATGGGCCGTATCGGCCCGCGCAGTGACATGGCGGGGGCCGAGGAGCGGGTGGCGCATGTGGTCGACTGCCGGCCGGAGATCTGCACGCTGGATTGCGGCACCATGAACTTCAACGAGGCCGATTATGTGATGGTCAACACGCCGGGCATGCTGCGCGACATGGCCAAGCGGATGACGGCGGCAGGCGTGCGGATCGAGATCGAGGCGTTTGACACCGGGCATCTTTGGCTGGCGAAGGAACTGGTGCGCGAAGGCGTGATCCCCGAGCCGGTTCTGGTGCAACTGTGCATGGGGGTGCCGTGGGGCGCGCCGGATGATCTGAACACCTACATGGCGATGGTGAACAATGTGCCCGCGGGGTGGCACTGGTCGGCCTTTGGCCTTGGGCGCAACCAGATGGGTTATGTGGCGGCGGCGGTGCTGGGTGGCGGCAATGTGCGCGTCGGGCTGGAGGACAACCTGTGGCTGGACAAGGGCGTGCTGGCGACAAATGCGCAGCTGGTAGAGCGGGCCTGCACCATCATCGAGAACATGGGCGCGCGGGTGATCACCCCAGCAGAAGTGCGGGCGCGGCTGAAGCTGGAAAAGCGCGCGCCGGTGGGCAAATAGGCCGATGTCCACAGCGCACGCATCTGCGGTGTTTGGGTCTGCAACGGCGTTAGGTTTTTCGCTGCTGATCATGGCCTGCGCACCGCAAGTGGTGTGGGAAACACCGACCGGCGCGCCGCTTGGGGTGATTGACTGCATCAGTCCTGCGCCGTTGGATGACCGGATGCGCGCGGAGGTCTGCCTTTCCCGCTTGATCGGAAACGCGCCGGAAGAGATCGACCGATGCAAACGGCAGGGTGGAACGACGGGCCCGGTATCGAAAGTCGATGGCCGATTTGCCTGTAACTACCAAAGCGCGGGGCTGGACGAGAACAGTGGCACTATCGCGGTGATGCAATGAATAGCCTGACAGGAATGGAAGCATGAACAGAAAAGCGGCAATCATCGGCGGGGGCGTTATTGGCGGCGGCTGGACCGCGCGGTTCCTGCTGAACGGCTGGGACGTGGCGGTGTTTGACCCCGGGCCAGACGCAGAACGCAATGTGGGCATCATGCTGGCCAATGCGCGCCTTGCCGTGCCTGCGCTTTCGGACGTGCCGATGCCACCGGAGGGCCGCGTCACCTTTGCCGCCACCATGGCCGAGGCGCTGGAAGGTGCTGAATACGTTCAGGAAAGTGTGTCGGAGCGGCTGGAGTTGAAGCACCGGGTCTATGCCCAGATGCAACAGGCCAATCCGGATATTCTGATCGGGTCCTCGACAAGCGGCTTCAAGGCGGTTGATCTGCAAAAAGGCGCGGTGGCCCCGGCAAACATCATCGTGGCCCACCCCTTTACCCCGGTCTACCTGCTGCCGCTGTGCGAGATATCCGCCTCGGCCGCCAATACGCCGGAGATCATTCAGCGAACGGTCGACATCGTGACCGATATCGGCATGTTCCCTTTGGTCATGCGCAAGGAGATCGACGCCTTCATCGGCAGCCGCTTTCTGGAAGCCGTCTGGCGCGAGGCGCTGTGGATGCTGAAGGATGGCATCGCCACGACCGAAGAGATCGACGACGCGATCCGCATGAGCTTTGGCCTGCGCTGGGCGCAGATGGGGTTGTTCGAGAACTACCGCATTGCGGGCGGCGAGGCGGGGATGCGGCATTTCATGGCGCAATTCGGGCCGTGCCTGAAATGGCCATGGACCAAGCTGACCGATGTACCGGAGTTCAATGACGAACTGGTCGATCTGGTGGCGGGACAGTCAGACGCGCAGTCGGGGCACATGCCAATCCGTGATCTGGAACGGCTGCGCGATCAGAACCTTGTGGGCATCATGCGATCCCTGAAAGAGCGCAATGTCGGCGCGGGCAAGGTGTTGCGCGCACATGACGCGCGGCGGGCAGCGGCGTTCCACAGGGGCGAGTTGACGGGCGCGCCGTTGAAGATGACCGAGATGCAGGTGCTGCCCGGCTGGATCGACTACAACGGCCACATGACCGAAAGCCGCTATCTGTTCTGCGCGTCGGAAGTGGCGGACGCGTTCCTGCGGCTGATTGGGGCGGACATGGACTATGTCGCAGGCGGCCACAGCTATTACACAGCGGAAAGCCATATCCTGCACAAGGGCGAGGCAAAGCTGGGTGACCGGATCACCGGAATCTTTCAGGTGATCCACGCCGATGAAAAGCGGCTGCATCATTTCATCACGCTGAAGCGGGGCGATGAGGTGCTGGCGACGATCGAACAGATGTGCCTGCATGTCGATATGGCGGCGGGCAAGACCTGTGCGGCAGCGCCCGAGGTGCTGGCGCGGCTGCTGCCGATTGCCGCGGCCCATGCGGGGTTGCCCAAGCCTGACGGTACTGGCCGGGCCATCGGGGCGCGGCGGGGGTGAGGCGGGTTCTGATCACGGCTGGCGCGGGCGGGATCGGACTGGTGATGGCGCGGGCCTTTGCCGGGGCCGGGGACCGGGTTTGGGTGACGGATCTCGATGCAAGCCTGATCGCGGCACTGCCGCCGGGCATCCGCGGGTCGGTGGTCGATGCCGCGTCGGAGCCGGGGATGGAGGCGCTGTTCGCCGAGGTCTTGGCGGCGTGGGGTGGGCTGGACGTGCTGTGCGCCAATGCCGGGATCAAGGGACCGACGGCGGCGATAGAGGATATGCCGCTGGTGGGCTGGCACCAGTGTCTGGCGGTGAACCTTGATGGCGCGATGCTGGCGGCCAAGCATGGCGCACGGCTGATGAAGTCGGCAGGTGCGGGGGTGATGATCTTCACCTCCTCGACCAGCGGTCTATACGGCACGAAATATCGCGCGCCCTATGTAGCGGCGAAATGGGCGGTGATCGGGCTGATGAAGACGGTGGCGATGGAGCTGGGTCCGCATGGCATCCGCGCCAATGCGATCTGCCCGGGGTCAGTCAGTGGTGAGCGTATCGACCAGGTGATCGAGGCGGAAGCAGCCACCAAGGGCATGACGCCCGATGCGGTCCGGCAGGGCTACGCGTCGGGCACTGCGCTGCAGCGGCTGGCCGATCCTGAGGACGTGGCCGGGGTGGCGCTGTTTCTGGCGTCAGACGCAGCGCGCATGGTGACGGGCCAGGCGCTGGCCGTGGATGGCATGACATATAACGTTGATCCGTAAGGGAAACATCATGGATTTCGGCCTGTCTGAAGAACAGCAGATGATCGTTGACACCACCCGCGCCTTTGTGGAGGCGGAGCTGTATCCGCATGAGGCGATGGTGGAGCGGACCGGAGTGCTGCCGCTGGAACTGATCCGGGAGATTCAAGCGAAGGCGGTGGCTGCGGGCCTTTATGCGGCCAACATGCCGATGGAGTTGGGGGGCGCGGGCCTCGATACGCTGTCGTGGCTTTTGTATGAAAAGGAGCTGGGGCGGGCGAATTACGCGCTGCACTGGACCTGCGTGGCGCGGCCGTCGAACATCTTGTTGGCCGGGAATGCCGAGCAGCGCGAACGCTATCTCATGCCGTGCATACGGGGCGAAACCTGGGATTGTCTGGCGATGACGGAACCCGGCGCCGGGTCTGACCTGCGCGGGATGAAGGCCACGGCGCGACAGGACGGCGATGATTGGTTGCTGAACGGGACCAAGCATTTCATCAGCCACGCCGATCTGGCTGGCTTTGCGATCTGCTTCATGGCTTCAGGCGAGGAACAGACCCCGCGCGGCCCCAAGAAGCTGATCACAGCTTTCTTCGTCGATAAGGGCACGCCCGGCTTCACGGTCCGCGACGGGTATCGCAACGTCAGCCACCGGGGCTACACCAATGCGGTGCTGGAGTTCGACGATTGCCGGGTTCCTGCCGCCAATGTGCTGGGCGAGGTGCACAAGGGCTTCGAGGTGGCGAACAGCTGGCTGGGGGCGACCCGGTTGCAGGTGGCAAGCACCTGTTTGGGACGGGCGGAGCGGGCGCTGGGGCATGCGGTCAGCTATGCGGCGGAGCGCAAGCAGTTCGGGCAGAGCATCGGCAAGTTTCAGGGGGTGTCGTTCAAGCTGGCCGACATGGCAATGGAATTGAAAGCAGCGGAACTGCTGACCCGCGAGGCGGCGTGGAAATATGATTCCGGCACGGTGACCGAGGCGGATATGGCGATGGCCAAGCTGAAGGCGACCGAAGTGCTGGCGATGGTGGCGGATGAGGCGATCCAGATCCATGGCGGCATGGGGCTGATGGACGAGCTGCCGCTGGAACGCATCTGGCGCGACGCGCGGGTGGAGCGGATCTGGGAAGGCACCTCCGAGATCCAGCGCCACATCATCAGCCGCGAATTGCTGCGCGCGGTTGGTGGGTGAACCTGCAGAAGCGGGGGCCGGCCCCCGCACCCCCGGGATATTTAGGGACAGATGAAACGAAATGTTAAGCTTAATCCATGACCCTGGCTATGCGGTACAGGCGGGGACGCCGATGACCGCGACGGGTGAAACCCTGCCTCGGACCACCGGGGCAGGGCGCCCGACCATCCATTTCATCTGTCCAAAAATATCCTCGGGGGTCCGGGGGCAGAAAGCCCCCGGCGCTGTCAGCATGGCCGAAGGCGGCAAATCATGCGCCTGAACCGCCTCCTCCGACCAAAATCCATTGCTGTCCTCGGTGCGGGTTGGGCGCTCAATGTCATCGAACAATGCGCCAAGATGAGCTTCGAGGGCGATGTCTGGCCGGTTCATCCGACCAAGGCGGAGATCGGCGGTCTTCGCGCCTTCGCATCGCTTGCCGATCTCCCGAAAGCGCCGGATGCGACGTTCATCGGGGTGAACCGGCTTGCAACCGTTGACGTTGTGGCCGATCTGGCGGCGATGGGCGCGGGCGGGGCGATCTGCTTTGCCAGCGGTTGGACCGAGGCGGGGGAGCCGGAGTTGCAGGCGCGGCTGGTTGCGGCGGCGGGCGACATGCCGATCCTCGGGCCGAACTGCTACGGGGTAATCAACTACCTCGACGGGGCGCTGCTTTGGCCTGATCAGCATGGCGGTGGCAGGGTGGAGCGGGGGGTGGCGCTGCTTAGCCAGTCTTCCAATATCGTGATCAATATGACGATGCAGCGGCGCGCCTTGCCGGTGGCCTATGTCGCCTGCCTGGGCAATGCGGCGGTCGTGGGCTTGGCGGAACTGGCCGGGGCGCTGCTGGATGATCCACGGGTGACGGCCATCGGTATGTATGTCGAGGGGATCGATGATGCCGCAGGGTTTGCCGCCTTGGCAGAGGCGGCGCGGGCGGCTGCCAAGGGGATTGTTTGTATCAAGTCGGGCAAGACCGAGTTGTCGCGGACGGCGGCAGCGTCGCATACGGCCTCGCTCGCCGGGGGTGGGGCGGCATCTTCGGCGTTCTTGCGCCAGATCGGGGTGGCGGAGGTGTCGACGCCTGCGGAGCTGATCGAGACGCTGAAGATTTTCCACGTGCATGGCAGCCTTGGTGCGCGGCTTTGCTCGCTGTCATGTTCGGGCGGTGAGGCAGGGCTGGTGGCCGATCTGGCGGCGCCTTACGGGATCGAGTTTCCGCCGCCATCGGATGCGACGCGGGCACGGCTGGGAGAGATCCTTGGTCCGATTGTCACGATTGCCAACCCGTTGGATTATCACACCTTCATTTGGGGGGACGGGCCGCGGACGTCGGATGTGTTTTCCACGATGCTGTCGGGCTATGACGCGGGCATGTTCATCATCGACCCGCCGCGCGGCGACCGCTGTGACCCTTCGGGTTATCAGCCGGCGCTGGATGCAATCGTGGCCGCGCAGGGGGTGACAGGGGTACCGGCGTTTCCGGTGGCATCCTTGCCGGAGAATTTTGATGAGGCTTATGCAGTCCGGCTGATGGATCAGGGCGTGGTCACGCTGATGGGGCTGGAGACGTCGTTGGCCGCGATCAAGGCGGCGCAGACCCTGCCCGGTGCTGCGGGGTGGCGGCCGGTGGCGCCTGTGCCTGGGGCAGGAGAGTTGCTCAGCGAGGCGGCGGCAAAGGATTTTCTGGCGGCGGCGGGGATTGCGGTACCGAAGGGGGTTTCGGGAGCGACGATTGCTGGGCTCGATGCGGCGGGGCTGATGCCACCTTACGCGCTGAAGGGCCTGGGCTTTGCGCACAAGACCGAAGCCGGGGCGGTGCGGTTGGGGCTGACGACGCTGGCGGATCAGGTGGAGATGCCGGGGGCCGAGGGGTATCTGGTGGAGGAGATGGTCACGGGTGCGGTGGCGGAGGTGCTGATTGGCCTGCGCCGCGACCCGGTTTACGGGATCAGCCTGACCGTGGGCATGGGCGGAGTGACGGCGGAAGTGCTGGCCGATACGGTGACGCTGATCTGGCCGGTGACTGGGGCGGAGGTTGTCGAGGGCATGCGGCTGCTGAGGCTTTGGCCGTTGCTCGACGGGTATCGGGGGCGGCCGCGTGCGGATGCGGCGGCGGTGGCGGCGATGGCGGTGCGGCTGGGCGCGTTGATGGCCGCCGATCCGACGCTGGAAGAGATTGAACTGAACCCGATCATGGTGCGCGCCGAGGGTGCCATTGCGGTCGATGCGTTGATCAGGAGGGCGTGAGATGGAGATGCTGACCGAAGGGCCGATCAAGACGCGGCGCGAAGGGGCGATTTTGGAGGTCACGCTGGACCGGCCCAAGGCGAACGCGATTGACCTCGTGACCAGCCGGATCATGGGCTTGGCGTTCAGGGCGTTCCGGGATGATGACTCGTTACGGGTCTGCATCCTGCGGGCGGCACGGAGCAAGTTCTTCTGCCCCGGCTGGGACCTGAAGGCGGCGGCTGATGGCGATGCAGTTGATGGGGACTACGGGGTTGGGGGCTTTGGCGGGTTGCAGGAGTTGCCTAACCTGAACAAGCCGGTGATCGCGGCGGTGAACGGGATTTGCTGCGGGGGCGGGCTGGAACTGGCGCTGGCGTGTGACCTGATCTTGTGTTCCGCGAACGCGACTTTTGCCCTGCCGGAAATCCGGTCGGGCACGGTGGCCGATGCGGCGTCGATCAAGCTGCCAAAGCGCATTCCGTATCATGTGGCGATGGATTTGCTGTTGACCGGGCGCTGGTTTGACGCAGACGAGGCGCTGCGTTGGGGGATCGTGAAGGAGATCACCACGTCAGAGGAGTTGCTGCCGAAGGTCTGGGCGCTGGCGCGGCTGTTGGAAAGCGGGCCGCCACTGGTCTATGCGGCGATCAAGGAAGTGGTGCGCGAGGCGGAAGCAATGCGGTTCCAGGATGCGCTGAACCGAGTGACGAAGCGGCAGCTGCCGACGGTGGATCGGCTGTATTCCAGCGAGGACCAGTTGGAAGGCGCGAAGGCGTTTGCCGAGAAGCGCGATCCGGTGTGGAAGGGGCGGTGACGAACGTCAGCCTTTCAGCCTGTAGAAGGACTGCACCAGCCCGGACGGAAAGGCTGTTGTCTTTGCATGCGAAAAGGCAATGTCGCGCCCGGTCGGACCGAAAAGGCACCGCCCCTCGCCGATGAGAACCGGAATGCGGGACACCACCATATCCGCAATAAGCCCATCACGCAGGAAAGCCTGCACGATCGGCCCGCCATCGACGTAAACGCGTGACGCCCCCTGCTGCCGCAGATGCTCCATCGCTGCTTGTGGTGTCATGTCTGCGAAGTTGACCTTGCCATGCAAAGCTGGTGGTACCGCAGTGCCTGCAAGCCGTTTGGACAGGACGAGGACCGGCTTGCTATAGGGCCAGCTGTCGAAGGCCAAGACAGCCTCATATGTGCCGCGCCCCATGACGATGGCATCGATATCCCGCATGAAGGCGTCGTAACCGTGATCTTCGCCCGCGTGATCGGGCGAGATCAGCCAGTCAAGGCTACCATCCGGGCGCGAAATGAAACCGTCGAGGCTGGTTGCGATAAAGACATGTCCTGTAGGCATCTGGTGCGATCCTTTTCTTAGCGGCGGTTTGTATGGTGCGGATCAATAGTGACTGGGACCATGTCATGCCACCAAGCTTTGGCATTGCCAAGGGGGTGTTTCCTGTTTGTTCCAGTCTTGGCTTGCCGTGTCAATTGTGGGTAGTTTGTGCGGGCGCAGTGACAAGGACCCGACCCCATGCCCACCCATGACTACACCACCCGCATTCTCTGGACCGGCAACCGCGGCGAGGGGACGGCGCATTACAAGGCTTATGACCGGACCTGGGATATCGCGGTGCCGGGGAAGGCGGTTGTGCACTGCTCCAACGATCCGCTGTTGGGCGGTGATCCGGGCAAGATGAACCCGGAGGACCTTCTGCTGACGGCGTTGTCAGCGTGTCATATGCTTTGGTATCTGCACTATGCCAGCGATGCGGGGATGGTGGTGACAGGCTATTCGGACGATCCGGTCGGCGTGGGCGAGGTGGGGCGTGGCGGCGCGGGGCGGTTTGTCAGCGCCACGCTGCGGCCCGTGGTGCGGATGCGGCCGGGGGCCGATCTGGCGGTGGCAGAGGCGATCCATCACCGCATTCACGAGGTCTGTTTCGTCGCCAGATCAGTGAATTTTCCAGTGAACTATGTCCCGGTTTTTGAATGGGATACAGACGCCGCCTGAACGCAGCGTCCGGGCGCGACATCTGATGTCGCAGAGCGTCACGTCGGGAATTATTGAGGCGGCTAGGGTGGCCCGGCGCGGGGGCGCGCGGCCGGGGACAACATGGACGAGACGGATTACATCATCGTGGGCGCGGGCAGCGCAGGTTGCGTGCTGGCGGAGCGGCTTTCGGCATCTGGCAAGCATCGGGTGACGGTGCTGGAGGCGGGCGGATCGGACCGGCGGTTCTATGTGCATCTGCCGCTGGGCTACGGCAAGCTGTTCTACGACCCGGCAGTGAACTGGATGTACAAGGCCGAACCCGATCCCGGCCTGGCGGGAAACCGCGATCACTGGCCGCGCGGCAAGGTGCTGGGCGGATCATCCTCGATCAACGCGATGGTCTATATTCGTGGGCATCAGGCGGATTACGAAGAATGGGGGGCGAACCCCGGCTGGGGGTGGGGTGACTGCCTTTCCGCCAACAAGGCGATAGAAGATACCGAAGCGGGCGGCGATGCCTGGCGCGGTGCGGGCGGGCCGTTATTCGTGTCGGCGAACCGGACGGGGCTGCATCCGTTGGTGAAGGATTATCTGGCCGCCTGTGACACGGCGGGCTTGCCTGAGACGCCGGATTTCAATGGTGCCCGGCAAGAGGGGGCCGGCATCTACCAGATGACGATCAAGGGCGCCCGGCGCAATTCGGCGGCGCGGGCCTTTCTGCGCCCTGCGATGAAACGGTCGAATGTGCGGGTGATCACGCATGCCATGGTGACGCGGGTGGTGATCGAGAATGGCCGCGCGGTGGGGGTGCAGTACCAGCGCGGCGGCAAGACGGTTGTTCTGCGCGCAAAGGCAGAGGTGATCCTGTCAGGCGGGGCGATCAATTCGCCGCAACTGCTGCAGCTGTCGGGCGTGGGGCCGGGGGCGTTGTTGCAGGGTTTGGGCATTCCGGTGCTGCGCGAGAATGCCAATGTCGGCGATCATCTGAGCGATCATCAGGGGCTGAACTACACCTGGTCGATGAACGTGCCGACTTACAACGACGCGCTGCGCCCGTGGTGGGGCAAGCTGCGGGCCGGGTTGCAGTATGTGCTTCTGGGTGGCGGGCCCCTGGCCAAAAGCATCAACCATGCGGGTGGGTTCTTCCGCACCTCGCCTGACCTCGCGCGGCCGAACATGCAGCTGTACATGCAGGCCTTCTCCACCCTGATCCCGCGCGATGGCGAGCGGCCGGTGCTGACGCCGGACCCGTGGTCGGGGATGAGCATTGGGCTGTCGAATTGCAGGCCGACCAGCCGGGGACATCTCCGGCTGCGATCGGCCGATCCGCTGCAGCACCCGGTGATCACGGCGAATGCGTTTTCCACCAACCACGATGTGGAGGAGATGCTGGCGGCAGTGAAATACGTGCGCAACATTGCAGCGCAGCCAGCGCTTGCGCGGTTGATCAAGGAGGAATTGCGCCCGGGGCCGCAGGTGGTGACGGATGAGGCGCTGATCGCCGATTTTCGCGCCCGGTCCGGCACGGTGTATCATCCGAGCTGTACCTGCCGGATGGGGCCGGACGCGGCGGGTTCGGTCGTGGACGCGCGGTTGAAGGTACACGGGGTTGCGGGGTTGCGGGTGATCGACGCCAGTGCGTTTCCCAATCTGATTGCGGGCAACACCAATGCGCCTGCGATGTTGATGGGTTGGAAGGGTGCCGAGATGGTGCTGGCGGACGCGCGCTGATCCCGGAACAGGGAGCCGCCGCCGGGGGCATCGAGCCCCCGACAGCGGCCTTGCCATCGCAGGCTTGGCCCGGTCGCCAAGCGGGGGGTGATGCGTGGGCTGCGTCGCGCGATCGAGTATGTGTGCAAAGAGCAAACTGGCTGATTTGCTCTTTGCACAAACACTCGTCTTGCAACGGCAGGGCTGGCGCTATTCGCCCCTTGGGAAGCGCTTGCTGTCTTCCAGCACGTTCAGGTCCATGTGGTTGCGCATGTAGCGTTCGGAGGCTGCGCGCAGCGGCTGGTGGTCCCAAGGGAAATGGCCGCCTTTGCGCAGGGCCTCGTACACCACCCAGCGGCGGGCCTGGCTTTCGCGGACGGCGGCGTCGAAGGCGGGCAGGTTCCAGCGCTGATCGGCAAGCTGCCGGAAATGCGCGACAATGTCTGCGGCGCGGGGATCGGTGGCGAGGTTCCGGCGTTCCTGAGGATCATTGACGAGATCGTAAAGCAGATCGGGGTCTGCGGAGCAGCGGATGTATTTCCACGCCCCGTCGCGCAAGGCGACCATAGGCGTGATGCTGCCTTCGGCGGCGTATTCCATGGCCACCGGGGGGCGCGGGCCACCTGCGGCAACGGGCAGCAGGTTCACGCCTTCGGTCCAAGGCATCACCTCGGCCATCGACAGACCGGCGAGGGCGGCGAGGGTGGGGGCGAGGTCGATGGTGGAGACGGGGGTGTCGATGCGGCCGGGCGGCAGGCCGGGAGCGGCGATCATCAGCGGGACGCGGGCGGAGCTTTCGAAGAAGTTCATCTTGAACCACAACCCGCGCTCGCCCAGCATCTCGCCGTGGTCGGAGAGAAAGAGAATGGTGGCCTCCTGACGCGTCGCCTCCAGCACGGCGAGGATCTCGCCGATCTTGTCGTCAACGTAGGAGATGTTGGCGAAATAGCCTTGGCGGGCGCGGCGGATCTGATCGTCCGAAATGTCGAAGGCGCGCCAATCGCAGGCGTCCATCAGGCGCCGGGAATGGGGGTCTTGGTCGGCGTAGGCGATGGGGGTGGGCGGGGCC
>NZ_JANMET010000347.1:0-11587 GCF_031377265.1 Tabrizicola sp. | reverse complement strand
GTAGGCATTTGAAAAGCGCAGGCCGCGGCCAAGCAGCCGGTCGAGATGCGGGGTCTGGATTTCGATGCCAAAGGTGTTTCGCCAGGTGAAGACATCGATCATGTCATCGACCCAGATCACGCAGATGTTGTCTGCGGCGATACTGTCTGCCGTAAAGGCCATCAGCCGGCACCACCGGTAACACGCAACCGCGCGGGAAGTGCCCAGCGGTGCAGGCCATCGGCCGCCCAGTCATCGCGCAGCGCGCCACGGTTTGCGGGGTGGGGGCCAGCATGAGGGGCCGCGCCGTGGGCATAAGCCACATGCAAATCCACGCCTTCGGGGCGTTTGGTACAGTGCAGCAGGATGGTTTTGGTATCGTTGGGGTCGATTTCCACCGTCTTGATCTTGGCGCCGTTTGTCGCGCCATCCAGCCGGAACCCGGCCTGCGGACCTGCGGCAAAGGGATCGCGCTGATCGATGACAAGGGGGGAGCGAGAGTCGCAGATCAGGCGAATCGTGGTGCCGGACTGTTCGGCAAGCTGGATCGTCGGACACAGCCAGCGATCCCCCGCCTGCACGGCCAACAGCGTTTCGGCGGCGATGCGGGCCTTGGCGCGGCGGCCGTCGTCAGTCAGCCGGCCGGTATCATCAAGGGCAAAGGCATAGGCCGGGCAGGTAAAGTGCAGCAGGTGGTCGGCGTGGTTCCACGACAGTTCCCATTGGCCGTTCAGGGCCGGGCCATCGGTGATGTCATGCGTGCCGCAATCGAAGGCTGCAAGAAACATCGGGCGGGCAAGGTGATGTTTGGCCATGCTTCGCGTGATGCGTTCCATCAGCGCAATCACCCCGTCACGGTAGGCGATGGCATCACCCGAGATGTCCTCCAACACATAGTCGAGCGTCACCGCAAGCACCTGCGCCGTGGTGCCAAGCCGCGCGGCAGCGGCGACGAGGTTGGCCAAGGCTGCATCGAAATTGGCCATCGCCAGGCCGGTGCCCAGATCGGCGGTGGTGGTGGCATGGTCGGTTTCAGCGCGCACGAAGAACAGCGGCAACGACATACGTGCGGCCGCCCGGCGCGACAGCAGATCTTCGGCCAGCAACGCCTCCAGCGTCTGTTCGCGCAGCGATTGCAAAAGCGCGGTGGCGGGCGCCTTGCCATCGCCACCCATGCCGACGGCACCGATGTCATCGGCAGGGGAAAACACATGGTAGGGAAACGCCCCCGGTCCCGGCGAGGCAAGCCCAACGCGCGCGCCGCCGATGCCAAGGATGGCCATAAGCGGCCCCCGCGCTTCGGCGACAATTGCACCGCCGTCGATGTGCCGGCGATAGCCGCGCGTGCCATCGGCACCGGGCAGGTTGCCTTGAAAGCTGGTCCATTCACCGGTTTGCCGGGCAGCCCAGATATCCAGATCCTCGGGCAGGTTTTGCGGCGGTTGTTCTGGCTGTTGAATGCCAACCTCGGCAACCGGCAGATCGAGCCGCGCCGCAATATCGGCAATCACCCGGTCTGACAGGCGCAGCACAAGCCCGGTTTGATCATAAGCGATCACATCGCCATTCTCGGCCTTGAGGATGGTGCCGGTGCTGGGGATAGGCTTGTCAGGCATCAACGGGGTCCTTTCCGGACAACATCAGAACAGGCGGGCAAAGCGGTCTGGCAATTGGTAAACACCCTTTGGTCGCGCGCCGCCGGGGGCCCAGTAAACCTCTTTCTTCGGGCGCCAACCGTCGATCATTTCGCGACGAAACTCAGGGAAGTCCACGGTTACCGCGCGGGGCTTTTCCTTCGACAGGGCAGAGTAAGTGTCCCAGGCGGTATCCCAGCCGGTTGTCTTGCGTTCTGTTTCCTCCAAAGCCCCGCTTTGGATTTCGCGTTGCGCGCGGCGGGTGGCAAGGCGCTTTTCGGTCATCTCATAGTCGATGAAGCGCAGATGAAACAGATAGAGATGCGGGTCGAGATAGAGGTGCGGGTGGCTGGCGAAATGGCCGCCGGGCACGATATCAAGCTTGGTCGCGGTGATGCAGGGTTTGGCGTAATTCGCGTTCAGCCGGAAGATCTTTCGCACATCAAGGATGTTGCGCCCTTGGGTGATAGGGTCCGGCTCCAGCGTAGGATTGTGAACCATTTCAATGGCAAAGGGGGTGATGACCTTCGGACCCCTCCGGTCCGGCAAGCGCGAGATGTATTCGACCAGATTGTCACTCACGTCCGGATCGACAGCCACGATCTCATCCACATCGCCTACCAGAACCCAATTGTAGAAATTGGTGAAACCGCTGGTCACCCGCGACAGCATCTGCCAGCGCCGTTGGTTAAAGCAGTTGCGGGTCGGATCGAACGGCAGGTAGATCACGTTCGCGCCGTCGGCAATGCGCTTGTGCTCGGGGTCGCCGCCGTGGCTCAGGACATACAGATTCTCGCGGCCAAGCTGGCGACCGTAGTATTCGACCCAACGCTCCAGAAAGAAGTGATCGCCCCCCACCATCGTCATAGCGCACATCGGCGCGCGTGTCGTATCCATCCGGTATCGTCCCCTGCCGTCTTTCGGTCTTGTGGCCTGACCTGTCGCTGCGACTTGGCATAGCACAGGGCCGACGGTTCAGCCTAGCCCGCCTTGCCTTCCGTGACCGCAGCCCGGCGGGCGCGGCGGGCAAAGGCCATATCGCCTTCGGGCAGATCTTTGCCGGCATCCAGCATCGCGGTGGCAGCTTTGACCACCAGCCTGGGCCGCCCCCGATTTGCGGCATTGGCCAGCAAGGCACGCTGCCATTTGGGCACAGTGTGGCGTTCCCGGAACTGTTTCCAGAACGGCAGGCCGACCGCATCATCGGTGACAAGCGCGTCGATCAGGCTGGGCATGGCGCCGGACTTCAGCACCACGCGGATCGCTTCGTGCGTGCAGTGAGGCAGGCGCACCAGCTGCACGTTTGGACCCGCCAGACGCGCGGCATGGGCGCGGTCTTGGGGAACCATCGGGTCAAACAGGATCACTGCCTTGCGGATGTAGGGCATCGCCGCTGCAGCATCGAGGAACGGCATCCCCTCCCAGTTCGATTTGCGCACCGCGAACGGAAAACGTTCCTCAAACGGCGCGATGATCTTGTTCATCGTCGATTGCGGGCTGAACGCCAGCACCCGTGCCTCGGGGATAAGCGGGGCGAAGTTCAGCGCGGCAAAGCCCCCCATCGATGCCCCGGTCATCACGATGCGGCGAAACTGGCGGAAAAATCCGCGTTCTTCCAGCCCACGCAAAAGCGCTGGGGCGGTGGCATTGCGGAACCAGTCCTTGGCGTGGCTTTGCACCCCCAGGATCGAATGGCCCAGCGGGTCCAACCGGCGCGTCAGCCAGGGCAGCCGCGGCCAGCCTTCATCAATGGTGGCCAGATTGTCGAAAGAGATGATCAGTACATCTGACCGGCCTTCGAACCACAGATTGGCATGCGCGCCCATGATCAGGAACCGGTCGGCTGTTGCGGCCTGATCAAGCGCCATCTCAGGTGGGATATCGAGGGGGGTGTCCCGCAGTTCCGCCTCGGGTTCTGAATCAGGTGCCACGGGTCAATACGCCCAGCGATGGTAGCTGTTCAGCGCCGAAAGAGCGGCAGTATCATCTGGGTCGGAGGAGCCGAGCAGCGCCCTGTCCGGCCAGAACACAACGTCATGCAGACGCGCCAGACCAAGCGTTTTGGTCAAGCCGGAGCGGTTTGACCGGCAACCGATGAAGAAGTGGCCCGGATGTGCCATTCCCGGCAACGTGCCTTCGGCATTGATCGTCTTTCCGGCAGTTTGCAGCACCAGCCGCCTGCCCGAGAAGGTCAATATCGCCAACCGCGCCTGTGTAGGGTTGGCGGGCACAGGAACCTCGGCCAAAGCAGTATTCTCGCGGTCCTTGGCAAACAGCATGCCATCCGATTCGCTGAGAAAGATCAGGTTGTTGGTCTTGCCCGTGCTGACGGCGAAAAGGGTTTTTGCGGCATTGGCTGGCGAGGTGTAGATCACGGCCGCGGTAAAGCTCTCTACCTCGGGGGTAAAGTCGGGGACAACAAAGCCGCAATGCACGCCGGGGGAAAGCAGAAGTGCCGTTGGCGGGCCGGGGTCAAACTGGCTGTTGCCGGTGTTCGGCTCGGTGCACATGGCGTCAACGCCATCCGAAGCTTCGCGCCAGCCGGTGATCCGGTCCCCATCGCGCAGGATACGGTCTTCGCGTGCGGCGAACCACGCGCCGTTGGTTCGTTGCAGGGCCTTGGACAGCGTCAGCCCTTCGCGCCCGATCAGCGCGCCAGAGGGAAGGGACTGATTGATCTGCAACATTCCTGGTTTCCTTGGCCGCAATTCCGGAGCGGCCAGCCGGTGTGTTGGGCCTGTTGTCCATCTTGCTAGGCCCGGTCCTGCTGCGCAAGCCCAAGCCCGATCTGGGCAAGACCCAACGGACGCAAGGTCAACTTGTCAGACGTTCAAAATCTGCAATGCGCGGGAAAAGACCAGTGCGCCGTAAGCCGGGTTTCGGTGTTCGAAATCATTTCTCTCGACGTGGTTCTCAATCGCGAAGGCGGCCCGCGTAAACATTCCGGCGGTTACCGTTTCTTCCGGCTGCGGGATCACGGTAATGCCTTCGGCTGCGGCCACATCGACGATGGTATCCCAGATCTCCGCCCGCTGTTCGGCACCGGCTGCGCGCATTTCTGGCGTGACCGCTGGTTCAAGCTGGGGCGCGCCTTCCGTCGGAAGAGCGACCGGTGACAGCACGATGCGCGCGGTACCGGTGGCAGCGCAGTGCCGGGCAAAGTTGTAGCCGATCTTGGTGTGCAGAAAATCCCGGACGATCCTGCGCCTCAGACCCGAGGTGATGAAGGGGCCATGCATCCGGGCGTACAGGAGTGTACGAAACAGCGGGCTCAGTTGCGTGCGCGCGCCTGCAATGAGAACCATGTCGAAATCGGCGGGCGGCAGGAACAGGCGGCCCTTTTCGTTGAACTTGGCAAAACGATTGGCAGTAAAATCATCCGTCGGATGGATTGCGCCGTCACGGAATTCAAGGAAAAGGAAGCGCTTGCCGACGTGACCCCAGTATTCCAGATCGGTGCCGCTGACGTCGACCAACCCCAACCGATGGGCATGACGCAGACAGGCATAGTGACTGTCGCCAAAAACCACGAGCCTTGGATTGTGCCCCAGACCCGTCATCGCGGCGCGAATGCGGCAAGGATTTCTTCCTCGCAGCGCAGCTCTTCGGCCTCGGTCAACTCGGCTTCGGTTTCGGTGGACCCGGATGCCGGAGAAGCCTCTGGTTGCAGCACGTCCGGCCGGGCTGGAACATTGAACTGGGTAGCGATATCGCGAAAGAAACACCGCATCACATGGTCTACGCCTTCAGGCAGCACCGATCGCAGGTTGGGCGCAAAGAACTGGCCCCGATACACCGGGTGGGTGATGATCTCGTAGGAAGGAAAGTAATCCACCCGTGGCCGCCCGTGCATCAATTCGGACGCCACGGCGCGCAATAGCGATTTGGAATGGCTGGTCGCCGCCAGCACATGTTGGCCGGATGCTGTGGCTGTCAAAGGCACCGGCGACACGGTCAGCAAAACGTTCAGGCGCCGATTGGCCTTTGCAAGCAGTCGCAGCACGGCGGTCATGTCATCCAGCAAGGCGGCGAAGCGGTGATTGACGAAAACATGGGTTTCGGGATCGAACTCTCCGGCAATAGTTCCGGGGCAAACTGCATATTCAGTGCCGCTGTGCCGGTTCTGCCATGCTTCGGTCAGACCCATGGTGAAAACGAAGACATGCGCGGTGGCGACGGCCTGGCGGATCGCCTCTAGCGTCACCTCGCGCGAGGCGCGCAGTTCTTCGACGCTGGCAAAGCCATCAGGTTCGACCGCCGGGCGGAACGGGTCGAAGAAGCGCCCGCCGGTTTCCCAGACGTCTTCGGGCGGCGCAACCCGTTCCAGCGCCCAGGTCAGCCACTGGCGCAGCATGCGTGGGGTGTAGATGTTGCCGGTACGAAAACTGAAGGTACCGTAGTGATAGTCATGCCGTTGCGCTGGGGTCAGAGTTGCAGGTCCTGGTTCCAGATTCATCCAGCGGTAGCCGCGCGCAACCAGTGCGCGGCTGAAGTGCTGGGCAAAGCATGACCCCGCAGTGACGATTCTGGTACGCGAGTTAATGTGAAGCCGGGGCTTCCATAGCCCAGCAATGTCCTGCACGTCAACGTCGGCGACACCTGTCCGCCAATATCTGTCGGGCGGTAAGTCCTCGTATGGGTGTGGCATGTGGGCGGGGTCTTTCATCAGCGATCGGACAGGTCAATCCTGTGGGCAATACGAAAACGGCGCGTTCCGAAGGTCAAGGCTTTCCTGAGGCGCGCTGTCCTGCGCCACGGCCTTGATGTGCCGCGAATGGGCATGATAGCGTTCAGGCCAATGGCAAGGACAGAGCCGACGCATGGCACAGCGCACCATCATGGATCCGACCAAGGTGCCCTGCGGTGCGATGACGATGGTCTATCAGGATTACTTCTTTCTGGAGCGGTGGGTAGACTATTACGGTAAGCAGTTTGGTCGGCAGCATCTGTACATTCTGTCGCACGGCGACGACCCGGCACATCAGCGCATCGCAGAAGGCGCCAATGTCATCCGTCTGCCGCGCGACCCGACGATGTGGCGGATGGAACGCCGCCGTTGGTCGGTTTCTTCGCAGTTCTCTGCAGGAATGTTGCGCTATTACAACTGGTTCTTCGTCGGCGATGTCGACGAAATCGTGGTCGTTGATCCCGACGCAGCAGCTGACCTGCCGACCTATCTGCAGCGCTATGATGACCCAAAGACCACGCCAAAATCCATCTGTCCGCTTGGTATTGAGCTGATCCACAACCCCGAGGAAGAGCCCGAGCCGCTGGTCCCGGGTCAGCCTATCCTGTCACGCCGCAGGGTGTTTCGGGCCAATGCCAACTACTCCAAGCCCTGCATTCTGCGGTCTGAGACAGGCTTTACAATCGGTGGGCACGCCAATTCGCATCAGCCCCGCTTCCTTGACCCGCATCTGTACCTTCTGCACCTGCGGTTCTTTGATCATGAGATGGTCACCAAACGCCTGAGCGGGCGCAAGGAGATGCGCAAGACGATGGCGGGGGAACGCGATTTGAACGATGTTGGCAAGGCCTGGAGCCGCGATCTGGAGACATTCCAGAAGCTTTCTGCAGGCAAGGCTGTGCGCGAAGACATCGAGCTGACGGACTTCCGCAAGAAGATGATCGACGATCAGCAGCACCTGCACGATGGCAAGATCACCTTCTTTGGCGGCGGGCGCACGAAGGAGCTGTATCGCCTGCCGGACCGCTTTGCCTCCGTCTTCTGACGGATGCACAATACCCATGAAACAGGACAAGCCATGACCCTTAACCGCCGCCCCGTCGCCTCGCTCTGGATCGGGGAAAGCCTGCATTATGTGAATCAGCTATGCCTGAAATCGCATCTCGTGCAGGGCCATCCGGTCACGCTCTATTGCACCGACCAGGTGCGGAATGTGCCCGCCGGGGTGGAGGTGCGGGCGGCATCTGAAATCATGCAGATCGATCGGGCGATCGTGGCGGAAACTTCGGCCTCGTTCCTGTCCAACGTGTTCCGCTACAAGATGATTGCGGCGACCGGGGCGATCTGGATCGACTGTGACGCCTATTGCCACAAACCCTTTCCCGAAGGGCAGGAGCATATCTATGCCGGTCACGGGATGCGCGGCGCATTGAACTGCGGCGTGGTGGCGATGCCAAAGACCGGGCGGCTGATCGAGGCGTTGCTGGAGTATTACGACAACTTGCCGGACTATCCCGCCTGGTGGGGCAACAAACAAAAGCGCAAGATGGATAAGCTGCCCGCAAGCCTGCCCAAAGCCGTGCGGATCTATCAGACCGAGCGCACGGCGTTTGGTCCGCAGGCATTCACCTATTACGCGACTGCGACGGGGGATATCGACAAGGCGATGACGGCCGACACGCTGTACCCGGTGCCATTCCAGCTCAACGATGTGTTCTACGACCCGCATTCCAACGTCGAGGGGCATTTCACCGACAACACCATGTCGGTGCATATCTATACCAATGCCGCCCGGCCTTTCTGGCGCAAGAACCCGCCCCTGAAAGGCAGCTACATCGCCCGGATGTGCGAAAAACTGGAGATCGACCCCACCGCAGCCCTGGAAGAATGACCGGATCGCAGATGGATTTCGTCAAGCAGACCAGCCCGCACGGGACATTGGTGGCGCTGTCCACCATGAAGGACGAAGGCTCCTATGTGGTGGAATGGGTGGCGCATCATCTGGCGGTCGGCTTCACCGAAGTGATGGTCTATACCAACGACTGTTCCGATGGCACCGACGTAATCCTAAAGCGGCTGGAGGCGCTGGATATTGGCGTGCACCACCGGGAGAACGTGATTCCCGAAGGCATGAAACCGCACCCTTCGATGCTGAAGCTGGCCGGGGATGAAGACCTGATCTGCGCGTCCGACTGGCTGCTTGTGCTGGATGCGGACGAGTTTCTGTGCGTCAACCACCCGTCGCACACGCTGGACGGCATGGTGACCGATCTGGCGGCGATGAACGCGCAGGCCATGGTGATGACCTGGCGCATCTTTGGGTCCAGCGGTGTGCGCAACTGGAGCCGGGAGCCGATCACCGACCAGTTCACCCGCGCCGCACCCGAGTTCTGGAACAAGGGTTGGGGCACGAAGACCATGCTCAAATACGACCCCAAGTATCTGCGGCTTGGGATGCACCGTCCGATCATCAAATCGCAACACAAGGAAACGGATTACCCGGAATCCGTGCTGTGGGTGAACGGGTCGGGACGCCCGTTGGAGGAGTGGTTCAAGTTTCGTGGCTGGCGGTCGATCCGCCGCACCGTGGGTTATGACTGGGCACAGATCAACCATTACGCCATCAAGTCGATGGATGCCTATTCGTTCCGCAAGTTCCGGGGCAATGCGAACCTGAAGAAGGACAAATACAATTCCGACTACTGGTCGCTGCAAGATCGCAATGAGGTTGAAGACCTGAAGATCGCGCATCACCGCGACCGCCGCGCCGCGATCATGGCCGAACTGTTGAAGGACCCCGAAGTTTGCCGTCTGCACGACGCTGCGCACGAACGGGCTGAGGCGCGACTGGCAGAATACCGTCAGTCCGAAGCCTATCAGACGCTGGTCGCGGGCTTGCTTGCCGCGTCCGATGTGCCGATCAGCCAAGTTGTCGCAAAGCCGCCGAAAGCCCGCGACCCGGCGGCCGTGAAAGCGGTGCAAACCAAGCTGGAACAACGCCGGGCCGAACTGCCAAAGGAAGAACGCCGGACGCCCACGCCACCGGGCTGGGGCTCTCCCTTCGCGTCGCCGTACGTTAGCGGAGCCATCGACACGTCAGCCCGGATTGCGTTGGAAGAGGCCGAGAATCAGGGCCTGAAACTGCAGCTCGATCCGCGCATCTTTACCGCGGCGACGATGGAAGTTTTGAAGAGCGGCAAGTTCGACCGACGCCATGCCCGTAATATCGCCGGCTTTTTGAACGGCTGCACCCGGTTGTTGGATCTGGACTGTGGCATTGGTTTTGTTGCGTTGCGGGCGCGCGCGGCATTGCCGGACCTTGATGTCACGATCCATGAGGAGCGGCCAGCCCTGCTGGCATTCGCCCGCGAAACCGCGTTTCGCAATCTTGGCGAGGCGACCGAGGGGATCGCCTTTTCGGGTGTCACGCTGAATCCGGGTAGCGACTGGTCGGGTCTGACCGCGCTGTTGCAGCAGGCCCGCCCTGAGGTCATTCGGTGTGCTGGCACGCTGGTGTCGCCCGATGTCTGGACCGAAGACCGCCTTGCTGGCGTGCGGCGCATTCTGCTGCCCTTCCTTGACCCATCGGAAATTGCGCGCGACCGGGAACGGCATCTGCCGACGCTTGCCGCACTGGGTTTTGTCGAAGACAGCACCGGCGAGGCCAGTGGCAGCCTGTATCTGCGCCGCGAATAGGGGTCTTGCGCCCGCGCGACAATGGCCTATCTTCCGCGTTACCTCGGGGTGCCCAAGGGTGGAAACACCCGCCGGCTGAGATGCGCAAGTGAACCCGTCGAACCTGAACCGGATCATACCGGCGGAGGGAAGGTGCATGGGTTACTCCATTCCCGACCAATCCGTCGCAGTTGGAGAAACCTTTATGAAATACCCACTCCTTACTGCGGGCCTTGTGACCATTGCCTTGCCTGCGATGGCGGACGTGCCTGTACTGACAGTCCTTACCTATGACAGCTTTGTCTCCGAATGGGGCCCCGGCCCGGCGGTGGAAAAGGCGTTCGAGGCCACGTGCGCTTGCGATCTGCGTTTTGTGGGCGCGGGCGATGGCGCGGCGCTGCTGGCGCGCGTCCAGCTGGAGGGCACCGCGTCCGAGGCTGATGTCGTGCTGGGTCTGGACACCAGCCTTACTGCCGCCGCGGCCGCAACCGGCCTGTTCGTGCCGCACGGGGCGACTGCGGCAACCACCCTGCCGGTGGCCTTCGATGACCCGCTGTTCGTGCCCTTCGACTGGGGCTGGTTTGCCTTTGTGTATGACAAGACAAAGTTGTCCAATGCCCCGAAATCCTTCGAGGAATTGGCGGCGAGCGATCTAAAGATTATCATTCAGGACCCGCGTTCGTCGACCCCCGGTCTTGGCCTGCTGCTGTGGGTGAAGGCCGCCTATGGCGACCGCGCGCCCGAGATCTGGGCTGGCCTCGCCGACAATATCGTGACCGTCACCCCCGGCTGGTCAGAGGCTTACGGGCTGTTCCTGCAGGGCGAGGCGGATATGGTGCTAAGCTACACCACTTCGCCCGCCTACCACCTGATTGCCGAAAACGATGACAGCAAGGCGGCGGCGCTGTTTGACGAAGGGCACTATCTGCAGGTCGAGGTGGCAGGCAAGCTTGCCGCCAGTGATCAGGGCGCGCTGGCCGATCAGTTCTTGGCCTTCATGCTGTCGGATGCATTCCAGTCGCTGATCCCGCAGACCAACTGGATGTATCCGGCGGTGACACCTGCCGCCGGGCTGCCGGCGCGGTTTGACGCGTTCCGACCCGCAAAATCATTGCTGATGACGGCGGCCGAAGCGCAAGCGGCGCGGGAAGGCGCCTTGGCCGAATGGCAAACAGCGCTCGCCCGCTGAACCTTGTCGCACTGGCGCTGGCAGCGATGCTGCTGGCGCTGGTCGCGGTGCCGCTGATCGCAGTGGGTGCGCGGGCCACGGGTTTTGCGCTGTCCCCGTCTGATTGGGCGGCGGTGCGATTTACCCTTTGGCAAGCAACGCTGTCAGCGCTGTTTTCAACCGCGCTGGCCATTCCGGTTGCCAGGGCACTGGCAAGACGGCGGTTTGTGGGGCGGGACGCGCTGATCATGCTGATGGGTGCGCCATTCCTGCTGCCGGCCATCGTGGCCGTGCTGGGGCTGCTGGCGGTGTTCGGGCGATCCGGCGTGATGAATGATCTGGGGGTCGCATTGGGGCTGCCCACACTATCGATCTATGGGCTGCATGGCGTGGTTCTGGCGCATGTTTTTCTGAACATGCCGCTTGCCGTGCGGATGATCTTGC
>NZ_JANMET010000326.1:0-2673 GCF_031377265.1 Tabrizicola sp. | reverse complement strand
GTGCTGGGATCAGGCGATCCGGCACTTGAGGGCGCGATGCGGGGTCTGGCCGCGCGATTCCCCGGGCGGGTTGCGGTCAAGATCGGCTATGACGAGGCGTTGAGCCACCGCTTCTTCTGCGGTGCCGATGCCGTGCTGGTACCCAGCCGGTTCGAGCCGTGCGGCCTGACCCAGATGTACGGGCTGCGGTACGGCACGCTGCCGGTGGTATCGTCGGTGGGTGGGCTGGCCGATACGGTGATCGGCGCGTCACCGGCAACGCTGTCGGCTGGGGTGGCAACGGGTATCCAGTTTCATCCGGTGGACACATTGGCGCTAGGGCAGGCGCTGACGCAGCTTTTGTCGCTGTTCAAGGACGCCGACACCTGGTCGCGGTGCCAGGCCAATGCAATGCGCCATCCCGTCGGTTGGGAAACCTCGGCCAATACCTACGCGCGGCTGTACGAAAGACTGATCGCGTGACGCCGCAGACCGTGTCGCCCCCTGCGCGCCTTTCGGGCCATGCGGTCGGTACGGGTCGTCCGTGGCCGATGGGGGCGTCCTTCACCGGCGACGGGGTGAATTTCGCGGTGTTCTCGGCGCATGCTGAACTGATCGAATTGTGCCTGTTCTCCGCCGACGGGCGCAAGGAACTGGCCCGCCTGCCGATCCGTGAACGCGACGGCGACATCTGGCACATTCATGTCGGCGGTCTGACCCTGGGCACCGTTTACGGTTTTCGGGCGCATGGGCCCGATGCGCCCGAACAAGGCCACCGGTTCAACCCGCACAAGCTGTTGCTTGATCCCTACGCGCGCGCCCTTGAAGGGCGTCTGAAATGGTCGGACGCGGTGATGGGCTACAAGATCGGCAGCCCACGCGGTGATCTGTCTTTTGACACCCGCGACAGCGCCTTTGCGGTGCCAAAAGCCGTGGTCACCGACCCCTCGTTCAGTTGGGGCAACGACACAGCCCCGCGCACCCCCCGCATCGATACCGTGATCTACGAGGCGCATGTGAAGGGCCTGACCGCCCTTCACCAGGGGATCGACAAGCAGTTGCGCGGCACCTACCTCGGCCTGTGCTCCGACCCGGTGATCGAGCACCTGCAAAAGCTGGGCATCACCGTGATCGAACTGATGCCGGTGCAGGCCTTTGTCGATGATCGCTTTCTGATGGCCAAGGGCCTGCGAAACTATTGGGGCTACAACACGCTGGCGTTCTTTGCGCCGGAACCGCGCTACATGTCCAAAGGCGCGTTGTGGGAGTTTCAGACCATGGTGCGCCGCCTGCACGCGGCCGGAATCGAGGTGATCCTCGACGTGGTCTACAACCACAGCGCCGAGGGCGATGAATGGGGGCCGACACTGTCGTTTCGCGGCCTTGATAACGCCAGCTACTATCGGCTTGCGGCCGGCGGGCGGCACTATGTGAACGACGCGGGCACCGGCAACACGCTGAATCTGACGCATCCGATGGTGTTGCGCATGGTGATGGATTCGTTGCGCTACTGGGTGGAGGTCGGGCATGTCGATGGCTTCCGCTTTGACCTTGCCACCGCTCTTGGGCGTGAGGCGCATGGCTTTGATCCCAATGGCGGATTCTTCGATGTGATAAGGCAAGATCCCGTTCTAAGCCGGGTGAAACTGATAGCCGAGCCGTGGGATATCGGCCCTGGCGGCTATCAGCTGGGCGCCTACCCGCACCCGTTCCAAGAATGGAACGACAAATACCGCGATGGCGTGCGCCGGTTCTGGAAGGGCGACGCAGGAATGACCCGCGATCTTGCCTCGCGCGTTCTGGGCAGCGCCGACCGGTTCGATCATTCCGGACGCGCGGCGACCTCTTCGGTGAACTTCGTGACCTCGCATGACGGCTTTACGCTGGATGATCTGGCCAGCTTTACCATCAAGCGCAACTTCGCCAATGGCGAAGATAACCGCGACGGCCATTCGGAAAACCATTCCGACAATATGGGCGTCGAGGGGCCTACGACTGACCCGAAGGTCATGGCCGCCCGCGCTCTGCGCAAGCGCAACCTTCTGGCCACACTGATGCTGTCGCAAGGCATGCCGATGCTGCTGATGGGCGACGAGATCGGCAACAGCCAAAGCGGCAACAACAACGCCTATGCGCAGGACAACGAGGTCAGCTGGCTCGATTGGGCCAATGCCGATCAAGGGTTGCAGGCCTTCGTTGCGCGTCTGACCGCCCTGCGGCGTGAAATGCCGATGCTGCGCCAGCGCCGCTTTCTGCATGCCCGCCAACGCCCCACGGATCAGGTGCCAGAGGTGATCTGGCGCCGCGCCAACGGCACGGTGCCACAATCCGAGGAATGGCATGACCCGGCGTTCCGGTGCCTCTGCGTGGAAGTGCGGATGGCTGCCGAAGGCAGTGACGGCAACCGGGATGCGGCCTTTGTTGTGTTCAATTCCGGGCCGGAAACCGCTCTGCATCTGCCTGACATCGCGCCAGGCTGGGACCTCGTCCTTGACACCACGCGCCCCGACCTGATCACTGGCCCCGCACTCACCACTGCGCCCGCGCTAAGTGTCTTGCTGTTCCGGTCGGTTTCCGGCCAGCCCAAGGGAGGAAAGTCACCATGACCACCGTCCAGACCGCCCCGATTGCGGGACAAAAGCCCGGCACTTCGGGGTTGCGCAAGAAGACCCCGGTGTTCATGGGGCGGCACTA
>NZ_JANMET010000274.1:0-12634 GCF_031377265.1 Tabrizicola sp. | reverse complement strand
TCCATCCCTTGGTCATCGGTCTTCTCCGGTCGGGGCTCTTGTCGGGGAGCCATATACGCCGGGCTTTGCACAATGCAAAGGGCGTTTGGCCGGAAACCTGTTGTTTCGGGCCTTGCTAACCCCGAAGTTTTGGGGTTCGGTGGCCTGCAAACGACATGAACAGGTCGCTCACATGCCCATCCAGCCACGCAAAGCCACTCAAACGACCAAGGCAGCCGCCCCGCGGCGATTTGTATTTCTGCTGCTGGACAAGTTCACGATGATCAATTTCGCAGGGGCAATCGAACCTCTGCGACTGGTGAACCACGTCGCCGGCGAGCAGATCTACACCTGGGCATTGTGTGGCGAGGGGACCGAGAAGACCTGTTCGAACGGCGCAACCTTCAGACTGGACTTCGGCTTGGACGAGATCGAACGCGAAGACACAGTTCTGGTCTGCGGTGGCATCGACATTCAACATACCACGACCAAGCCGGTGATCAGCTGGCTGCGACGTGAGGCGCGGCGCGGCGTTACCATTGGCGGGCTTTGCACCGGATCCTACGCCTTGGCGAAGGCCGGATTGCTGGACGGCAAGAAAGCAACGATCCATTGGGAGAACCAGGATGGTTTTGCCGAGGAATTCGAGGATGTGAAGTTGACGAAATCGGTCTTCGTGATGGATGGCAATCGCTGGTCCACGGCGGGGGGTATTTCATCTATTGATCTGATGTTGCGGATCATCGCCACGGATCACGGCGAGGACATGGCAAACAATGTCGCCGATCTGATGATCTATTCCACCATCCGGACCGATCAAGATACCCAGCGCCTGTCGATCCCGACCCGTATCGGGGTGCGTCACCCTAAGTTGAGCCAGGTGATCCAGATGATGGAAGGCAACATCGAAGACCCGATGTCGCCCGCCGATCTGGCCGAAGAAGTCGGCATGAGCACGCGCCAGCTGGAACGCCTTTTCCGTCGCTATCTGAACCGTTCTCCCAAGCGCTATTACATGGAACTCCGGCTGCAAAAGGCGCGCAATCTGTTGATGCAGACAGATATGAGCGTGATCAACGTGGCGCTGGCATGCGGCTTTGCCAGCCCATCACATTTTTCCAAATGCTATAGATCGCATTACAACACCACGCCCTACCGCGAACGCGGCACGCAGGGTGGACCGGGTCTTGGGGTCAGGCTATCGATCTGACGGCGTTAGTTTGCGCCGACCGGGTCTTCGCCGAACCGATTGCTGCCCACCGTTCCGCGGGATGCAAACCAGACGATCAGCACGATCGCACCGATCAGAGGAATCAGTGCGATGAGCAGCCACCATCCGGATTTGTCCAGATCGTGCAGGCGACGAACACTGACCGCAAGGCCGGGAATGAAGTTGACCAGCGACCAGATCATCCCAACCGGTCCGGCGTTGTAAGCGCCTGAAAACATTCCATGACCTGCTGACATGGTGCCACCGCCCTCAACGACCGCGATAACCACCGTAACGATCACCTGAAACAGAAAAAACCACCAGTAATCCGGCCGTTTGGCGCGGCCGGAAAACTTCGCGAAGCTATTGTAAACTCTCTTTACAGAATCGAGCATTGCCATTTTTATCCCCGGGAAATTCACTTGCCCGGAAAGGCTATTCCCGCGTGACCAGTCTGTCCACCGCTCGTTAGATAGGCGGCGCAATCCGATAGACCGCACCATCGTAGACTGACAAGAACCAGATCGAGCCGTCCGGCGCTTCAACAACATCCCGCACGCGGCCCGTTTCCGGCGCCGATAGCCTTTCTTCCTTGTATCCGGCACCCGGATCAAGCCGCGCAATATAGTCGAACTTCAGGCTGCCGACAAAGAAATCGCCCTGCCACTCAGGCACCAGCTTGCCGGAATAGATGGCCAAACCAGACGGCGCGATTGACGGGTCCCAGTATAACACCGGCTGTTCCATGCCCTGCCTTGCTTGGCCAACGCCAATTTTTGCATCATCATAGTTTCGGCCGTAGGATATGACCGGCCATCCGTAATTCCGGCCAGACGCGACCTGGTTCAACTCGTCGCCACCCTGTGCGCCATGTTCGACCAGCCACAGCCAGCCCGCTGCATCCAACGCCGCACCCTGCGGGTTGCGATGGCCGAGGCTGAAGATGCCAGCCAGTGCCCCGTCAAGTTGGGTGGCCGGGGTGCCGTCGCGGTTCAGGTGGATAACCTTTCCCTCCGCGCGCTTGGGGTCCTGGGCTTCCAGCCCATCCGGGCCGGTCCCGCGGTCGCCCACCGTCAAAAACACGCTGCCGTCGGGTGCCTCGACGATCCGTGAACCGAAATGCCGCCCTCCAGTTCCGCCCGGCGGCGCGGCGAACAGCGTTTCAAAGCCGATAAGCTTGGTTCCGTCATCGGCCAGTCTGCCTTTGCCAAGCGCGGTTCCGGCACCGCTTCCCTGCGGCATGGCAAAACTGAGCCAGACCTCACGGCTTTCGGCAAAATCGCTGGGGATCATTACATCCAGCAAACCGCCCTGCCCTTCGGCGTAAACTTCCGGCAGCCCGGTCACCTCGATCGGTGGGGACTGGTTGCCATGGAACAGCTTCAGGCGACCATCTCGTTCGGTGACCATGAAGCGTCCGTCCGGCAAGAAAGCCAGCCCCCACGGTTCGGTCAGCCCATCGGCGATCAGGTCGATCTGCATCGGACCAGCACTTGTGTCGATCAACGTTCGGGAAACGCCAGCACTGGGCAAGATTGTAAGCAAGCCAGATACAATCAAGACGAGAACTTCACGCATGATCTTCTCCCTTTGCGAACATCACCAATTGGACCATAGGGCTGTCGGCGTATGTTTCCAGACTGGCAAAAGCGCAAATCAACCCTGAATGGCCGCACATTGCTGCGAAAGTGGCCAACTTCCGGCGCTTTAGATGCTTTTCTTTTCAGATTGCTGCCTCTAGGCTCGCGTCAGGATTTCGATCCAGTATGGGAGAGACAAATGAAAAAACTACTTTTGGCGACGGCCGCGACCGCACTGATCGCTGGTGCCGCGTCAGCCGAGGAAATCAAACTCGGTATCTTCATCGGGTTCACCGGTCCGATTGAATCGCTGACTGGACACATGGCTGCCGCCGCCGAACTGGCGATGAAAGAAGCTTCCGATTCCGGCAAACTTCTTGGCGGAACCACCGTTGTCGGCGCCCGTGCAGACAGCACCTGCGCAATCGACACCGCAGCAGGCACCGCCGCAGCCGAGCGTCTGATCACTGCAGAGGGCATCAAGGGCATGATCGGCGGCGACTGCTCCGGCATCACCGGCGCTGTGTTGCAGAACGTGGCCCGCCCGAACGGCATGGTGATGATCTCGCCGTCGGCAACCTCGCCCGCGCTGACAACCGCTGAAGATGACGGCCTGTTCTTCCGCACCGCACCGTCGGATGCGCGCGAAGGCGAAGTCATGGCCGACATTCTGGTGGAAAAGGGCATCAAGTCGATCGCGCTGACCTACACCAACAACGACTACGGCAAGGGTCTGTCGGACGCTATCGCCAACGCGTTCATCGCCAAAGGCGGCACTGTGACCATCAATGCCGCACACGAAGACGGCAAGGCAGACTATTCGGCCGAAGTTGCGGCACTCGCGTCGGCCGGTGGCGACCTGCTGGTTGTTGCGGGCTATCTTGACCAAGGCGGCAAGGGCATCATCCAGGCCTCGCTCGACTCTGGCGCGTTCAGCCAGTTCGGCCTGCCAGGTGGCATGGTCGGTGACACCCTTCCGGCGGCCATTGGCCCAGCACTCGATGGATCGTACGGCCAGGTCGCCCAGTCGGATTCCTCCGGTGCGGCGATTTTGACTGAAATGGGCAAGACCGCGCCGACCCCGTTCGACGCTACCTCGCCCTACACCATGGAAAGCTATGACGCAGCGGCGCTGATCATGCTGGCCATGCAGGCAGCCGGGTCGACCGACCCGAAAGTCTACAAGGACAAGGTCCTAGAAGTGGCCAATGGCCCGGGCGAAAAGATTCTGCCCGGCGAAATCGCCAAGGGTCTGGAACTGCTCGCAGCTGGTCAGGACATCGACTACGACGGCGCGTCAGGCGTCGAACTGATCGGGCCGGGCGAAAGCGCAGGCCGCTATCGCCAGTTCGAGGTCAAAGGTGGCAAGTACGAGACCGTGACGTTCCGCTGAGCGTGAAAGTCAGTTGACACACCAAAACGGCCCGGGCATCACCCCGGGCCGTTGCCATAGGTAAACCCGCCCGCGTGACGCAAAGGTCAGTGGCAGAGGCGGGTCCGCAGGGGGAAAACAGATGATTGTTGTCGAGGACCTTCATCGACACTTTGGCGGCTTTCATGCCGTTGATGGCGCTTCGATCAAGATCAAGACAGGGTCGATCACCGGCTTGATCGGTCCGAACGGCGCTGGAAAAACCACCCTTTTCAATGTGATCGCCGGGCGCTTGCCGCCCACCAGCGGGCGTGTTTTCATGGATGGCGAGGAAATCACCGGTCTGCCGCCGCATGAGCTGTTTCACAAGGGCCTGCTGCGCACCTTCCAGATTGCCCACGAGTTCAGTTCGATGACCGTGCGCGAGAACCTGATGATGGTACCGCCGGGTCAGGCCGGCGAAACACTGTGGAATACCTGGTTTCGCCGCAGCGTTGTGGTTGAGGAGGAGCGCCGGATCCGCGAAAAAGCGGACGAAGTGCTTGAATTTCTGACCATCAGCCACCTTGCCGATCAAAAGGCGGGGCACATCTCGGGCGGACAGAAGAAGCTGCTGGAACTTGGTCGCACGATGATGGTTGATGCCAAGATCGTGTTTCTGGACGAAGTCGGCGCAGGTGTGAACCGCACCCTGCTCAACACGATTGGCGATGCCATCATCCGATTGAACAAGGAACGCGGCTATACCTTCTGTGTCATCGAACATGACATGGATTTCATTGCCCGGCTTTGTGATCCGGTGATCTGCATGGCCGAAGGGCGTGTGCTTGCCGAAGGCACGGTGGACGAGGTCAAGAGCAACGAGCGGGTAATCGAAGCCTACCTGGGCACCGGCCTGAAGAACAAGATCAAGGAGGGCGCGGCATGACCCCTGCCCGTTTGGTTTTCCATACCCAGGCCAAGCCTTACCCAAGGCCGGCGCGTCTGAACCTGACACGCCCTTCGCGATCCTCGCGTCGGGCACTGGGAAAGACATTATCCATGCAGATCAACCGCCGTTCGACGTTTTCGCTGGCCCTCCTCGCCATCCTGCCAGCGCGGGTTTGGGCCGAGGATCGTTACTGTAGCCCCCTTGTCGCCGGCCTGTCGCATTGCGATGCTGTGGGTTGGACGCTGGACAGATCGGATGCCGGTGTCGCGCTGATGACCCACATGTCCGGGATCACCGCGTCGGTGTCGCTACGAACCGGGCTTTCTGACCAAGATATGATGTGGGAAAACTGGCAGCAATCCCATGCCCCGATAAGCGCACGCGCGGAAGTGCTGGTGGTCGATTGGACCTCGATCGACGGGCGCAACGCGACGAGTGCCGCCTATCTGCCCCGACATAGCGTGCCACCTGCAGTTGTTGTTCTGACCGGCCATGTCGCGGCCGGTGTTGCGCTGCGGGTAACCACCCAAGAGATCGCCAGAAGCTATACGGATTTGCACCGTTCGGTCCATGCAGACCTGCTTGCGGCCCTGAAGCTGGACCTTCCCGAATGAGCGCACCCTTCCTGATCGGCGATGCGATGACTGGTGGCTATGGCCCCGTCGACATCCTGCATGCCTGCACGATTGCCGTCGAAAAGGGCCAGATTGCCGTGATCGTCGGGCCAAATGGTGCCGGAAAATCCACCGCAATGAAGGCCGTGTTCGGCATGCTTGGGCTGCGCGGCGGGCAAGTGCGGCTGGACGGCGAGGATATCACGTCGCTGTCCCCGCAGGCACGGGTTGCCAAGGGAATGGCCTTCGTGCCGCAGACGCAGAACATCTTCACGACGATGACGGTCGAAGAGAACCTGGAGATGGGGGCATTTCTGCGCCGCGATGACATCAAGGGAACGCTGGAGCAGGTCTATCACCTGTTCCCTATTCTGAAGGCAAAACGCTATCAAGCTGCCGGCGAGCTGTCGGGAGGCCAGCGTCAGCAGGTTGCGGTTGGGCGCGCCCTGATGACGCAGCCCAAGGTCCTGATGCTTGACGAACCCACTGCCGGGGTCAGCCCCATCGTGATGGACGAGCTTTTCGACCGGATCATAGAAGTCGCCCGTACCGGAATTTCCATTCTCATGGTGGAGCAGAACGCCCGGCAGGCTCTCGAAATTGCTGACAAGGGATTTGTGCTCGTCCAAGGCTCCAACCGCTTTACCGACACCGGCAAAGCATTACTTGATGACCCCGAAGTCCGACGTTCATTCCTGGGGGGCTAAGATGGACGCAAAAGCCCTGACAGCTGTATGTCTGATCACGGCCACGCACGCCGCTGCATCCAATCTTGGGTGCGGGCTTACCCTGACCGCTTGTGACATGGCGCGAGACGGCACCGCCGCCTGTCCGGTCGGCGCTGTCGCGCAAACCGAACTTTATGCGGAAGGCGATACCTGGAACCTGATTACGCGCGGCGTTAACCGCGGTCTCGACGGAACCGTGGCAGACCGCGAGGATACCCTTTCCCTTGGTTATGCCGGCACGACAGGTGACGGAACACGCATCTATTTCATCGCCTCGCGTGATGGGATGGACGGTGCCTTCCTGCATGCACCCGATGGCACTGCCTCGATCACGCTGACAAACTCCGCCGAGAGCTATGTCTTCGAAGAATACTTCAGCGGACGCTGCGAGGTGACGGAATGACACTGAAATTCGCCATTACCCAAGGGGCGCGCTGACCATGGATGTTCTCAACGCGCTTGTCGCCTTTTTGAATTTTGTCTTCATCCCCGGCCTCAGCTACGGAGCGCAGATCGCGCTTGGGGCACTTGGAGTGACGCTGATCTACGGGATCTTGCGGTTTTCCAACTTTGCGCATGGCGATACCATGGCCTTTGGCGCGATGATCACCATCCTGGTGACATGGTGGATGCAATCGGTTGGCATCAGCTTTGGCCCGCTGCCAACGGCGCTTCTGGCGTTGCCTGTTGCAATTGTTGCGACCGCCGCTTTCGTCTTGGCAACTGACCGGGTCGTCTATCGGTTCTATCGGCAAAAGAAGGCGTCATCGACGATCGTGGTCATCGTGTCGCTGGGTGTGATGTTCGTGATGAACGGCATTATCCGGCTGATCATCGGGGTTGATGAACAGAACTTCACCGATGGTGCGCGGTTTGTGGTGAACCCGCAAGAGTTCAAGGCTTACACCGGTCTTGCCGAGCCCTTGGCCATCAAGACGACGCAAGCCGTAACGGTGATCACTGCCTTTGCAGTTGTGGCGCTGCTGTTTTGGTTCCTGCAAAAGACCCGCACCGGCAAATCGATGCGGGCCTTTTCCGACAATGAAGACCTGGCCCTGTTGTCAGGGATCAACCCCGATCGCGTGGTTGCAGTTACATGGATCATCGCAGCCGGTCTCGCGACCATCGCGGGAACGCTGTATGGGTTGGATAAAAGCTTCAAGCCGTTCACCTACTTTCAGCTTTTGCTGCCAATCTTTTCGGCGGCGATTGTCGGCGGCCTTGGCAACCCGCTGGGCGCCATTGCAGGCGGTTTTGTCATCGCGTTTTCCGAAGTGATGGTAACCAATGCCTGGAAGAAGATCGTGACCTATCTGGTTCCCGAAAGCATGGCGCCTGACAGCCTGCTGCAGCTGTTGTCCACCGATTACAAATTTGCGGTCAGCTTTACGATCCTGATCATCGTTTTGCTGTTCATGCCCACAGGCTTGTTCAAGGGGAAATCAGTATGAACATCCGGAACCTGATCCTGTTTGGTATAGTGGCGGTTCTCTATCTGGCGACAGGGTATTTCCAAAGCTGGAACCTGACGCTGACCATCCTGAACACCGCACTTCTGGCAACGATTGCGGCACTTGGTGTGAACATGCAGTGGGGTTACGCGGGCCTGTTCTCGACCGGGGTGATGGGATTCACGGCGCTTGGCGGCCTGTCCGTGGTCCTCGTGTCGGCCAAACCCGTGGCAGAGGGCTGGGCGGCAGGCGGGTCTGGGATTGTGATGGGCTTGCTGCTGGGGGCAGCCTCGATTGCAGCGGCGATCTTTACCTACAACCGGATGCCGAAGGGGCGCACCCGTGGTCTTGCGGTGGCAGCAATTCTGATTGGCGGCTTCTTTGCCTATCGTGCGGTGTTTGACCCGGCCGTTTCGGCAGTTGAGGCGTTCAATCCTGCTACCGCCGGCAACATCGGTGGACTGGGGCTGCCGTCCTTGTTGGCTTGGCCGTTGGGCGGCCTGATGGCCGCTGCGGCTGCATGGGCGATTGGCAAAGTGGCGCTGGGTCTGCGATCAGACTATCTCGCGATTGCGACGCTTGGCATTGCGGAAATCACGGTTGCCTTCATCAGAAACGAAGACTGGCTGGCACGCGGTGTGAAAAACATTATCGACCTGCCCCGCCCTTGGCCGGTGCCTTATGAAGTGGTGATGCAAAAGGAACCGGGCTTTATTGATCTTGTTGCGAATTGGGGCCTGGATCCGGCCAATGCCTCGACGCTGTTTGTAAAACTGCTCTACGCTGGCATGTTCGGACTGGTGCTTGTGGCCGTGATCTGGCTGTCAGAACGGGCCTTGAACAGCCCCTGGGGCCGGATGATGCGCGCCATCCGCGACAACGAAGTTTCAGCAGAAGCGATGGGCAAGGATGTGACGCGCCGCCACTTGCAGGTCTTCATCCTGGGTTCCGCCGTCATCGGCTTTGCTGGTGCGATGATGACCTCGATGGACGGCCAGTTGACCCCCGGCACCTACAACCCGCTGCGCTTTACCTTTCTCATCTGGGTTATGGTGATCGTTGGCGGATCGGGCAACAACTGGGGCACGGTTCTGGGCGGACTGCTGATCGGCTGGCTGTGGCTGGTGGTCGAATTCCTTGGGCCGAACCTGATGAGTATCCTCACTTCCGGACTGTCAGACGGCTGGCTGAAGGCGCATCTGATCGACAGTGCGCAGCATATGCGCCTGCTGACATTGGGGGTAATCCTGCTTCTGGTGCTGCGGTTCAGCCCACGTGGCTTGATACCTGAAAAGTAGCCGCATTTGCCAAGCCCTAGTGGGCTGCGTATCCGCGACATTTTCTGTCGCGGATATGTATGACCGAAACCTGCACCCCAGCCAATCTGCGCAAAACCGGCAAGGCAAGGGAATCGACGGATGAAAACTCATACCCGCGTGGTCGTGATCGGCGGCGGAGTCGTCGGCTGTTCCGTGCTCTATCACCTGACCAAGCTTGGTTGGTCCGACGTGACGCTGATCGAACGATCTGAACTGACCTCGGGGTCCACCTGGCACGCGGCGGGCGGCTTTCACACCCTGAATGGCGATACCAACATGGCAGCCCTGCAAGGCTACACCATTCGCCTATATAAGGAGCTTGAGGCGCTGACCGGCATGTCTTGCGGTCTGCATCACGTGGGCGGCATCACTCTTGCCGATAATCAGGAGCGCTTTGACCAGTTGAAAGCCGAGCGGGCAAAGCACCGCTACATGGGCCTCGACACGGAAATCCTGTCGCCTGCCGAAGTTGAAAAGATGACTGACGGTCTGGTGAATACCCAAGGGATCATCGGTGCGCTTTATGACCCGCTGGATGGTCACCTCGACCCGTCCGGCACCACACACGCCTACGCAAAGGCTGCCCGGATGGGGGGGGCGGAAATCATCTTGCATAACCGCGTGCTGGAAACCAACCCGACGAAGGACGGCTGGGAAGTGGTAACCGAAAAGGGCACGATAACCTGCGAACATCTGGTCAACGCAGGCGGACTCTGGGCACGTGAAATCGGGGCAATGGCGGGCGTTTATCTGCCATTGTTGCCAATGGCGCATCAATACTTGGTCACTGACGACATTCCGGAAATCATGGACATCCTGAAATCGGGTCGAGAATTTCCGCATGTGATGGACCCGGGAGGCGTGTCTTACTTGCGTCAGGAAGGCCGCGGTTTGTGCATCGGTTTTTATGAAAAACCCTGTGAACCTTGGGCCGTGGACGGCACGCCGTGGGGCTTCGGCCATGAGCTGTTGAATGAACAGTTCGACAAGATCGAAGACTCCGTCAATTTCGCTTACCGCCGGTTCCCTGTGCTGGAACGGTCGGGCGTCAAGCGTGTGATCCACGGTCCATTCACCTTCGCCCCTGATGGCAACCCGCTGATCGGCCCGGTGCAGGGTCTGCGCAACTACTGGTCTGCCTGCGCTGTGATGGCAGGCTTTAGCCAGGGCGGCGGCATGGGACTGGCACTGGCGCAATGGATGATCGAGGGCGAGGTGGAACGCGATCCGCGCGGCTTTGACGTTAGCCGTTTCGGGACATGGACCACCCCAGGCTATACTGTCCCGAAGGTGATCGAGAATTACCAGATGCGCTTTTCTGTCGGTTATCCAAACGAAGAGCGCCCGGCCGCCCGCCCGTTCCGGGTGACGCCGATGTACGACACGTTCACCGAACTGCGCGCAGTCTGGGGGCAGCAATACGGCCTTGAAGTGCCGAACTACTTCGCCCTTCCCGGCGAGCCGGTCTATGAAACGCCGACTTTCAAGCGGTCAAACGCCTGGGAGGCAACGCGGCAGGAAGTGATGGCCGTGCGCGATAGCGTGGGCATCAACGAGGTGCAGAACTTCGGCAAATACCGGGTTGTCGGATCGAACGCCCGTGTATGGCTTGACCGGATCATGGCTGGCAACATACCGAAACCCGAGCGCCTCAGCCTTACCCCGATGCTGGCGCATTCAGGCAAGATCATCGGAGACTTCACGGTAAGTTGCCTGTCCGAGACCGAGTTTCAGCTGACGGCCAGCTACGGCGCACAAGGTTGGCATCAACGCTGGTTCGAACAGAACACAATGGATGGCGTGACGGTCGAAAACATTTCGGACGCGCGCTCCGGTTTCCAGATCGCCGGACCAAAGGCCCGCGAACTGTTGTCTCGCGTCACCCGCAGCGACGTAGGCCCCGAGGTGTTCAAGTTCATGGACGTAAGGCGCATGACCGTCGGAATGGCCAACTGCATCGTGCAGCGCGTCAGCTATACGGCTGATCTGGGCTATGAAATCTTTACTGATCACATGTCGGTGCGTCACTTGTGGAACGTGCTCAACGCTGCGGGCGCTGATCTTGGTCTGCGGTCGTTTGGCATGCGGGCGATGATGTCGCTGCGGTTGGACAAATGGTTCGGGTCTTGGGGGCGCGAATTCAGCCCCGATTACACGCCGGGTGAGACGGGTCTTGATCGGTTCATCCGCTGGAACAAGGATGCCGACTGGATCGGCAAAGCCGCGGCGACTGCCGAAAAGGCCGCCGGGCCGAAGCGCCGCCTGGTCAGCTTTATCGTCGATGCCGATGACGCCGACGTTGTGGCCTGGGAGCCGATCTGGCTGAACGGCGCTGTGGTCGGGTTCTGCACCTCCGGTGGATATTCGCACTACACCGGCAAGTCGGTGGCCATGGGGTTCCTGCCTACCGATAGCGCCCATGACGGCCAAGCCGTGGAAATCGAAATCCTTGGCCAACGGCGGCCCGCGCGGGTGTCGCTGGCCCCCTTGTTTGACGCAGATGGGGCGCGGATGCGGGGATGACCGCGCCATGCGGGTTGCGCTAAGGTGCCGTCGGTGCCCTTGGCCAGGCGGGAGTGCAGGCGATGTTCCGACCCGACGTCCTGATCCTCGCTGCGGGGGCCTCGACGCGCATGCGCGGCGCGGACAAGCTGTTGCAATTGGTGGGCGGAGTTCCCCTTCTGACCCGCATCACCCAAGCGGCAGTGGCGACCGGCGCGCCTGTTACCGTCGCCTTGCCGGCTGACAGTCCGCTGAGATGGCAGGCCATTGAAGGGCTGCCGGCACGGACAGTGGTAGTCACGAACCCCGTACTCGGGATGTCTCACAGCCTGAAGACCGGGCTGGCGGCTCTGTCACATGCGAGCAGTGTCATGCTGCTTCTTGCCGACCTGCCAGAACTGACGGCAGCTGATCTTGCCCTGATGATTGCCACATGGCGCGATGATCCGGACATGATCTTGCGCGGGGCTGCGGGCAGCATACCCGGTCATCCGGTCTGCCTGCCAGCATGGCTGCGGCCGGAACTTCTGGCCTTGACCGGCGATCAGGGCGCGCGCGATGTTTTGCAACGCCACCCCGACAAGACCCGGCTGGTTGCCCTGCCGGATCGTCACGCCGTCACGGATCTTGACACCCCGGAGGACTGGGCCGCCTGGCGCGGCCTAAGCCGACAATAGCACCCGCGCCTCATGCGCCTTCAGGGTCGGACGGGCAGCCTCCAGCGGGCAATCGTCAGACGCAAGCTCGGGGAACAGAGCCAAAAGCTCCTCCCGCGCCGCATGATCCAGCATCGACAGCATTCTGCCAGCAGGTTGGAAGCTTTCGGTCCAGATGCCGTCCGACCGGATCACCTCGTGCTGGTCAAACAACACATGCACATAGCTCACCCCTGCGCTTGGCAGCGCCGACGAAACGCCTGTGCGGCCAACAAGATGCTTGGCTGCAACC
>NZ_JANMET010000244.1:0-11177 GCF_031377265.1 Tabrizicola sp. | reverse complement strand
CGGAATGGTCGGACGGCTGGCTGTCGGTTGGCGAAATCGGGCGTCTGGAAGCGGGGTATCTGTACCTTGCCGGCCGCTCCGGGCGGATGATTACGGTTGCCGACCAGAACGTGTTTCCCGAACAGATCGAGGCGCTGATGCTGACCCTGCCAGGGGTCCGGCAGGCCGCCGTTCTGCCGGTATCCGACTGCCTGCGCGGAGTGGTTCTGCTGGCCGTATTGCAGGGTGACCCAATGGCTGAGCCCGCAATCATGGCCACGCTGCGGCGTGAGCTTGGGCCGCTCAAGGCCCCGAAAGCGTTGATATGGCGACAGGATTGGCCAACCCTTCCGTCAGGCAAGACTAATCTTGTGGCGTTGCAACGGGGGCTTGCATGGCCCATCTGATCGCAGCACGGCGCAGTGCGGTGGTTCCGCGCGGTGGCGCCTTTGCCCGCCTGTCGATCGAAGATCTGGGCGCGCCAGTCGCCTTGGCTTGCCTTGCTGCTGCGGGGATCGCGGGTGCCGAGGTCGATGAGATCATTCTGTCCAACGCGCTGGGGGCCGGTGGCAATCCGGCGCGGCGGGTGGCGCTTGCGGCGGGTTTGCCGGAACGGGTGGCTGGTTTGAGCATCGACCGGCAATGCGCGGGCGGCCTTGACGCGATCCTGCTGGCCCGGGCGATGATCGACAGCGGCATGGTCGAGGTGGTGCTGGCGGGCGGCGTGGAAAGCTATTCCCGTCGCCCGATCCGGTTGCGGACGGACCCCGATGGCGGCCCGCCCGCCGCCTATGATGAGGCCCCCTTCACCCCTTGGCCCGACCGCCACCCCGGCATGACCGACGCGGCGGATGCCTTGGCGCAGCGCCTTGGCATCACGCGGGCCGCGCAAGAGGCCTGGGCGGTGGAAAGTCATCGCAAAGCATTGATTGCAAATCATTCCACTGAAATCACGCCGCTGAACGGCGTGGCGCATGATGCCTTTACCCGAGCGCTAACCCCGGCCCTTGCAGCCCGCGCGTCAGTGGTCGTCGGCAGCATCACAGCTGCCACGGCGGCGGTCGCGGCGGATGCGGCGGCCTTTGTGCTGGTGGTGTCGGATCGGGTGGCAGCGCGATATGCCCGCAGCCTGAGGATTGCGGCCGGCGCAACCATAGGGGCCAACCCGCTGGAGCCGGGTCTGGCACCGCTGGTTGCAATCGCCAAGGTGCTGGGTGACCGCAGCCCTGCAGATCTGGCGATGGCTGAGGTAATGGAGGCCTATGCCGTGCAGGCCATGGCAACGGTCACCGCCGTGGGCCTTGACCCGCGCATCGTCAACCCAGGTGGCGGGGCGTTGGCGCGGGGGCACCCGATTGGGGCCTCCGGCACCATTCTTGCGGTGCGCCTGTTCCACGACCTGCGTGCGGGCTATGGACTTGCCGCTATCGCGGCGGCGGGTGGCCTTGGAACGGCGCTGCTGGTGGAGGCGTCAGGCGCGTGACAACAGCGACGCTGGGCGCATCCGTGCAAGGCTTTGGGTAATCATCCCGGCCAGCACCGCCTTCACAGCATCGCCGGGAAGGAAGGCGATGGCAAGGTAGGACGCCTCAGTCAGGCTTTTATCCAGCATCACCGACATGCCGATGATTCCAAAGACATACAGCACGCCAATGCCGCCAATCACTGCACCTGCGGTTGCCGCAAGGCCAGGCGAAAGTGTCGTGCGCTGCATCACCCAACCGGCAACAAGCGCAGCGACCGGAAAGCCCAGCAAAAAGCCAACCGACGGCGATGCAAAGACCCCAAGGCCGCCCCGCCCGCCTGACAACAGCGGCAGGCCCGCCGCCACCAGCACCAGGAACAGCACCACCGCGAGCGCCCCGCGCCGCGCGCCAAGGATTGTGCCGCACAGCATCACGCCAAGGCTTTGCGCGGTGATCGGCACGCCGGCTGCAAGGTCGATCTTGGGCACCAGACCCAGCACCGCGATCAGGGCTGCGAACAGGGCGATATGGGTCAGGTTGCGTTCCAAAAGCGGGCTCCGATGTGCAGGTTTGCGCCCTTTAACCATCTCCGCCGCGTGCCCGCAAGGCCTCGGCCGCGCGATCCGCGTCGTCAAGTGCTGCCAAAGTGGCGGGCACCAGCACCCGCCAGCGCGGCCGTATGGCCGACCGTGCTGCCCAGGCATCGGCAATCTGCCCCATTCGGTCTGCCATCAGTGGAATGAACCGGATGACCAGGGCGATCGCCAGGGCAAGCCGACGGGGCTTCAGTCCGAAGACAGCCAGAGGGCGCGCAAGGGTTTCGATCACGTGGATCATGTCTGACAAACGGGTTGTCATCGTCACGAGATTTGCCGCAGCAACGGCGGCGATCATCCGCAGGACCACCACGCAGCCTGCCGCATAATCACCTGTCCACCCATGCCACAGACCGACTATCACGATGAACGGCACCAATGGCCGCACCATGCGCAGGCCGTGCGCCAGAAACACCGCACCGCCAGTGGCCTGCAGGGTCACCACCGCAGCCAGTGCAAGGCCAAGCGGCAGCGGGGTGGCAAGCCAGAACAGGAACAGCGTCCATCCCGACAGGACCGCAAGCTTTATCCCCGCAGGCCAGCGATGCGCCCAGATTTCAACCGGTGATGTCAGTGTCAGAATCACGCTCTCCGATCCTTACCATCTCGGCGGTGAAGGCGGGCAGGATGGCGTCTGGCGGGCCGTCGGCGTGGATGCGACCGGCCTCGATCCACAGCACGCGGTCGGCCTGTGCGACGCTGGCAGGATCGTGGCTGATGGTGATCAGCCGTTGTGGCAAGGCGGCAAGGCGACGGGCGAGGCGCAGTTTGGTGGGCAGGTCCAGCCCGGCAAAGGGTTCGTCCAGCAGGATCGTCCGTGGCTGCATCAACAGGACCGACAACAGGCACAGATAGTGCCGCTGGCCTTGGCTGAGGGCAGAGGTGGGCACGGCCCCCCAATGCGCGCGCCCGTCTGCGGCCAGGGCCTCGCGGGCGGCGCGCAGGGCGTCATCTGTGGTGCGACCTTGCTGGCGCAAGCCGAAAGCAAGTTCTTCTTCGCCGGTGGGGAACAGGATCTGGTGATCGGGGTTCTGGAACAGGATGCCAAGGCCGGCCAGTGCCGATCGCCGATCCGCAGCGGGATCGAAGCCGTCAACCCTGACTGTGCCCATGCTGGGTGCGATCAGCCCGGCGATCAGGCGCAGAAAGGTTGTCTTGCCCGACCCGTTCCGCCCGATGATGCCGATCCGCGCCTCGGTCAGGGCAAGGGTCAGGTCATGCAGAATCGGGCGCCCCGTCAGGGTGACCGCCGCATGGTCGAGGACGATGCCGCTGGTTTGGGGTTCGGGGGGCATCGGGGGCCTTCGGTTAGGATCAGGCCCTTCTAGCGGCTGCCGAGGGGCGTGGGAAGGGGGGTAGTGGGCCCCATCTTACTCCAAGAAAAATACATAACATATTGAAATAGAATACTTATGCTCCTGCCTTAAGGTCTGCGAAAGGATATCCCAGCGGGTCTCTTTGCCCGCGCATCCAGCGGCCGACGTCATAGATGTCAAAGCTGAGGCAGACCGCCACCGCCAAGGCCAGTGCGGCGGCGTAGCCCGCCTCGCCCCCGGCAAAGGCCCCGCTGGCCAGCCCGGCCAGCAGCCAGATCAACAGTGGCGTCCAGGGAATCAGATGACCGATACCTGCGGCCCGCGTCAGCCCGCCGTCATGGAAAGCAAAGGCCAGCAGCAGCGGTCCAGTGGCCACGTACGCGGTGATGGTGACGCGGAACAGGTCGGACGGCATCACCGCAAAGGCTGCCAGAAACACGCCGTTCAGGACAAACAGCCAGATCTTGACCCAAAGCTTCATCGCCATCCACGAGGCGCCGATCTGCCGCCAATGCGCGACCGCCACCCCGCCGGATCTGGCACCGGGGCGCGTCAGGCCAAGCTGAAACAGCTGGGCCAGCCCGATCCCGGCCACGCCGGCCGCCACCGCGGCGGTCAGCACGATGCCAAGCCCGGTGGTCACCCAGACGCCACTGGCCAGCAGCGCCATCGAGCCCGTCCACCAGCCCAGATCGCCCAGCGAGAACCACATCACCTCGCCCCGGCGCAGTTGTGCCCGCCCGGCGGCCAGAACAAGATGCAGCCCGTTGAGCAAAAGGCCGATCCCGATGGCCCGCACCAGGCCCGTTGGCGGGTTGCCCAGCACGGCCACCACCGTGCCCGGCAAGATGGCGAACAACGCGCCAAAGATCAGGCAACTGAGGGCATTGAGGCGAAGCATCTGGCGCAGGCTGGTCATATTCCGTTCCATGTGTTGTAAATCACGTTGACGATATACCGGGATGCAATGATGTCAACAAGGTTTACAAAAGACGCACTCGAAACAGTCCCGCCCGCGCCGCTGACCGTGCTGACACAGACGGCGGCGCACTGGGTAATGCGGGGGGTTCTGGATGGGCTGCACCGGGCCGGATACGCCGGGATCAGCGAGGCGCATCTGGCGCTTCTGGGCAATCTGGATTGCGGAACGACCAAATCGGCCGCGATTGGCCAGCGTATGGGCATTTCGCGGCAGGCGATCTATCGCACCGTCCGCGAGATGCAGGCGCTGGGGCTGCTGCGGCTGGAGGAAGACCCCGAGCGGGGCAATCAGAAACTGGTGGTGATGACGGCAGACGGCGAGAAGTTGGCCTTGCGGGCGCGGGCGATCCTTGCCGGGCTGGAGCAAAGCCTGTGCCGGCGGATCGGTGCGGATCGCTACGCCCAGTTCCGCGCCGCACTGGAGGCGGAGTGGGGCCCGGCAGAGTAATCCGCCGGGATCAGAGGGGCGGCCCGCCCCGGTGGCAGGCCGCCCCCCGCCGTTTCAGCAATTGGCGATGAACCGCTGGCCGTATTGATCGCGGTAATAGCACTTGCCCTGCTGCGAGGCGGGACCGATGAGCGTGGAGGCCGCAACGCCAACGGCGGCCCCGATCAATGCACCTTTCGTGCGGTCTTCGCCGGACGAAACGGCGGCACCGACAGCTGCGCCACCAAGCGCGCCGAGGGCAGCGTTCTGATCCGCGGTCTGGCACGCGGACAGCGACAGGGCGGCCATCGGCAGCACGAATAGAAATTTGGTCATAGTTTGCTCCTTGCTGGTTACTCGCATCAGTGGACTAACGCCCGGCGACAGGGTTGGTTCCATATCCAAGTTTGATATCGGCAGATAATGGTAGCGCATCGGTTGCCTATCGGCGAGCAATCGCTGGTCTACGGCGCTTGCAGCCACGGAATTGGCTTGTTGACACATGTGCCCAGACGCTGTCCGAGCGGTGCCACAACTGTGGTCAGTCCGGTCAGCAGCCGGAATAGGACGCTGATCAGGCGCCAACTGACCCTTTCGCGACGCCGCTTGCGCAGTTGCGATCAGCCCTTGCGGGCGGCGGTGACCGCTTCTTCCAGGATGCCCATCGCCTCGGCGAAATGCGCATCCGGGATGGTGATCGGCGCAAGAAAGCGGATCACGTTGCCGTAAACGCCGCAGGTCAGCAGGATCAGCCCGCGCTTCAGCGCCTCGGTCCGCACCCGCCCGGTGAAGCCTGCGTCCGGTTCGTGGGTGGAGGGGTTGGCAAATTCTACCGCGACCATGAAGCCCGGGCCGCGGATATCGACAATCTCGGGTGTGGTAGAGCGGATGCCTTCAAGGCGCTGCTTCAGACGGCTGCCAAGTTCGTTAGCGCGGGCGCAGAGGTCTTCTTCCTCGATCACATCGAGCACGGCATTGGCGGCGGCGATGCCCAAGGGGTTGCCACCATAGGTGCCGCCAAGCCCCCCGGGGTGGGCGGCGTCCATCAGCTCGGCCCGGCCGGTGACGGCGGCCAGCGGCAGGCCACCGGCGAGGCCCTTGGCCATGGTGGTAAGGTCGGCGGCGACATCATAGCCATGCATGGCAAAGAGGGTGCCGGTGCGGGCGAAACCGGTCTGCACCTCATCGGCGATCATCACGATGCCATGCTCGTCACACAGCTTGCGGATGGCGCGGACCAGTTCCTTGGGCGCAGGGTAAAAGCCGCCCTCGCCCTGCACCGGTTCAAAGATGATCGCGGCGACGCGGGCGGGGTCGAGATCGGCCTTGAACAGCTTGGTGATGCCGGCCATCGCGTCTTCGGTGGTGATGTTGTGAATTTCCTGCGGGAAGGGCACGTGCCAGACATCCGGCATCATCGCGCCAAAGCCCTTCTTGTAAGGCTCCACCTTGCCGGTCAGCGACATGCCCATGAAGGTCCGCCCGTGGAATGCCCCGCCAAAGGCGATCACGCCGTTACGCCCGGTGGCGATGCGGGCGATCTTGACCGCGTTTTCGCAGGCCTCGGCGCCCGTGGTCACGAAGATGGTCTTCTTGGCAAAGTTGCCCGGCACGGCGGCGTTCAGCCGTTCGGCAAGGCGGATGTAGCTTTCATACGGCAGCACCTGATGGCAGGTGTGGGTGAAGCGCGTCATCTGTTCGGCAACGGCAGCCATGATCTTGGGATGGCAGTGCCCGGTGTTGACCACCGCAATCCCGGCGGCAAAGTCGATGTAGCGATTGCCCTCGATATCCCAGATCTCGGAATTCAAGGCGCGATCAGCGTAAATCTGCGTCATCATCCCGACCCCGCGCGAGATGGCGTCGTCACGGCGTTTGGCAACCTCGGCGTTCAACATGGTGATGCTCCTTGATGGATCCCGGCAATCGGATCACGTTTCTTCTGTTTGATCAAATTTCGCGGCCAGTTTCAATCCTTCTTGATGCAGGAAGTTCGACGGAGGCAGAGCCTCAGGCGGCAGTATTTGACCGAGGGCAATCGGGATTCAGGTTTCGTTAACCCTGTTCGGTCAGGCTTCGAATCAACACTGTGGCGGGGTGCCCGATGGCGGATGGTCAGATTTCAGCTGTGGCGCTGTCCGCAGGGCCGCAGACCGAGGCGGAGCGGCTGGACTGGCTGCGGCTGATCCGGTCGCGGCGGGTGGGGGCGGTGACCTTTCACCGGCTGATCGCCGAACACGGCACGGCTGCGGCGGCACTGGCGGCATTGCCGGGAATCGCACGCGCCTCCGGGGTGGAGGGCTATTCGATCTGCCCGGTTGAAGTGGCGCGGCATGAGATGCTTCAGGCCAAGGCTGCCCGCGCACGGATGCTGTGCCATGGGACGCAGGAGTATCCAGCAGCGTTGATGGACTTGCCCGATGCGCCGCCGGTGCTGTGGGCAATCGGCGATGTGGCGCTGCTGAACCGGCCCATGGTGGCGATGGTCGGTGCGCGCAACTCCTCGTCGCTTGGTGTGCGGATGGCGCGGCGGCTGGCCGAAGGGGTGGCGCAGGCGGGGTTTGTGATCGTGTCGGGGCTTGCGCGCGGCATTGATGCCGAAGCGCACCAGGCGGCCCTAACCTTTGGGACGGTTGCTGTGCTGGCGGGTGGTGTCGATGTGATCTATCCGGCGGAAAATGCAGGCCTTGCGGCCGAGATCGCGGCGCAGGGTTGCCTTGTTTCCGAACAGCCGATGGGGCTGGAACCGCAAGCGCGGCACTTTCCATTGCGCAATCGCATCGTGTCTGGTCTTTCCCGCGCGGTGATCGTGGTTGAGGCGGCGGCGCGGTCGGGTAGCCTGATCACCGCGCGCACCGCCTTGGATCAGGGGCGCGATGTGATGGCGGTGCCGGGGCATCCGTTTGATGCGCGCGCGGCGGGCTGCAACATGCTGCTGCGCGATGGGGCCACACTGGTGCGGGGGGCGCAGGACGTGCTGGAAGTGGTGGGTGCGGGTGTCGCCGCCAAAGCATCGACCCATGCCGAACCCCGCCTGCCGCCGTTGCCCGGTCCGGTTCCACAGACCCGACCGCTGAAGGACATGACGGTGTTGCACAGCATGATCTTGTCGCGTCTGGGCCCATCGCCTTTGGCCGAGGATCAGTTGGTCCGTGACCTGGCGCTGACATCAGCGCAGCTGGCACCGGAACTCCTCATGCTGGAACTGGATGGCCGCATTCTGCGCCAGCCCGGCGGCCTGCTGTCACGCCCTGACTGAGCGCCGAATGCGGCATCACTTCCGCCCCGGTTGACAAGGCCCACGCTTCCCCCACATGGTCACGCGCCATTCGGACGGCCCCGGGAGAAAGCGTTTCATGCCAGTAGTCGTTGTTGAGTCGCCCGCCAAAGCCAAGACGATCAACAAGTATCTCGGCCCCGCCTACACGGTTCTGGCCTCTTACGGCCATGTACGCGATCTGCCCGCCAAGGATGGGTCGGTCGACACCAATAATGGCTTTGACATGACATGGGAGGTTGCATCCGACAGCCGCAAGCATTTGAAAGCCATCGCCGAAGCGCTGAAATCCGACGATCACCTGATCCTTGCCACCGACCCCGACCGCGAGGGCGAGGCGATCAGCTGGCATTTGCAAGAGGCGCTGGCCTCCAGCCTGAAGAAGGGCAAGACGGTCAGCCGCGTCACCTTCAACGCCATCACCAAGGATGCGGTTACCGAGGCGATGAAGAACCCCCGGCAGGTCGATAAACCGCTGGTGGAGGCGTACCTCGCCCGCCGCGCGCTGGATTATCTGGTGGGGTTCACCCTGTCGCCGGTGCTGTGGCGCAAGCTGCCGGGCGCGAAATCGGCGGGGCGGGTGCAGTCGGTCTGCCTGCGCCTGATCGTGGAGCGCGAGCAGGAAATCGAGGCGTTTCGCGCCCGCGAATTCTGGACAGTGGCGGCGGTGCTGGTCACCCCGCGCGGCCAGGAGTTCGAAGCGCGGCTGACGGTGCTGGGCGGCAAGAAGCTGGACAAGTTCGATCTGGCCACGGCGACTGCGGCGGAACTGGCGGTGCAGGCGGTGAACTCTCGCGCGCTCAGCGTGGCGGCGGTGGAGGCGAAACCGGCCAGCCGCAACCCCTATGCGCCCTTCATGACCTCGACCCTGCAACAAGAGGCCAGCCGCAAGTTCGGCATGGGTGCCAAGCAGTGCATGAACGCGGCCCAGCGGCTGTATGAGGCCGGTCACATCACTTACATGCGCACCGACGGCATCGACATGGCGCCCGAGGCAGTGATGGCAGCGCGGGATGAGATCACCCGGCGGTTCGGCGCGGCCTATGTGCCCGATGCCCCGCGCATGTACAAAAACAAGGCCAAGAACGCGCAGGAAGCGCATGAATGCATCCGCCCGACCGATATGGCCGCAGCGCCGGAAAAGCTGCGCTTTGCGGAAAAGGATCAGGCGAACCTCTATGATCTGATCTGGAAACGCACCATCGCCAGCCAGATGGCAGCGGCGCGAATGGAACGGACGGTGGTCGATGTTGCCTCGGCCGACGGGCAGGTGGTGTTGCGCGCCAACGGCCAGGTGGTGCTGTTTGACGGCTTCCTAAAGGTCTATGACGAGGGCCGCGATGAGGAGGGCGACGACGAAGGCCGCCTGCCGCAGATCATGCAGGGCGAGGCGGCAGAGAAGCGGTCAGTCACCCCGAACCAGAGCTTCACCCAGCCGCCGCCGCGCTACACCGAGGCGACGCTGGTGAAACGCATGGAGGAGCTGGGCATCGGGCGGCCCTCGACCTATGCCTCGGTGCTGACCACCATTGTCGACCGCGAATATGCCCGCAAGGACAAGAACCGCCTGATCCCCGAGGACAAGGGGCGGCTGGTGACGGCCTTCCTGACCAATTATTTCCGCAAATACGTGGAATACGACTTCACCGCCGATCTGGAGACAGAGCTGGATGATGTTTCGGCCGGTGACCGCGATTACAAGGATGTGCTGACCCGGTTCTGGCGCGATTTCTCGGCGGCGATTGCCGAGACCGCGGATCTGCGGATTGGTGAGGTGCTGGAAAAGATTGACGAGTTTCTCAGCCCGCACCTTTACCCCTTGCGCGCCGACGGGTCGGACCCGCGTATCTGCCAGGTCTGCGGCACCGGGCGGCTGCATCTGAAAACCTCCCGCTCGGGCGGGGCGTTTATTGGCTGTGGGAACTACCCGGAGTGCCGCTATACGCGGCCGATTTCGGGCGGTGAAGACGGTGGCAATGGCGGCGACCGGGTCTTGGGCGAAGATGCGGACGGCCTGCCGATCAGCCTGCGCACCGGGCGCTTTGGCCAGTACGTACAGCGCGGCGAGGCGACCGAGGCGCAGCCAAAGCCGGGCCGGGCAAGCCTGCCGAAGGGCTGGGCGGCGGAAAGCCTGACGCTGGAACGCGCGCTGGAGCTGCTGTCCTTGCCGCGCGTGATCGGCCCACACCCCGAAACCGGCGCGTTGGTCGAGGCGGCGATCGGGCGGTTCGGGCCCTACGTGAAGCATGAAAGCACCTATGCCAATCTGCCGGATGTGGAGGAGGTCTTCACCATCGGCATGAACCGGGCGGTCGAAGTGCTGGCGCAAAAGGCGTTGCGCGGGCGGTCCACCGCCGCAACGGAACCGCTGCGCGAACTGGGGATGCACCCCGATGGCGGTGTGGTGCAGCTGATGCCGGGCAAATACGGCCCCTATGTCAAATGGGCCAAGATCAACGCGACCCTGCCCAAAGAACTTGCCCCGGAAACGGTGACGTTGGACGAGGCGCTGGGTTTGATTGCCGAAAAGGCCGGCAAATCAGGCAAGAAGGCTGCGCCGAAAAAGGTGGCGGCCAAGCCGAAAGCCGCTGCGAAGCCGAAAGCGGGTGCGAAAACTAAAGCCGCAGCAAAGCCCAAAGTGGCGGCCAAACCTGCCGCGAAAGCCCCCGCAAAACCGCGGGCCAAGACAGCAGCCGACGCCTGACCTCAGGCCCCGCGCGGGTTGATCAGGCGCGCCATCAGCGATGGTGCGCGGATCATCCCGATGGGTTGGCCTTTTTCCACCACCGACAGCTCGTCCGCTCCGTCCGACAGCAGTGTCATCACGGTCTTCACTGGCATCTCGCAGTCAACCGCAGCCCCGACGCAAACCCCCGGCTCCATCACATCCCGCGCGGTTAGCACCGCCATCGGGTTCATGTGGGCCACGAAATCCGCCACATATTCGCTGACCGGATTGGCGATGATCTCGCGCGCGGTACCACATTGCACGATGCGCCCGCCTTCCATCAATGCGATCCGGTTGCCAAGCTTGAACGCCTCATCCAGATCATGGCTGACAAAGATGATCGTGCGGTGCAGCTTGGCTTGCAGGTCCAGAAGCTCATCCTGCAACCGGGCGCGGATCAGCGGGTC
>NZ_JANMET010000232.1:0-11429 GCF_031377265.1 Tabrizicola sp. | reverse complement strand
CAATGATGATATATCTTCCTCTTCAAGAGAGGTCATTTTCTGCTCAGAACACTTGCAGACAGCCAGGCCAACACATGCATTGCTCATCACTCAGACCCTCTCACAGACAGCAGGCTGACACTCATAGCTGTAACACCACTGGTGCAGGTTATGCATCTCCACAAAGTGCCAGGAGGGTCCTGGACCACATTAAGTCACAGTTGTGCTCACGATGAGAGCAAGTTATCGAATTACAAGAACAAGCCACTGCAAGTATCAAAAAGGACAATACGGACACTTTCGACATGATGATCAAACAGATCCAGGTGCACAATTTTGTCACTGACAAGATCAAGTTGTTGCAGCAAACAATGCTCAGTGATGCCAAAGAGCTGGGGACCACAGACGCCCTGAATTTAACCCTTCCGCCCATGCCACCACCTGCTCAAATGGTTACCAACAGCATCATCATACCTCAGGATTTACCAAAATGGTCTCAATATCCATTTGGAAGGTTTTACTATAAAGGTTTTCCCCTTGAAGAGTTAACGAAATTGTTGAGGCATCAAATGCTGGTCTTAATTCATTCAAGACATTTTCAAGTAAGTCTTCAAATGGTCTATAGTCAAAGGGATCCCGATCCAACTCTTTGAAGCAGTCCGCTGACAGGAACAATTCCTTCCCGCCCAAATGCAGCAAGGGCGGCGTTTTCGGCGGATGTTCGTTGGGGCGCTGGCGGTGATGCGGGCGGGGCGGCCGTTGCCGCGCGTCTGGCAGATGTGAGGGAACCCGATGAATCTGACACCACGCGAAAAGGATAAGCTGTTGGTCAGCCTGGCCGCGATGGTCGCGCGCGGCCGGCTTGCGCGGGGGGTAAAGCTGAACCACCCCGAGGCCATTGCGCTGATCAGCGACTTTGTCGTGGAAGGCGCGCGCGACGGGCGGTCGGTCGCCGATCTGATGGAGGCGGGGGCACATGTGATCACCGCCAGCCAGTGCATGTCCGGCATTCCGTCGATGATCCATTCGGTGCAGGTCGAGGCGACGTTCCCCGACGGCACCAAGCTTGTCACCGTTCACCACCCGATCAGAGAAGGTTGATCCATGAGCCGTATCCTGTTTCCCGCACTGCTGCTTGCCACCCCCGCCGTGGCCCATGAAGGGCTGCACCACCACCCGCATGGCGTGGAACATGGCTGGCTCGCCGTCGTTGCCCTTGGCGCGCTTGTTGCTGCTGGCGTTCTGGCGCGGCGGGCGCTGGCCGCTGTCCGGGCGCGCAAATGATCCCCGGCGAGGTGTTTGCGGCGGCGGGCGACATCGTGCTGAACGCCGGTGCCGAAGTGACGGTGGTGATGGTGGCCAATACCGGCGACCGGCCGGTGCAGGTGGGCAGCCATTACCACTTTGCCGAGACCAATCCGGGGCTGGCCTTTGACCGGGATGCCGCTCGGGGCAAAAGGCTTGATATCGCGGCAGGCACGGCAGTACGGTTCGAGCCGGGGCAAAGCCGCGAGGTGCGGCTGGTACCCCTGTCCGGGGACCGCAAGGTGTTCGGATTCAACCAAAAAATCATGGGTCCGTTGTGACCCGAAACTCAGGGAGACTGCCATGTGCCATGCCTGTGTGATTGAAAACGTAAAGCAAGGAATGCTCAGCCGCCGCGATCTGTTCCGCTCGGCCGCTGCCGTGGGCATTGCCACCGGTGCCGCCGGGCTGATGAGCGCGCGGCCCGCGATGGCGCAGGCGAGCCGGGTGGTGGACCTGACGCACACATATGACGGCGCTTTCCCCACTTATGACGGCAACCCGGGGATCATCTATGAGCCTGCGGTCAAGTTCGAGGGCAATGGCTATCAGCTGTGGAAGCTGACGATTTTTGAACACACCGGTACTCATATCGACGCGCCGCTGCATTTCACTGCTGACGGCACCTCGGTGGCGGAACTGGCGCCGGAAAGCCTTGTTTGCCCGCTGTGTGTGGTGGACATCAAGGCCAAGGCGATGGAAGACGCCAACGCGATGGTGGAGCCTGCCGATATCGAGGCCTGGGTGTCTGCCAAGGGCGCGATCCCGGCGGGGGCTTGCGTGGCGATGAATTCAGGCTGGGCGGCCAAGGTGGGTGATCCGCTGTACCGCAACACGCCGGATGGCAAGCTGGCCTTCCCCGGCTTTTCCAAGGCCGCGACGGATATGCTGGCGGGACTGGAGGTCGCCTGCATCGGGGTGGACACGCTGTCGCTCGACCCCGGCAATTCGGCTGATTTCGCGGTGCATTTCAGCTGGTTGCCCGTTGGGCGCTACGGGATCGAGAACATGGCGAACCTTGACGGCCTGCCTGCCGCAGGGGCAACGGTGATGGTCGGCGCGCCGAAACACGCGGGCGGCACCGGCGGCCCCGCGCGCGTGCTGGCGCTGGTCTGATGGCAACCGTTCCGCTTTTGTCGGACGCGGCGGCAGGGGCGGAGGCCCTTGCCGTTTTCGACGACATCCGGGCCAAGCGGCAGACGGATTACGTGAACAACTTCTGGCGCGCCTTGGCGGGTGATCCCGCGCTGCTGCGCGCGACGTGGGAGCGGTTGCAGGTGGTGATGGCCCCAGGCGCGCTGGACCCGTTGGTCAAGGAGATGGTCTATCTCGCCGTCTCTACCGCTAACGGCTGCAGCTACTGTGTGCATTCCCACACGGCGGCGGCGAAGGCCAGGGGGATGACCGAGGCGCAGCATGGCGAATTGCTGGCGGTGATCGCGATGGCCAGCCAGACCAACGCGCTGGCGACGGTGCTGGGCGTGCCGGTGGATGAGAGGTTCATGGCGTGAGGGAGAAAGTAATGATCCTCATTGCCGCGCCAATCGATGCGCGCCGGGTGCGGAGTAAAGGCCCCCGTCCGAGAACGAGGGCCTCTTGCTCAGATCTTCCCTTGGTACTTCAGAATTGCATGGAGCAATTGAAGCACAATCGGCAAGACGGTGAGAGCGAAGTCGAGTTTCGTCATTGTCCGCCCCCTCCTTTCATTTTTGCGAATCATCGCTTCGTGGGCGGACTTCCCAGTAATGGCATGTCAGGCCCCGGCCCAATGCACGCCCCTTTCGAGGTTAGTTGATCCCGATGCCCGCGCTGATTTCCCGCAAGACCTATGCTGACATGTACGGCCCGACGACCGGTGACCGGCTGCGGCTGGGCGATACCGATCTTGTCATCGAGGTTGAGAAAGACTTCACAACCTACGGGGAAGAAGTGAAATTCGGTGGCGGCAAGGTGATCCGTGACGGGATGGGGCAGTCTCAGGTCACCCGGGCGGCGGGGGCGATGGATACGGTCATCACCAACGCGCTGATCGTCGACTGGACCGGGATCTACAAGGCCGACGTCGGCCTGCGCGACGGGCGGATCGCCAGGATCGGCAAAGCCGGGAACCCCGATACCCAGCCCGGCGTGACCTTGATCATCGGTCCGGGGACCGAGATCATCGCCGGCGAAGGCAAGATCCTGACCGCCGGGGGCATGGACGCGCATATCCATTTCATCGCCCCCCAGCAGATCGACGACGCGCTGCATTCCGGCATCACCACCATGCTCGGCGGCGGCACGGGGCCCGCGCATGGTACGCTCGCGACCACCTGCACCCCCGGTCCTTGGCATCTTGCGCGGATGATGCAGGCGGCGGATGCCTTTCCGATGAACCTCGCCTTCGCGGGCAAGGGCAATGCCTCGCTTCCGGCGGCGCTGGAGGAACAGGTTCGCGCCGGTGCGTGCTGCCTCAAGCTGCACGAAGATTGGGGCACCACCCCCGGTGCCATCGACTGCTGCCTGACGGTGGCCGATGCGATGGATGTGCAGGTGATGATCCACACCGACACGCTGAACGAGAGCGGCTTTGTGGAGAATACCCTCGCTGCGATCCGGGGCCGCACGATCCATGCATTTCATACCGAAGGCGCGGGCGGTGGCCATGCGCCTGACATCATCAAAGTGGTCAGCTCGCAGAATGTGATCCCGTCTTCGACCAACCCGACGATGCCCTACACGGTGAACACGATCGAGGAACACCTCGACATGCTGATGGTCTGCCATCACCTTGACCGCCGGGTGCCCGAGGATGTGGCCTTTGCCGAAAGCCGCATCCGGCGCGAGACGATAGCGGCTGAGGATATTCTGCACGATCTGGGGGCGTTTTCGGTGATCTCCTCGGACAGTCAGGCGATGGGGCGGGTGGGCGAAGTGATCACCCGCACTTGGCAAACCGCCCACAAGATGCGCCAGCAGCGCGGGCGGCTGGAGGGCGAGACAGGCGATAACGACAATACCCGGGTGAAACGCTACATCGCCAAATACACGATCAACCCGGCGATTGCCCATGGGATCAGCCGGCATATCGGGTCGGTCGAGGTGGGCAAGCGGGCCGATCTGGTGCTGTGGAGCCCGGCGTTTTTTGGTGCAAAGCCCGAAATGGTGCTGCTGGGCGGCTGCATCGTGGTGGCGCAGATGGGCGATCCGAACGCATCCATCCCCACCCCGCAGCCGGTGCACACGCGGCCGATGTTCGGGGCCTACGGGCGGTCGGTGGAGCGCAACGCGGTGGTGTTCGTGTCAGGTGCGGCGCAAGACAACGATGTGCGGGGGGCCTACGGGCTGGCCAAGGAAACCTTGGCGGTCGAGGGCACCCGCGGGATTGGCAAGCGCGACATGAAGCTGAACGCTGCGACACCGGTCATCGAGGTTGACCCGGAGACCTACGAAGTGCGGGCCGACGGGGTGCTTTTGACCTGCGAACCGGCCCGGGAATTGCCATTGGCGCAGCGGTATTTCTTGTATTGAGGTGCGATAATGGCTCCGGTTCCCAAAGCGGCCTTTGAAAGGTGTTTCCATCTTGGTTTGGACGTATACGACGGCAAGGTGTCTGCGAACGCTGCGGTGGCAGAAGCCACTGCGCTTGGAATGAACGAAACGTCCGCCCGCGATACCATTTACGTCGTCCGTTGCATGGCCGAAGGACGGCGTTATGCGCGCGGCCTGAGCGCTCCACAAACGGAATTCGCTTTAAGCTATATTCGCGACCGGATGGGGAAGGCCCGCTTTGAAAACGCTTTGAAGGCACTTGACGGGCATATCGAATACTACGAAGGCATTCGCTCGGTCAAAATGCACGCATTGAGAAGCGTTCTCGCCAGATACGGGGCGTTCCGAGAGGAATTTGCAGACCTCGAAGCCCTAATCGCCGAAGAATCTTCGGGCCTCGCTTCGGCCAGCGCCCTCAGTCCAGAGGAACGGCAAGCACGCCTTCCCGAGCCTGGCCATAAGCCGCGCAAGGTGACGGTGACCATGCAAACCTTCGTTCGCAATCAATATGTTGTGGCCGAAGTCCTTTTTCGTGCCAACGGCCATTGCGAGCACTGCAAGGAAAAGGCACTATTTGACCGTCTGAAGGACAGCACTCCCTACCTCGAAGTCCATCACAAGATCCGCCTCGTCGATGACGGTGACGATACCGTTGCCAATGCAATCGCCCTTTGCCCCAACTGCCATCGGGAAGTGCATCACGGGGTGGACAGAGGGAAATTCGGAACATGATTGACAGCCAGTGCCATCAGCACAGTGTGGTGGACCCGGATACCTATGAAGTGCGCGCGGACGGCGTCTTGTTGACCTGCGAACCGGCGCGGGAGCTGCCGTTGGCGCAGCGGTATTTCTTGTATTGAGGCGGAATCAGGCGCTGGTGGCTTCGTAGTGAACAGGCTTTTCCCGGCGGAACACAGGGAAAAGCGGCAGATCGCGCGGCAAGCTGGTCAGCACAGCCTCACGCCGTTTGAGACGGGCGATTTCGGCGCGGATCTGGATGAGTTCGGTCAGGAAGGAAAGTCTTGTCATGGTCACTGATCCTCTTTTGTTCCTGCGTTCAGGATTGACGGAAATGGTAAATACTTCGCAAAGGTGATCTGATGGCTGTTGAAACTGCCCAAATCCTCCACCGGGCCGGACACTGGCCGCGTCTGGCCACGGCACGGGTTGTGCTGGGCTATGAGGCGCGGTTCTTGCGGCGTAAGCGGCTGGTAACCGCGTCGGGCGAGGCATTTTTGGTGGATTTGACCGAGACGACCAACCTTCTGGCGGGCGATGCGTTTGAGCTTTCGGATGGGCGGCTGGTCGAGATTTCTGCGGCCGAGGAGCCGGTGTTGGTGGTGCGGGGTGATCTTATCCGGCTGGCCTGGCACATCGGCAACCGGCACACGCCGTGCCAGATTGAGGCGGACCGGCTGGTGATCCGGGCCGATCATGTGCTGGCAGACATGCTTTGCGGCCTTGGAGCCGATGTGGTGGCCGCGACCGAGCCGTTCACGCCGGAAGGGGGCGCCTACGGGTTGGGGCGCACGATGGGCCATGCGCACTGATCTGTTGACGCTGGTGCAATGGCTGTCGCCGGCGTTTCCGACCGGTGGGTACGCGTACTCACACGGGATGGAATGGGCGATGGCCGAAGGGATGCGGACGCCAGAGGGCGTGGCGAACTGGATCGGAGACGTCCTGCGCTTTGGCTCCGGGGTCGCCGATGCCGTGCTGTTGGCCCTCGCGTTGAAGCCGGGTGCAGACCACGCGGCGTTGGACGGGGTGGCGCGGGCGCTGGCCACCTCGCGCGAGCGGCTGGAGGAAACGCTGGCGCAGGGCACGGCTTTTGCGCGGACCGTGGCGGCGCTGACCGGGCGCGACCTGCCCGCCCGCGCACTGCCGGTGGCGGTGGGAGAAGCGGCCGGGGTGCTGAGGCTGGAGCCTGGCGATGTGATCGGGGTCTATCTGCATGGCTTTGCCGGCAATCTCGTTTCAGTTGCGACGCGGTTTGTGCCGCTGGGTCAGACGGAGGGGCAGCGGGTGCTGGCGGGGTTGCATCCGGTGATCGGTGAGGTGGCGGCGCGGGCGCAGGGCATGGCGCTGGAGGATGTCGGGACGGCGGCATTCGGGGCGGACCTAGCAGCGATGCGACATGAGGGAATGGATGTGAGGATCTTCAAGACATGAAGAACGGGCCATTGAAGGTAGGGATCGGCGGGCCGGTGGGTGCGGGCAAGACCTCGCTGACAGAGGCCCTGTGCCGAGCGCTGGCGGGGCGCTGTTCGATGGCGGTGATCACCAACGATATCTACACCCGCGAGGATGCGGAGTATCTTTTGCGCGCGCAGGTGCTGCCTGCCGACCGGATTCGTGGGGTGGAGACGGGGGGCTGCCCGCACACGGCGATCCGCGAGGATGCCAGCATCAATCTGGCGGCGGTGGCGGAGCTGCGGGGGGCGTTTCCCGACCTGGACTTGATCCTGATCGAGAGCGGCGGCGACAATCTGGCGGCGACGTTCAGCCCGGAGTTGGCGGACCTGTCGATCTATGTGATCGATACGGCGGCGGGGCAGGATATTCCACGAAAGCGCGGGCCGGGGGTGACGCGGTCGGACCTGCTGGTCGTCAACAAGACCGATCTTGCGCCTTATGTGGGGGTGGATCTGGTCTTGCTGGAGGAGGACACCAAAAGGGCGCGGCAGGGGCGGCCCTATGTGATGGCGCGGGTCCGGCAGGGGGTTGGGATCGCCGAGGTCATTGCGTTTCTGGAGACTGAGGGTGGCCTTGTCCTGAGCTGATGTCCACGCGTGGACAAGAAACGAAACCCTTTATTGTCAGAGGGTTAAGTTTTCATTTTAGCGAATTGTTAATGATTTTGAATGCCTTGCCGAGGCGGGGGGTGACCGCTGTGCCCCGACCGCAAACAAAAGCCCCCGGCACTGATGGGTGCCGGGGGTTTCTTTGGTTTGCGCAAGGATCAGTTGGTTACTGGGGCGGCGGCTGGGTCAGTAGCGGCCGGGGCCGGGGCGAGCGACGCCAGGAACGCAGCCACGTTGGCCGCGTCTTCAGGCTTTTTCACCTTGTAGGCCATTTTCGACTTGGCCTTCTTGTCACCGGTCTTTTCCACCAGGAACTTGGTCGGATCCTGCACGTAAGTGGCAAGATCAGCCTCGGTCCAGACATAGCCTGCGGTGGTCAGTTCTTCGATGCCGGCGCCGTACTTGAAGCCTTCATAGGAACCCGCGACACGGCCGATCACGCCATAGAGGTTCGGGCCGGTCTTGGCATTCTTGCCGGCCAGCGTTTCGCCCGCCTCGTTCACCACGACGTGGCAGGTCTGGCACTGGTTGAAGACTTTTGCCCCCGCTTCGATGTCTTGCGCGAAAGCAGGTGCAGCAAGGCCAGCGAAGGCAAAGGCGACAGTTGCGAATTTCATAGGAGTCCTCCCGGTTTTGTCTGGGTGTATAGTGTTGCGCGCGCGACGTTTGGCAAGGGCCGGGCGCGCGATTTCATGCGACTGCGTGGGAAATCGCGCAGCGTTTCCACAGCGAGGCCAGTGCGGTGACCAGCTTGTCGATGTCGGCGTCCGAATGGTTGGGGCCGGGGGTGATGCGCAGCCGCTCGGTGCCTTTGGGCACGGTGGGGTAATTGATCGGCTGCACATAGATGCCCCAGTCGGCCATCAGGATATCGGAGATCATCCGGCATTTCACCGGATCGCCGATCATCACCGGGATGATGTGGCTTTCGTTGGCCATATGCGGGATGCCAGCACGGTCCAGCAGTTTGCGCACCTTGGCGACATTGGCCTTCTGGGCGCGACGTTCGGCATCCGACCCCTTGAGGTGGCGGATCGAGGCGGTGGCGGCCGCCGCGATGGCGGGTGGCAGCGCGGTGGTGAAGATGAAGCCGGACGAAAAGCTGCGGATGAAATCGCACAGGTTGTTCGAGCCGGTGATGTAGCCGCCGACGACACCAAATGCTTTGCCAAGCGTGCCCTCGATCAGGTCGATCCGGCCTGCCAGGCCGCGTTCTTCGGTGACGCCGCCGCCGCGCGGGCCGTACATGCCGACGGCGTGGACTTCGTCGATGTAGGATAGAGCGCCGTGGGCTTCGCAAACTTCGACAATCTCGCGGATCGGGGCGATGTCGCCGTCCATCGAATAGACGGATTCAAAGGCCACGATCTTGGGCCGGTCACCCACCGCATGCAGCTTGCGGTCCAGATCGCGCCAGTCATTGTGCCGCCACAGCGCCTTGTCGGCGCGGGAATGGCGGATGCCTTCGATCATCGAGGCATGGTTGCCTTCGTCCGACAGGATCACCGCGTTGGGGATGCGCGCGCCAAGCGTGCCAAGGGCGGCCCAGTTCGACACATAGCCCGAGGTGAACAGCAGCGCGCGTTCCTTGCCGTGCAGATCGGCCAGTTCGCGTTCCAGTTCCAGGTGATGCACGGTGTTGCCGCCGATGTTGCGGGTGCCGCCCGCACCGGTGCCGCAGGCCTGCACGGTGTCGATCATCGCCTGCACCACATCGGGGTGCTGGCCCATGGTCAGATAATCATTGGAACACCAGACAGTGACGTCTTCGACCACGCCATCCTTGTGGCGGCTGGCCTGCGGAAAGGCACCGCGCTTGCGTTCCAGATCGGCGAAGATGCGGTAATTGCCTTCGGCTTTCAGCGCATCGATCTGGCTTTTGAAGTGGCTGTCGAAGTCCATGGGCATCACTTTCTCACTGTCAGTGTGGTCTCTGGCGTCTTTGCGCCGGTTATCGGTGCGGTGTAGGCGGGTGCGGTGTAGGCGGGGGCAGTGTAGGCGGGGGCGGTCAGCGGGGCGGGCAGCAACCAGCGCCACAGCTTTTGGTCAGGCAGCGGCAGGACCATGAACCAGTGTTCCAAAAGCGCCAGCAGGGTCAATGCCGTCAGCAGGATATGGCTGATGAAGGCCGCGTCGGTCGGGGCGGAATAGGCCCGTTCCATCCAGCAGGCGGCGGCGAAGGTGAGCGCGGTGACCGAGATCGGGAACACCCAGTTCATCGGCGCGTGCCGGAAGTGACTGGCGAGATGTGCCAGCGGGGTTGGCAGAAATTCGGTGTGGATGCGGGGAACGCCGAAGAACAGGTTCAGCTTGGCCGACAGGCGGGCAAAGAACAGGATCGCGAAGGTCCAAAGCGCGGTGGTGTTGCTTGCGTCGCTGGACGCCTGGGCGATCAGGATAAGGGCCGCGATCAGCAGCACCTCGTGCCACGCGATGGTGCCGGTGGCGCGCCAGAAGCGGGCCCATTGGCTGGCGAAGGCGGGGCAGGGCGCGGTGTTCGGGCCGGTGATGATGCCCGACAGGAATGCAAGTTCGATCCAGCCCCAGACCGCGAGGGCCGCAAGGAACGCGCCGTAGGTGCCGGCAACGGTCGGGTTCTGGAAGGTCACGGCCATCCCCCAGACGCCAAGCGCCAGAAGCGGCAGGCCGAGGAGGACCGACCAGAGATGGGCATTCGGTCCGCCATGATCGGCCCGCTTGACGCGCCAGAGGATCGCCCCGGTGGAAAACCACCAGACAAACAGGGCCGAGACGACGGCGATCCAAGGACTGGTCATGTGCGGCACCCCTGGACAGGGATGCCGCACAGGTGTTCGGGACGCGCCCATCCCGTACACCAACCCGCTGCCGGAACAGCGGTATGGGGGTCAGCGGTCAATACGTCGGCTCCAGCCGCACCGATGCGGGCAGATCGTGGCGTTTGACCGGAATCGTGTAGAGGCTGGCGAAGGTAAGGGCCGCTTTCGCGCCCGCCGCCCAGCCCTTCAGTTTGCCAGCGATGCCGCCCTGGCGGTGGGCAGCATCCATCGCAAGGAAGGCGCGGTTCATCCGCTCAAGGTTCGGAATCCAGCGCGGGCTGTCGATGTCCAGCTCCATCGGGAAGATCTGCCGGGCGATGGTCGAGGTCTTGCGGAACACCTCCTGGTCATACCAGCCGATGTCGACGCCGAGGGCCTTGTGGAATTCCGGCCGGGCGTGATCGCGCACCCACATGGTGGAGTAGACGGCGGTCAGGAAGAACTTGATCCACAGTTTGTTGGCAAAGCTTTCGGTGAGTTTCGGGTCGGTCTTCATCAGCAGTGCGAAGGCCTCGCCATGGCTGAACTCGTCGTTGCACCATTCCTTGAACCATTTGAAGATCGGGTGGAACCGCTTTTCCGGGTGCGCTTCGAGGTGGCGGTAGATGGTGATGTAGCGGGCGTAGCCGATCTTTTCCGACAGATAAGTGGCGTAGTAGATGAACTTTGGCCGGAAGTAGGTGTACTTTTTGGCCTTGGTCAGAAAGCCGAGGTTCACCGCTACCCCGGCCTCGCGTAGCGCGTCGTTGATGAAGCCGGCATGCCGGGCCTCGTCGCGCGACATGTAGCTGAACAGCTCGCAGATGTCGGGGTTGGCACCCCGGCGTTTCATCTCTTTGTACAGCACGCAGCCCGAAAACTCGGCGGTGCAGGACGACACCAGAAAGTCGATGAATTCGGTCCGCAGGGCGGGGTCCATCCCCTCCCAGTCCACCTTGTCCCAGGCTTCGGGCTTCTTGAAGTGGGTCTTGTTGGGGTCGGACTTCATCTGCGCGATCAGCGCGTCCCAGTC
>NZ_JANMET010000212.1:0-15304 GCF_031377265.1 Tabrizicola sp. | reverse complement strand
GTCGTCGATTCCATCAGCGTGAAGTCCTACCATTCGGGCGGCGGCAAGGCCGACCAGCGGCGTGAGGCGCAGATCATCAAGGCCCCGCAGGCCGACATCATGGGTGACGGAACGGGGGTCCTGATCGTGGACGACCTGGTCGACAGTGGCCGGACGCTGGAGTTGATCCGCAGCCTGTATCCCAAGGCGCATTTCGCCTGCGTCTACGCCAAGCCCGAGGGTGAAAAGCAGGCCGACACCTACATCACATCCGTCAGCCAGGACACCTGGATATTCTTCCCCTGGGACATGGCGCTGCAATATGTCCAGCCGATGCGCGGGGCTGACTGAGATTTCATGCTGCGTCAAAGCCGCCTTCGGCTGCTGCATTGGTTGTTCGAGGCGTCTCTGGCGATCAAGGGTCTTCTGACCTTTGCCGAGGCCCTGGCGGGCCTTGGGCTGCTATTGACCCCGAACGCGCTGGTCGCGCGCTTTGTCTACTGGGTCACCCATTTCGAGATTGCCGAGGACCCGACCGACACTCTGGCAACGTGGACGATGCGGGCGATGCAGGCGTTTCCGGTGCCGACGCAGCATTTCTATGCGCTCTACCTTTTGGCGCATGGCGGGCTGAAGCTGACGATGGTGCTGCTGCTCTGGCGCAAGGTGGTCTGGGCCTATCCGGCCTCGATGGTGGTGCTGGCGGGGTTCGTGGGCTATCAGCTTTACGAATTCGTCCACGCCGGTTCGCCCTTCCTTTTGCTGCTGGCCATCTTCGATCTGGTGATGATCGGTTTGGTCTGGCAGGAATGGCAGGCGTTGCGCGGGCGCGCCCTGCCTGCCGTCTGAAGGAGCCGTGACGATGACCCTGCCGCTGAACCCCGCCTTTGCCGCCACCGAACCGCCGCCGGTGATGGAGGCGCGGCGCTGGCTTCAGGGTGTCAGCTTTCCAGCCGACCGCCCGCTGATCAATGTCAGCCAGGCGGCCCCGGTGGACAGCCCGCCCCTGGGGTTGCGGCAGGCGCTGGCCGATGCGGCGCTGAACGATCCGCAGGCGCATCTTTACGGGCCGGTGCTGGGGCTTCCCGCTTTGCGCGAAGAGATCGCCAAGCAATGGTCGGCCAGTTATGGCGGGGTGATCTCGCCGTTGCAGGTCGCGATCACGCAAGGCTGCAACCAGGCGTTCTGCACGGTGATGGCGACGCTGGCGGGGCAGGGGGACGAGGTGATCCTGCCGACGCCTTGGTATTTCAACCACAAGATGTGGCTCGACATGTCCAGCGTCACCGCTGTTCCGCTCGACACCGGCCCGACGCTGATCCCGTCGGCTGATGCCGCCGCCGCACTGATCACCGACCGCACGCGCGCCATCGTGCTGGTCAGCCCCAACAACCCCGGCGGTGTCGAATATCCGGCGGAAACGTTGACCGCCTTCCGCGACCTTGCCCGCGCCCACGGCCTTGCGCTGATCGTGGATGAGACCTACCGCGATTTCGACAGCCGGACCGGTCGCCCGCATGAGCTGTTCACCGATCCGGACTGGGCCGATACCTTCATCCACCTCTACAGCTTCTCCAAAGCCTACCGCCTCACCGGCCACCGCGTCGGCGCCGTCGTCGCGTCCGAGGCGCGGCTGACCGAGGTGGAGAAATTCCTCGACACCGTCGCGATCTGCCCCAGCCAGCTTGGCCAGATCGCGGCCCTCTGGGGCATGCGCAACCTCGCACAATGGGTGGCTGGCGAACGCGACGAGATTCTCGCCCGCCGCCGCGCGATGACCGAAGGGTTTTCCGCCCTGCAAGGCTGGCGGCTGCTTGGTTGCGGTGCGTACTTCGCCTATGTCGAACACCCTTTCGCCGACCCGTCGGATGCCGTTTGCAAGCGGCTGGTGGCTGAGGCGTCGCTCCTGATGCTGCCCGGCACGATGTTTCAGCCGCCGGGGTCTGCGGTCGGAAAGCGCCAGATCCGCATCGCCTTTGCCAACGTCGATGCCTCCGGCATCGCCGAGATGTTCCGCAGGCTCGCCAGGGTCCGCGCCTGAAACGGCGCGAAACCTTACCAAAGGGTTAAAGTGAAAACAGAACGTCGCATGATTCCAATGACTTGACCTTTTGTCCACGCGTGGACAAACCGCAGGCCAACCGGATCACCCCCAACCATCTTCATCTTGCCCCCCCGCGGCCTTCAATCTAGAAGTCCGCCAGACCCAATCTCAAGGCAGACCCATGGCCAAGTCCCCGGAAGCTGAGACCCCGAAACCCAAAAGCAAATCCGCAGGGATCGCCGGATGGATCCTGATGGCCATGCTGATCCTCGGCCTCGGCGGCTTCGGGGTCACCAATTTCGGCGGTGGCCTCACCTCGATCGGCCGCGTCGGCGACACCAAAATCTCCGTCGACGACTACGCCCTCGCCTTCCGCCAGCAGCTGAACGCCTTTTCCCAACAGGTGGGCCAGCAGATTTCGGCACAAGAGGCCATCGCCTTCGGTCTGGACCGGCAGGTGCTGCAAAGCCTGATCACCCGCACCGCCCTGGATAACGAGGCGCACCGCGTTGGCCTTTCCGTCGGCGACGCCGTGGTGGCCGCCGAACTGACCGGGATGGACGCCTTCAAGGGCGCATCCGGCGGCTTTGACCGCGAGGCCTACCGCTTCACCCTCGAACGCAACAAACTGTCCGAGGCCGAGTTCGAGACGAATATCCGGCGCGACCTGTCCCGCGCCCTTCTTCAGGGCGCGATCAGCGGCGGCTTTGCGGCCCCCGAAGCGATGACCGGCACGATCTACGCCTGGGTGGCCGAACGGCGCGGCTTCTCGATGCTGCGCCTGACCGAGGCCGACCTCACCGCACCCGTGCCCGAACCGACCGATGCCGAATTGCAGGCCTACCACCTGGCCAACATCGCCCAATTCACCAAACCCGAAGCCAAGCGCATCACCTATGCCGCGCTGTTGCCGGAAATGATCGCCAAGGATCAGCCCGTCGACGAGGCCGTGCTGAAAAAGCTGTACGATGACCGGATCGACGAATTCGTGGTTCCCGAACGGCGGCTGGTCGAACGGCTGGTCTATCCCGATCAGGCCGCAGCCGACGCCGCAGGCAAACGCCTTGATACCGGCGAGACGTTTGAAACCCTTGTGGCCGACCGTGGCCTGACGCTTGATTCCATCGACCTGGGCGATGTGTCCAAAGACGATCTCGGCCCCGCTGGCGAGGCGGTGTTTTCCCTGACCGAACCGGGAACCATCGGCCCGCTGATGTCCGACCTCGGCCCCGCGATCTTCCGGGTGAACGCGATCCTGCAAGCCGAGGAGACCACCTTCGAAGACGCCCGCGAAGCACTGGCCATCGAAATCCAGACCGACGCCGCGCGCCGCACCATCGCCGATCAGGTCGAAGTGGTCGATGACCTGCTGGCGGGTGGCGGCAGCCTTGAAGACCTCAAGACCGACGCCGGGATGAAACTTGAAACGCTGGATTACGTGCCTGGCGCGCCGGGCGACAGCACCATCGAAGGCTATCCCGCCTTCCGCGCCGCTGCCGAAGCCGTTGCTGAAGGTGACTTCCCCGAAGCCGTGGTGCTTGATGACGGCGGCATGGTCGCCCTGCGGCTGGACGAAATCGTGCCCTCAGCGCCGATCCCGTTTGATGAGGCCAAAGCGGCGGTTGCCACTGCATGGCGCGCCGCTGCGGTTGCAAAGTCCCTGTCCGACCGTGCCATCGAGATCAAGACAGCAATCGAAGGCGGAGCCGCCATCGGCAGCTTCGGCATCGTTGATGTCACCTCGGAAATCGCCCGCGACGGCTTTGTCGAAGCCACCCCTGAGGATCTGCTGAAAGGCGTGTTCCAGATGGCAGAAGGCGACGTGCGGGTGTTTGACGCCCAGGGCTTTGTCGGCGTGGTGCGGCTTGACACCATCCTTCCCGCCGCCACCGAACGCGAGGATGCAACCGCCATGACCGCGGCGCTTGCAGCACAGATCGAACAGGCCATCGCACAGGACGCATTCAACGCCTTCACCACCGCGCTGACGGCAGAGGCGGGCATCGCCATTGATCAGTCCGCGATCAATGCGGTCCACGCGAGCCTGCAGTAGGATGCAGCTATCCCCCACTTTCGCCGAGTTTGCGCACGGTTGGGCCGAGGGGCGCAATCAGATCGTCTGGGCGCGCCTTGCCGCCGATCTGGATACCCCCGTCAGCCTGATGCTGAAACTGGCTGAGGCACGCGCTGATACTTTCATGCTGGAATCAGTGACCGGCTGCGAAGTGCGGGGCCGCTATTCCATCGTCGGGCTGAAGCCCGATCTGATCTGGCAGTGCCACGCCACGACCAGCCGGATCAACCGTCAGGCCCGGTTTGACCCGCAGGCCTTTGCCGATCTGCCGGGGCATCCGCTTGACACGTTGCGCGCCCTGTTGGCCGAATGCCAGATCGACATGCCCGAAGGGCTGCCACCGGTGGCAGCGGGCCTGTTCGGCTATCTTGGCTATGACATGATCCGGCTGGTGGAACATCTGCCCGACGTGAACCCCGACCCGCTTGGCCTGCCCGACGCAGTGCTGATGCGCCCATCGGTGGTGGCCGTGCTGGATGGGGTGAAGGGCGAGGTGACGATTGTCGCCCCGGCCTGGGTGGCCTCCGGCCTGTCGGCGCGCGCGGCTTATGCGCAGGCGGCCGAACGGGTGATGGACAGCCTGCGCGATCTGGACCGCGCCCCCGCTGTGCCGCGCGACCTGGGCGAAGGCTCCCCGGTGGGCGCGCCGCAGTCGAATTTCACCCATGCCGGCTACAAGGCGGCGGTGGACCGGGCCAAGGCCTATATCCGCGCCGGTGACATTTTTCAGGTGGTGCCCAGCCAGCGTTGGTCGTTGCGCTTTGATCTGCCGCCCTTCGCGCTGTATCGCAGCCTAAGGCGGACCAACCCGTCGCCGTTCATGTTCTTTTTCAACTTCGGCGGCTTTCAGGTTGTCGGTGCCTCGCCCGAGATTCTGGTGCGCCTGCGCGACGGCGAAGTGACGGTGCGCCCGATTGCTGGCACCCGCAAACGTGGTGCAACCCCCGAAGAAGACCGCGCGCTGGAGGCGGACCTTCTGGCCGATCCCAAGGAACGCGCCGAACATCTGATGCTGCTTGACTTGGGGCGCAACGACGTGGGCCGTGTGGCAAAGGTCGGCACCGTGCGCCCGACCGAAACCTTCATCATCGAACGCTACAGCCATGTCATGCACATCGTGTCGAACGTGGTGGGCGAGATTGCTGCGGGCGAAGATGCGCTGTCGGCGCTGTTGGCGGGCCTGCCTGCAGGCACCGTGTCAGGGGCGCCAAAGGTCCGCGCAATGCAGATCATCGACGAGCTGGAGCCGGAAAAGCGCGGCGTCTATGGCGGCGGGGTCGGCTATTTCGCCGCCAATGGCGAGATGGACTTTTGCATCGCGCTGCGCACCGCCGTTCTAAAGGACGAAACGCTGTACATCCAGGCCGGGGGTGGCGTGGTCTACGACAGCGACCCCGAGGCTGAATATCAGGAAACCGTCAACAAATCCAACGCCCTGCGCCGTGCTGCCGAAGATGCGGGCATGTTCGCCGGGCGTGGCAACGGCTGACCGTCACTCCACCGTCAATGCCGCGGACAGCGGGGCCAGCACCACTGTCGCGGCGCGGCCTTCGACCGTCCATTCCAGCAAGGCGGCCACCGTCTCTTCGCGGCTGTGCCCGACAACCGTGACCCGGCCATCCTGACCCGCCTTGAACACCGCCCGATCCAGATAGCGCCGGATCGCGCTGCGGTCTTCGCCCGCGCCGTCCAGATTGCGGAACACCGTGGTTGCGGCCAGATCTTCGCGCCGCGCCACCTGATCGGCGGCGTTCAGGCCCTGATCCCAGGTCAGCAAGCCGCGCCCCTGGGCTGCCACCACCGGCACCACAAGGCTGGCCAGCGGCCGGTTGCCCTGAAACCGCAGCTCCGGCACATCCATCACCGCGACGGATTCTGGCAGGCCCTGGGCCATGCTCTGGAACGCGACCTCGATGTCTGAGGCGTTGGACCCTTCGGCAATTCCGGTGGCCAGCATCACCACTTCCTGCCCGGCAGCCCGGTAGATCGCGGCGTGTTGAGCTGTGTCCGGGGCCAGCGGATCAAGGGCAAAGGTCACCGCAAAGGGCAGGTTGGCCAGCGCCTGACGGTCCAGCGTCGCCTCGCCGGTGTCGATCAGGACAATGGCGAAGACCGGCTTGCCATCCGGGTTGTCAAAGGGTCGGGCGAACTGACCCAGCGGCGTGTCGGGTGCTGCAGCACCCGGTTCAGCCTCGGCCACCACGGCCGGTTGATCGCCGATCCTTGGCAGACGGCCGGTGATCACACCTTCCGCAGTGCCGCCCAGTCCGGGCGCGGGTTTCAAGGTCGGGCCGCTCTCGGCCTCGGGTTCCGGCAGCACCGCCACTTCGGCATCCGCTTCGGGTGCGGCCTCGGTGCCGGGCAACGGCAGCGGCTTTTTGCCGGGCATATCGGGGGACACGGTTCCGGGCAGGCTGTCCTCGGGCGGGGCAACGGGCACCATCGTTTCCGGGGCAGGTTCCACCACCTCAGGCTCCACGATCACCGGCGTATCGGCTACGGGCGTATCGGCTACGGGCGGTTCTGCGACGGGCGGCTCTGGCACGGGCGGCGCTGCAACTGGCGGCTCGGCTTCGGCGGTCACCAGCGGTGCATCGGCGGCGGCGGGCTCGGTCGGTTTTGCGTCCGGCTCGGGCAGGGTGCTTGCCACTTCAGGCGCAGGTTCAACCGGGGCAGGGTCACTGATCTCGGGGCTTGCCGGGGGCGCAATCTCATCTTCTGCCACGGCAAGCAGCGTGTCGTCCGTCGCTGCACCAGCTTCGGCCTGGGCAGGTGGATCGACAGCAACCGCCACCTCAGCCGGCTCAGTTTCTGCCGGTTCGGCTTCGGGCTTTGCCGTTTCCGTTGTCGCCGTTTCAGCCGCCGGCTTTTCGGCCGGTTCGACCTCGACCGGCGCAATCGGAGTTGCTGCTGCAGTCGCGCCTTCTGCCACCGCTGCTTTGGCAGGAACCGCTGGCAAGGCTGGTACAGGTTCCGCCTTGGCGATTGCTGGCGCAGGGTCCGCCAACGGCGGCGGCTTGTCTGCGGGGGCTAGTGCGGCCAGCACATCATTGGTCAGCTTTGTCACTTCATCGGCGGCCAAAGCCGGCACATTCACCGGCTCTTGTGGTTCGACCGGTGCTTGCGGCGGATCGATCACTGTGTCTGCAACCACCTCGGGCGCAGGTTCGGGTGTCGGTTCAGCCGTTACTGCATCGGCGGTGTCCTCGGGCGCTGGTTCGACTGCGGCGGGCACGTTTTCGGTAACGGCCAACTCTGCTTCAGACGGCTCCGAAGCATCGGGCTCCAACGTTTCGGGGGCGGTGACGCTTTCGTCCAGCGCAAGATCGGGCGCAACCAGTTTGTGTGGAGACACCAGCGAAACCGCAGCCAGACCAGCTGCCGCCATGACACTGCCCACCAGTGCGCCGTTCAGGAATTTGCCGATCACTGCCGCCTCCGTCCTTGCGCCTTGGGGTGGGGTGATCGTCAGCTTGCCGACGGTTTCCCCCGCCTCAGCCCGTCGATCCTTGCCCGTCGTCCCGTTTGCCCCTGACGCTCTTTTTCCGATTTCCACACTTATAGCGCGAGGTTGCCCGCGCTTCACGCTTTTTCCTATGCACCTCAGCAAGATGCCGCCTCTGCATGCAACCGCGCATCAGTCGCGGCCCGGAATCGGTGGTTTTTGCGATCTGGCAGACCGTGGCCGCCGCAATTGCGCGCCATCCGGTGCAAAGTGGAGGCGGGTACCGGAATCGAACCGGTCTTCACGGATTTGCAATCCGCTGCGTAACCTCTCCGCCAACCCGCCGCCGAGAGTGCAAAGGGGATAGCGGAACCGCCACGCCGCTGCAAGGGGGCAGGGGCGACGTTTCGGGATTGACCCGGTGCCGGTCTTGACCGTCATCTTGGCCCGACAACGGAAGGAGCACGTGATGCCACTGAAACACCGGTTCTGGGCAGACTACACCGCCCGCGATTTTGCGGCACTTGACCGGGGCAGCCTGATCGCCGTCCTGCCGGTGGGGGCAGTGGAGCAGCACGGGCCGCACCTGCCGTTGTCGGTGGACCGCGACATTCTGAACGGCGTGATCGCCGCGGCCATCCCCCTTATTCCCGCCGATTGCCCGGCCCTATTCCTGCCCACCTGCGCCATCGGCAAATCCAACGAACATTCCGCCTGGCCCGGCACGCTGACCCTGTCTGCCGCGACGCTGATGGCGATGTGGACCGAAATTGGCGATTCGGTTGCGGCGGCTGGGGTGAAAAAGCTGGTTCTGCTCAATTCACACGGTGGCCAGATCGCGCCGATGGACATTGTCGCCCGCGACTTGCGGGTCAAGCACGGCATGCTGACCGTGGCCGCGAACTGGTTTGCCATGGGTGCCCCCAAGGGCCTGATTTCCGAGGCAGAAGAACGGCTTGGCATCCACGCCGGTGATAAGGAAACCTCGATGATGCTGGCCCTGCACCCCGCCCTTGTCGATATGGCGCAGGCCCGCGATTTTCCTGCAGGGCAGGCCGCGCTGACCGGCCATCTGGGCCTGTCGCCAGCCGGCAAGCTGGGCTGGCAGATGCAGGATCTGAACGCCGCCGGGGTTTGCGGCAATGCCGCCGCTGCCACCGCCGACAAGGGCCACGCTTTCGTGGACCATGCAGCACGGCAACTGGTGACGCTGTTGGGCGAAGTGCAGCGCCTGCCCGCCGATTGGCTGACCACCCGGCCAAACCCCGATGCCTACCGCTAGGCCGGCGATTCCAGCGGTCGGGACTTGACCGAAGGCGCCAGAATAACTATTTCTACTGAAATGTACGTACTCAATAATTTCCTTTGAAAGAACCACCCGATGACCGCACTGCTGCACGCCCCCCGAAACACGCCCGCACGCAGCGCGGTGCTGACCAAGGCAGCCTTGGCCGCCGCCGACCGTCTGGGCCTGACCGCACGGGCCTTGGCGCGGATCATCGGGGTGTCCGAACCCAGCGTCTCGCGTATGAAGCGCGGCGATCTGGGGCTGGAGGAGGGCAGCAAACCCTTTGAACTTGCCGCCCTTCTGGTGCGCGCCTTCCGCTCGCTTGATGCGGTGACGGGCGGCGATGAACGGGTGTCGCGCGCCTGGGTTCAGGCAGAAAATCTGGCGCTGGGTGGGGTGCCGCTGGCGATGATGGCTTCGGTTCAGGGGTTGTGCGATGTCGTCAGTTACTTGGACGCCCGCCGCGCTCCGCTCTGAGGCGCGGGGGTTTCGTGGCAAAGCCTGGCGTCTGGTCGAGGCGCAGCACCGCGTCTCCACCCTGAAACTGGTCGACAGCCTCGCCGAACAGGCGGTATTGGAAGACATCCTCGAAGGCACCAAGCCCCCGCTGCCAGAGGCCTGCCGCGGTCTCGACTACCTGCTCGCCACGCCTTTCCGCTATCGCCCGTATCCGCACGGCTCGCGCTTTCGCCGTGCAGGCTTTACTCCCGGCGTCTGGTACGGGGCCGAACAGGCCGAAACAGCGGTGGCTGAAATGGTTTTTTACCGTTTTCTGTTTTTCGCCGAAGCTCCGGATGTGCCGTTTCCGGACGGCGCGGCAGATTACACCGGTTTCGCGGTGCCGCTGGCCACTGCGGCAGCCATCGATCTCGCGGCACCACCGCTTGACCGTGATGCAGCGCTCTGGACCCACCCAACCGACTACGGTCCGTGCCAAAGTCTGGCCGAGGCCGCCCGCGACGCCGGGGTCAACCTTTTGCGCGCACCGTCCGTGCGCGATCCGGGGGGCGGTGCCAATCTTGCGGTTCTGTCCTGCACGGCCTTTGCCGCCCGTGCCCCGGGTGACCGGCAGACCTGGCGGATCAAGATCGGCCCCAGCGGCGCGCAAGCGATCCGCGAACATCCCGCCAAGGGCATCGAATTTCCCCGAAACATCTTCGACGCAGACCCCCGTCTGGCCGAAATGCGCTGGGACCGTGCGCGCTAGCCGGGCGTTCTGGCCGATTCGCGCTGCATAGTTAACGCTTCCCGGCCCCTGCGCGCGTGTAGACGCAATGTAGACGGAAAGAAGATGCAATGAAGACTATGAAAATCGCCGTAAATCAGCCCCTTAACAATCAGAACGCCCGCCGCGCCGGCATTATCTGCGCATGGCTAAGGTAAAGCTGCCGTCGCCGTTTCGGCAAAAGACCGCAGGTGCCCGCGTCACAGCCGGTCCATTTCTCCGCCGACCTTTGCCAGAAAAGCCGCCCGCTGGGCATCGGTGGCCCGGTTCATGTCGTACAGTGCCAGATAGCGCAGCCGGTCCGGCCGGCAGATAAAGCGGATGATCCGGGTGAACATCTTGCGCGGCGGATTGCCCGCCATGAAGGCCCGCAGCGGCGTCGCCCCATAGCTCGTCACCGCCACCAGCTTGCGGATATGCGTCAGGTTCGCCGCCACCAGCCCGTTTTCCAGCCGAAAGCTGACGCCGGGCAGGAAAACCCTGTCAAAATAGCCCTTTAGAATGGCAGGAAAGCCGAAATTCCACACCGGGAACACGAAGACCAGCACTTGGGCCGCCCGCAACCTGTCAACATAACCCTGCACCGGCGCGGTATTGGTGGCGCTGTCGAGGTACCCCCGTCGCTCCGCCGCACTCAGCACCGGGTCAAACCCCTCGGCATACAGATCCAGAAGATCCACCTCCCAGCCCCGCGCGGTCAGCCGGTCCATTACGCAGGCACGCAGGGCGGCAGAAAAGCTTTCCTCGCACGGATGCGCAAAGACCACCAACGCGCGGGTCATGGTCGTTTCATGCCCTTGTAAGCATAGACGTTCTTGTAATCGAACCCCGGCTCATCCCAAGCAATCATCTTGCCGGGGTTCAGCAACCCCTTCGGATCCGCCTCGCGCTTGAAGGCCAGTTGCCGGTCATCCACCGATTGCCGCCCGCCTTCCTCCAGCGTGTAGCGGTGCGGGTTGAACACCATGCAGCCCATCGCTTCGTGGATCCGCACGATCTCGTCCAGCCGCGCCTCGGTGGTGAACTTCACCAGCGACAGGCCCGCGAACATGGTGGCGCCGTTTTCTTTCATCACCTCAAGGTGTTGCAGGACCTCGCCGCCCAGCTTTGCCCGGATCGCCTCGATCTTTTCCAGATGGTCCGGTGCCGCATAACGGACCTGCAGATAGGTGATGGTCGGGTCCACCTTCAGCGCCCGCAGGGTGGTATGGTTCCAGCCATATTCGAACACCGGCCCCGGATCGCGCGGCCAGTCATGCGCGTCGGACCGGTAGATGACCTTGGCCCCCGGATAGCGCGCGGCAAAGGTCAGGAACCCGTCCATCGCATGCGGCGCGATCATCAGGCCCAGCACCGCCTGCCCAGGCGCCAGATGCGGTGCCACCCGCTGGAAGTAGTCCTGTGCAATCGGGGCTTCGAACACCGTGATCAGCTTTTTCAGGATGCCATCCTCGCGCCCCAGATCGGCGGCAATCCGCGCGGCCTCGGGAAAGGTCTCGCAGGTCACGAACATCTCGACCCAGTCATAGGCCGGGGCCAGCGGCATCTCCAGTTCGGTGATGATGCCATTGGTGCCGTAGGCGTGGCTGACGCGGTGCAGCTCCTCGCCGGTGAATTCCAGCACGCGCGGCTCTGCCTCCATCGTCACCACCCGCAGACGGATGATGTTGCCAAGGTCGCGCAACGCCCCCCAGGTGCAAGAGCCAACCCCGCCCGAGCCGCCGGCGATGAAACCGCCAATTGTAGCCGTCGCCCAAGTGGAGGAAAACATGCGCAATTCCTGGGCTGAATGCGCCTTGCAGGTGGCATCGACATCCCTGAGCAGGCAGCCGGGCTGTACGATCACCCGGCCAGGATGGATCGCCGTCACCGCCGAAAGGTGGCGTGTGTGCAGCACGATCCCCCCCGCCAGCGGCATCGCCTGGCCGTAGTTGCCGGTGCCCGCCCCGCGCGTGGTAACCGGGATATTGTGGGCATAGGCCACCCGCAGCACCTCGATCAACTCGGCCTCGGACTTCGGGGCAACCACGAAATCGGCGGAGATGTGGTCCAGCCGCGCCTTCAGCACCGGCGAATACCAGAAGAAATCCCGGCTTTTGGCCCGAACCGACACCGGATTGTCGTCGATCTCCAGATGCGCGAGGGCGGCTTTGGCGGCGGCAAGATTGGCGGAGAGGGTCATGCAGGCTCCATCAGGTGGTCAAGGTCGGCGTAATCGGGCAGTGTGCGGGCGATCTGCCGGCCGCCACGGATGACGATGCGGTCGGACTGAGGGCGCGACAGCAACTCGTTCCAGTTCCGCGCCCGGAAGATCACACAGTTCATCGGGTCCAGCCCGGTCGCGGTGCCAATGGCTTTGGCCGGGTTCGTAGTGAATGCTTGCACCCAATCGGTGCCACTGTGGTCCAGATGGCCGATCCGGGTGGCCTCGCGCATCACCTCCAGCATGTCCATATCGCCATAGGCATAGAACGGGTCGCGGGTGTTGTCGGACGCAAAGCTGACATAGATCCCGCGCGCCTTCATCTCATGCACCAGGGTGATCCCGCGCATCCGGGGCGTGCGATGCGCCTGTCGGTCCTGCAGATACAGGTTGCACATCGGCAGGCTGACCACATGCAGCCGGGCCTTGGCCACGAGGTCGAGCGTGGTCATCGCCTCTGCCTCGGCCATGGCCGAGACAGAGCAGCAATGGCCCACCACCACAGGGGCGGCAAACCCGGTCTCCAGCACCGCCTCGGCAATCTGGCGCAGGGTGTTGGCGCCGGGGTCCAGCGTTTCGTCGACATGGAAATCGGCGGACAGTCCGCGCGCCGCAGCCATGGCGAAAAAGCTGCGGATGCGGGTGGCGATGTCGGGCAGCGGATAGGTCACCATGCCCAGCACGCCGCCATGCGCCGCCACAATATCGGCGGTGTGGGCGAAGGCGCCGTCGCTGGAGAAATCGCCCGCGCCGATCAGGCAGGCGGCCTGCAGATCAATCCGCCCCGCCCATTCCGCGCGCTTTTGGGCAAAGACCGGAAAGCTGATCGCATCCTGCGGCGCGATCGCATCCAGATGGGTGCGGATTGCCGCCGTGCCATGCGCATAGGCGCAACGGAGCGAAAACTCCATCCGCGCGGCCACGTCTTCCGCGCTCCAGCGGGCGGCGCGGTCCGCGCCCGCGGTGGTCAGCGCGCCCATGAAGGTGCCATCGGGGTTCGGGCTGCGCGGCCAGATATGCCCCTTGTCCAGATGGGTGTGCATGTCGGTGAAACAGGGCAGCACCATCGCGCCCTTCATGTCGACAGGCTGGCCCTCGCCCAGCGACAGGCGCAGAAGATCCGCCTCCTGCCCCATCAGGCAGGCGGGCACGGTCACATTCTCCAGCCGCAGGGGGCCGGGGGGCAGGGTCATGAAATCCATCAGCTTTCCCGCTTCAAGGCACTTTCATGCCATTTGCGCAGAAAGAACCAGGACAGGAAACTGGTTGCCGCAAAGATGATCACGCCAACCAGCGCGATCATGATCAGGGCGGCAAACATCCGCGGATAGTTCAACCGGTAGCTCGCCTCCAGAATGCGGAACGCCAGGCCCGAGCCGGACCCGCTGATCCCCGCCACATATTCCGCGACAATCGCCCCGATCAGCGCCAGCCCCCCCGCGATGCGCAGGCCACCCAGGAAATAGGGCAGCGCCGAGGGCAGTTGCAGAAACAGCAGCGTCTGCCACCAGCTGGCCCCGTAGATCGCATACAGGTCGCGCAGGTTGCTGTCGGTGGATTTCAAGCCCAGCGTGGTGTTCGACAGGATCGGAAAGAACGCCACGATCCAGGCGCAGATCAGCACCCGTGCCAGCGGGTCCTGCACATAGATGAAGATCAGCGGTGCAATGGAGACGATGGGCGTGACCTGCAGCACCACTGCGTAGGGGAAGAACACCAGTTCGGCAAAGCGGCTCTGGGTGAACAGGATCGCAAGCAGCACCCCGCCGATGATGGCAATTCCCAGCGCAAGAAAGGTGATCTTCAGCGTCACCAGAAGCGACGCGAACAGCATGGGGTAATCGGCCAGAAACCGCGTCCAGACTTTCGCCGGTTCGGGAAAGATCAGCCCGCGCGTCTGGCTGCTGTTGGAAAACCAGTCCCAGCCGATCAGCGTCAGCACCACCACCGCCAGCGGCAAGGCCCAGCGCGCCACCGCCTCGATCCGCCGGTTGCGGGCGCGGCGGGCCTCGTCGGCGTCAAAGACGGGATCAGTGCTGGTCATGGTTCTGCTCTCCCATGGCGCGGCGCAGCGCATCTGACACCACATGCGTCTGCGCGGCGTAATCGGGCGAGGTGCGGAACTCCATGTCGCGCGCATAGGGCGCCGCAACCGACAGCTCCTGCACCACCCGGCCCGGCCGCGCCGCCATCACCACGATCCGGTCCGACAGAAACACACTTTCGAACACCGAATGTGTCACGAAAATCACCGTGCAGCCGATCTTTTCCTTCAGCGCCAGAAGATCGTCGTTCAGCTTCTGGCGGGTGATCTCGTCCAGCGCCGCGAAAGGTTCATCCATCAGGATCAGCCGCGGGTTGGTCACAAAGGCCCGCGCGATGCTGACGCGCATCTTCATGCCCCCCGACAGCTCGCGCGGATAGGCATCGTGAAACGCCTCCAGCCCCACCAGCTGCAGCGCCGTGGCGATCCGGTCGGCCACCGAGGCGAAGGATTGCCCGCGCAGCCGGAACGGCAGCCAGACATTCTTGGCCACCGTCGCCCAGGGCATCAGCGTGGGCTCTTGAAACACCACGCCGATATCGCCCCGGTCATGCGCGCCCGCCCATTGGATGCGCCCCGTCGTCGGCCGCATCAGCCCCGCAATCAGCCGCAACGCGGTGGATTTCCCACAGCCCGACGGCCCCAGCAGCGACAGGAAATCGCCCTCGTTCAGCGTCAGGTTCATGCCGTCCAACGCCGTGACTGTGCCGTTGAACACTTTGGAAATACCCACCATTTCCAACAGCTTGGGGCGCTGTGTCAGCGGCAGGGCAGGGCGATAAGACAGGTCAGTCATGGGTCATCCGAAACAAACGGGGGCCGCTGCCGACCCCCGTGATCTGCGATCAGGTCAAACGGTCATTCGGCGGGTTTCAGATCCAGCCCGACACCCTTGTTGACGAATTGCAACGTGTAGGAGGCCTTCCAGTCAAGATCAGCCGGGGCCGCGCCCACCGCAACCATCTTTTTGTAGAAATCCTCAACCTTGGCATCGGTCATCGC
>NZ_JANMET010000173.1:0-9209 GCF_031377265.1 Tabrizicola sp. | reverse complement strand
CGAAGATCTACGCGCCCCGCGCCGCCGCGGCCGGTTGCATCGTGATCGATAACTCGTCGCTTTACCGCTACGATTCGCAGGTTCCGCTGATCGTGCCGGAAGTGAACGCCGATGCGATCATGGGCTACAAGAACAAGATGATCATCGCCAACCCGAACTGTTCCACCGCGCAAATGGTGGTGGTGTTGAAGCCTTTGCATGACCGCGCGCGGATCAAGCGGGTGGTGGTCAGCACCTACCAATCCGTGTCGGGTGCCGGCAAGGAAGGTATTGATGAGCTGTGGGACCAGACCAAGGGCATGTATGTCCCAGGTCAGGAAGTGGCACCGAAGAAGTTTACCAAGCAGATCGCCTTCAACGTGATTCCGCAGATCGACGTGTTCATGGACTCGGGCGAGACCAAGGAAGAATGGAAGATGGTGGCCGAGACGAAGAAGATCCTCGATCCCAAGATCAAGGTTACTGCCACCTGCGTGCGCGTTCCGGTCTTTGTTGGTCATTCGGAATCGGTGAACATCGAGTTCGAAGACCCGATCGATTGGCAGGAGGCGCAGGATATCCTGCGCGAGGCGCCGGGTGTCATGGTGATCGACAAGCGCGAGCCGGGTGGCTACATCACCCCGATCGAATGCGTTGGTGACTATGCGACTTATGTCAGCCGCATCCGTCAGGACAGCACCATCGAGAACGGCCTGTCGATGTGGATCGTGTCGGACAACCTGCGCAAGGGTGCGGCCCTGAACGCGGTGCAGATCGCCGAGATTCTGGGGAATCGGGTGCTGAAAAAGGGGTGACGATGACCCCAGACTGTCATCCCCGCGCAGGCGGGGACCCAGTTCTTTGCCGTCAGCAATTTGAAAAGGTTCGATCCCCGCTTTCGCGGGGATGACAACTCGCCGTTTGCGAGCGGCGTCTGGACTGCTTCAGACCGCCGCGACGCGCGTCTTGCGTCCCGAAAACATTGTGACGCCGGACCCGATCATCCAGACCGTCAGCAGCAGATATCCTGCGACCGCGATCAGCCCGAACACCGCGCCGTCGCGGCCAATGGCCAGGGCCACGCCCTCGAACGCGCCGATGGTGATCGCGCCGGTGGCGAGGCCCCCGATTGCCACAAGCACCCGACGGCCCTCGCGCCACTGCATCACAGCGACCAGTCCGACATAGAGTGCGGTCAGCAGCTGACCCAGATGCTCGCCCAGTGCCACGCCGGCATAGGCGTGGATCAGGGAAAACCCGGCGACATCGTTGGTTGCCGCAAGACCCGGCACCACCATCACCCAGCGCAGCAATCCCATCGCCTGGGTCAGCCCGGCCAGCGCGGCAGCCACCGCCGCGATGATGGCCAGAACGGGTTGCGCCGCGACCCGCCCAAGGCCCAGCGCATGGGCCATGCCGACCGGCAGAAACAGCAGCGCCGCGAGCGCAAAGGCATGCCAGGTCAGAATGAGCGACGGACCACCGGCGACGAAGGCTGCCAGAACCTCTTCGGCCGGGCGGCGCAGGATGTCAGGGTAGTCGAACACGGCGGCCAGTCGCGCAAACGGCAGATTGAAGCCGACCGCAAGGGCAATCATTGCGATCCCGAGTGCGGGGGCGGCGGGGGCTTTGACAAGGGTGGTCATGGCGTTTCCTTTCGGGGGTTGAGATGGGGGCTGAGTCGGGGGTTGAGATTGTCACTGATCGGTGACATACTCCCCTTTCAAGCACCACGCAAGCAAAAAGTCACCGATCGGTGACAAGGAAATCCCGAATGCGAAACCGCGACGATACACGCAGCCATATCCTCGACGCAGCCATCACAAGCCTTGCCGAAGATGGCTTTGCCGGGTTCGGTGTGAACTCGGTCGCGCGGCGGGCGGGCTATGACAAGAAGCTGATCTACCGTTATTTCGACGGCATCGATGGCTTGGTCACCGCGATGGGCAAAGCTGTGGCGGCCGATCTGACCGAAGCCCTGACGCCGCATCTGGACCCGCCACCTGCCAGCTATCCGGCACTGATAGAACGGCTGGCGATTGCGCTGTTCGACCACCTCTGGGGCAACGCCCGGTTCCGCCAGATGCGGCTGATGGAAGCGGCGGCACCATCTGACGCGACGCAAGCGTTCCGCGCCGCGCGGGGCAAAGCGCTGCACAGCTGGATGATTGCGGCACGCGGCGGGTTAATGCCGCCGACCGGTGACGTGGCTGCGTGGAATGCCAGCCTGATCGCGATGGTGGAGGGGCTGACCCTGCTGGGGGCCGCGGGAATTGACGAAGGGGATGCCGGCAGCAAAGCGCGGCTCAAGGCTGCGTTGCGGCGGACTGTCACCGCGCTGTTCGCGGCAGAAGAGACCTGACGCTGGCGGTCAAGCGGCGGGATTGACCCAGCCGCCCACAACCCCCGGACCAGAACCCCCGGACTAGAACCGCTCCGCCCGCATGACCTCGACATCGGCCACGCTGACCACGCCGATATGCCGCTCCACCACAGCGAACGCCGCCTCCAGCAGCGCATCCAGCCGGTCTGGCCGGATCAGGCACACCACTGCCACCATGCCCGCGCGTCCGACCTGGCCGTCCCGCGTCCAGCGGCCAGAGCGACCGGACCCGCCAAGGACCGGCAGCACGGTAAACCCCGTCACGCCGGCCTTTTCCAGCGCGGCGGTAAGGCGCGTTTCCATCGGCGCTTCGATGATGATCTCTACGCGTTTTGCGTGATGGGTCTGCATCTCAGCCTCCGGTCAGCATCTGGGCCACGGCGACATATGTCGGGATGCCCAGGGTCAGGTTAAAGGGGAACGTCACGCCAAGCGACAGGGTGAGGTAGATTGACGGGTTCGCCTCAGGCAAGGCCACGCGCATCGCGGCGGGCACCGCGATGTAGGAGGCGGAGGCCGCAAGCACCATCATCAACGCCACGCCTCCGGTTGACAGGCCGAGGGCGAGGCCGACGGTAAGGCCAAGTGCGGCGCCGATCATCGGCATCAGGATGCCAAAGGCGACCGCACCAAGCGACAGCACCCCCCGTGCGGCCTTTAGCCCCCGCCCGGCAACGAGGCCCATGTCGAGGAGGAACAGGCAGAGGACGCCCTGGAAGGGTGCGACGATGAAGGCGTCAATCCGCGCCATCCCCTTGGCGCCGGTGGCAAGGCCGATCAGGAATGATCCGACCAGAAGGACAATCGAGCCATTGAGCAGGATCTCGCGCCACAGATCAGCGTCCATCGGTTCGGATCGACCGGAGCGGGACACAAGCCAGAGGGCGGAGATGATGGCCGGGGCCTCCATCGCTGCGGCAACGGCGACGATGTAGCCTTCAGAGGTGATGCCGGAGGATTGCAGCACCGAGGTGGCGGTCACGAAGGTGACGATGGAGATCGAACCGTAATGCGCGGCAACGGCGGCGGCATCGGTGGCCGACAGGCGCGTCAGGATCTTCAGCAACGCGAAGGCGATGAACGGCAGGCCAAAGGACAGCGCCACGCCGCCGAGAATTGCGAGAAGGAGGCTGCCGTCCAGCCCGTGATCATTGACCGCAACGCCACCTTTGAAGCCGATGGCGAACAGCAGATAGATCGACATGGTCTTGGCGGCGGCCTCGGGGATGCTGAGCTCTGACCGGGCAAGGGCCGCGGCAAGGCCCAGCGCAAAGCACAGGATCATCGGCGTCAGCAGGTTGGCTGCGGCAAGGGCGAGGATGTCCTGCATGTCAGACCGGGACGAATGCGCCGTGGGCCGGGTCGTAGTTTTCAAGCCCGCCTTCGCCGATATCTGTCCAAAGGCCATGCAGGGTGAGCCGATCGTCATCCACGGCGGCGCGCACGAAGGGGAAGGTCATCAGATTCTCCAGGCTGATCATCACGGCCTCTTTCTCCAGCGCGGGCAGCAATTCGGCCGGGGAGAGGTGCGTCAGGCGGGTATAGCCGGGGCGCAGGATATCCATCCAGCGACCGACGAAAGAGGACTTCTCCTCCAGTTCCGGGGCGTGGCCGGAACACATGTCATGGCATGCCTTGACCCCACCGCAGTTGGAATGGCCCAGCACCACGATATGGGCAACGCCAAGGGCCGAAACCGCATATTCCACCGCCGCCGAGGTGCCGTGGTATTCGCCATCCGGGTTGTACGGCGGCACCAGATTGGCCACGTTGCGGTGGATGAAGAACTCGCCCTCATCCGCGCCGAAGATCGAGGTGACATGCACCCGGCTGTCGCAACAGGAAATCACCATGGCGCGGGGGTGCTGGCCCGACGCGGCCAGACGCCGATACCAGGCGCGGTTGTCCTGATAAGTGGTCGCGCGCCAGCCTTGAAAGCGTTGAACAAGGTAGGCGGGCAAGGGTCGTGTGGACTGCATCAAGGATTTCCTTTGGTCAACCCCATGCTGTCTAGGCGGCATTTGACAAAAATTCGAGAGGCAAATGCCGGTTCATCCGCGATCTCCGCAACGAAATCTTCAGCATCTCCAGCGAGGCTGGGTCTTGGGTGTGGTGTTGGTTTGGTGGGTAAAAGATGAGCAGTGTAACGGCGATCAAGCCGCAAGAGGTGGTACAGCAAGACGCTGAACCGATTGCAGCAATCTATCGCAACCTTGGCGCGCCGACGGGCGAACAGATGGTGACGCGGGCGCTGGGCGAACTGGCGTTGACGATGGCGGGGATCGCGGCGCAGGTGAAGGCGCATCAGCTGGCCGACCTTGCGCAGCAGCTGAAGCAATTGCGCCGGATGGCCGAAGGGTTGGGGTTGACCAGCCTTGCCACAGTGGCCGAAGACGCGCGGATCTGCCTGCAGCGGGCCGACAGCACCGCATTTTCCGCCGTCTGGGCGCGGTTGATACGGGTTGCAGAACGAACCCTGACGCCGGAACCGGGGGGCGCTGACCTGTCAGTTTAGCACGGTTACGGTTGTGACGCGGGCCTTTGGCAGATGACAGCTGGCACTGGGCTGAAGTGGAGCGCCTGCCGGACCGCGACGCAATCAGGTGTGGTGAATGTTTCAATTCTGCGGGGCGCACCGATCTATCAAGACGGTTGAGCGGCCGATGGCAGTGCACCGCAAAATCGGCCGCCAGCTAACGGAGGTTGCGCGGCCATATCCTAAGGCGAAGGCGGGCAAAGCCGCGCAGATCAAGGGGCGCGCTCCACGCCCGAACGCCGCCTATTCCGCGCTTGCAGCGACAGCAGGCTGCGCTAGGCTTGCACCTGACCCAAGCCCAACCGGACATGCCCATGACCCTTGCCTTTGCCGCCCCGACCGCTGTGACACTGCCGTTGCACACCGTCCCGCAAGACAGGTTGGCCGCGTTTCTGGCTGGCGCCGGAGCCGGCCATGCCAGGTGGCTGACCGCGACCGGGTTTGAGGCGGCACTGGGCGAAGTGCGTCTGTTACCCGGACCCGACGGCAGCGTTGCGGGCGCGATTGTCGGTCGTGGCACCCACATCGCGCGCCGACGGCAGCGGTTCGGCATGGCAAAAGCCGTCGCCGCCCTGCCCGCACTGGATTGGCATCTGGAGGGCGGGCTTGATCTGCCTGAGCGGACCGAGGCGGCGCTGGGCTGGTTGCTGGCGGGCTACCGGTTTGATCGCTATCGCCCGGGCCGCAAACCGGCGACACTGCCGCGCCTGCGCTGCCCCGTTGGGGTGGACGCCGCCCGCGTTCTGGCGATGGCCGAGGGTGAGTTTCTGACCCGTGATCTGATCAATACCCCGGCGCTGGACATGGGACCGGGTGAGTTGGAAGCGGCGTTCATCGCGCTTGCCGAACGGTTCGGAGCCAAGAGTAGCGTGGTGCGCGGCGAGGACCTGATCACGCGGAACTTTCCGATGATTCATGCCGTGGGCCGCGCCTCGCCGCGCGCACCAAGGCTGCTGGAGATGCGTTGGGGGACCAGTGGGCCAAGGCTGACGCTGGTGGGAAAGGGCGTGTGCTTTGACACCGGGGGGCTGGATCTGAAGCCGTCGTCAGGCATGCAATTGATGAAAAAGGACATGGGCGGTGCGGCGACGGTGATGGGGCTGGCGCAGATGATCATGGCACTGACGCTGCCGCTGCGGCTGCGGGTGCTGATCCCGGCGGTGGAAAACTCGGTCGCGGGCAACGCGCAGCGGCCAAAGGACATTCTGACCTCGCGCAAGGGGCTGACGGTGGAAGTGAACAACACCGATGCCGAGGGGCGGTTGGTGCTGGCCGATGCGCTGGCCTATGCCTGCGAGGAGGAAATGGATGCGCTGGTATCGATGGCGACGCTGACCGGGGCCGCGCGCGTGGCGGTGGGGCCGGATCTGGCGCCGTACTATTGCGACGAGCCGGGCATGGTCAGCGCGCTGGAGGCAGGGGCGGTTGCCGGGTTCGATCCGGTGTGGCGGATGCCGTTTCACGATGCTTATGAAAGCGTGATCGAGCCGGGGATCGCCGATCTGGACAACGCGCCCGGCTTTGGCTTTGCCGGGTCGGTCACCGCCGCGCTGTTCTTGCGGCGGTTCGTGAATACCGGGCGCTATCTGCATTTCGACATCTACGGACATGTGCCAACTGACTTGCCGGCGCGGCCAAAAGGTGGGGCGGGGCAAGGGGCAAGGGCGGTGTTGGAAGCATTGCCTGCGATGCTGGGGGTTTGATCCGGCGGCGGGACCGGGGGTTTCACACCCCCGGAGCCCCCGTGGGATATTTGCAGAAGAGGAAGCCACTTTGAGTCAAATTGTTATGGCCTGGGTTTGATGGACCGGCGGGTGACGCCGTTTTCCGGCAGGGTGGCGCATGTGTCGCTGCGCGGGGTGGTGGATGCGCCGTTGACCGAGGGCGAGGTGGCGTTTGTGCTGGAGCCGGTGGTTGATCTGCTGGCGCTGCCCGGTGGCGCGCGGGACCGGCAGCTGCTGCTGGGCGATGCGGTGACGGTGATTGACCGCGACGCGGGGCATGCCTTCGTGCAGGCCGCGAAAGATGGCTATTGCGGGTGGGTGGCGGATGCGGCGGTGGGGGTTGGCATGGCGCCGAGCCATTGGGTGGCAAGCCCGGCGACGCATGTCTACCCCGAGCCGCGGGTGCAGGCGCGCGAACGGCTGGCGCTGAGCCTTGGGGCCCGGCTGGCGGTGGTGGGCGTCAACGGGGCATGGGCCGAGACGGAATGGGGCTTTGTGCCGGCCAGCCATCTGCGCGCGATTGGGGATTGGGCGAGCGACGCGGTCAGCGTGGCCGAAAGCCTGCTTGGCACGCCCTATCTGTGGGGCGGCAATTCGCGGGCGGGACTGGACTGTTCCGGGCTGGTGCAACTGGCACTGCATGCCGCCGGGCGGGTCTGTCCCGGCGACAGTGACCAGCAGCAAGGGTTGGGCGTGGCGATTGCGGAGACTGCGGCATTGGTGCGCGGTGATCTGCTGTTCTGGCAGGGGCATGTGGCGATGGTGGCGGATGCCGACCGCCTGATCCATGCAAATGGCCATACGATGTCGGTGGTGCATGAGGGGATCATCAGCGCGACGGTCAGGATTGCGGCGCAAGGTGGCGGTCCGATCACCGCGCGGCGGCGGGTCTAGTCGATCGGGCGGATCAGCTTGCGTTCAAGCACCTTCAGCACGGCAGCAAGATCATGGCCCCGGCGCAGCACATGGCCATCCATTCCGACGACGGCATAGATGCCCTGCTTTGCCCTTAGCCGGGGGCGCTTTTCGATCCGGTAGAGCGGGTTTTCAGCGGTGCGGCGGAACACGCAGAACACCGCAAGGTCGCGCAGGGTGGAAATGCCGTAATCGCGCCATTCGCCAGCCGCGACCATCTTGCCGTACAGGCGCAAAATCTCGCCCAACTCTCGCCGGTCAAAGAACACGTCTTCGGACATACGCTGGCCGGTCGGGAAGGGCGTCGGGGCTTCCATGTTCATCCCGAAAGCTTACGCGATCCGGGCTTCAAATCAAGCGCTACGGAAAGCCGGGGGCGGCGTCGAACACACCGGTCTTGAGGCCGCGCCAGTTGGTCAGGACCGCGTTCAGGCGTTTGCGGGTGGCGGGGTGGTCCGCCTCCAGCACCCCGGCGCGGACCAGAAGGGCGGCAATTGCGGCCTCGGCGGCGCGCGTGCCGCCATCGGTGATCTTGAGCGCGATGCCCAGCCCTTGTTCGGGCAGGATGGCCACGAACACTGCCTCGGCCCCGGTTTTCAGCGCCACTTTGCCGCCCATCGCGCGCATCAGTTCGGTGCAGGCGCGGCCTTCACCGGCCACCAATTCCGGGTAGGTGGCCATCGCGCGGGTCAGCCGGTACATCGCGCGTTCGCGCAGGCTGCCGGTGTCACGCGCGGCGGCGAAGGCAGCCATGGCGCGGCCCAAACCCGCAACCGAAGTGGCAAAGTTCGGGGTGGAACAGCCATCGATGCCATAACCGGGGGAGGCCTCGCCGGTCACCTCTTCAAACGCGGCTTTCACCGCTTTTTGCAGAGGGTGGTCGATCTCCACGTATTCCGGGCCGGCCTTGAGGTGCTGGGTGACCGTCAGAAAACCTGAATGCTTGCCCGAACAGTTGTTGTGCAATTGGCAGGGGCTTTCGTCGGATTTGATCAGCCGGTCGCGTTCGGTGCGGTCATAGGGTTCATGTGCGCCGCAGCGCAAATCAGCCTCGGAAAGGCCAAGGTCGGCCAGCCAGCGCGAGGCCATGTCGACATGCAGATGCGCGCCTTGATGGCTGGCGCAGGCGAAGGCCAGATGCCTGTCGGTCAGGCCCACGGCAGCGGCGGCGCCGGTTTCCAAGAGCGGCAGAGCCTGCAGCATTTTGCACGACGAGCGCGGGAAGATCACGGTGGCCGGATCGCCCCAGGCATCGACGATTCCGTTGGCATCGCAAATCACCGCATGGCCGAGATGGGTGCTTTCCAGCAGACCCCCGCGCCAAAGCGCTGCCATCGGATGCGGGTTTGCCATACTGTTCTCTCCGTCACAGATGCGCGATTTTGTGCCACCGGGGCTTTCGCGGATTGGTCTTTTTGCGCTATGGGTGAGATATCGGGTTGAATTGCTCCGCGCCACAGGAAAAGGCTGGCGAAGCCGCGAGATGCGGGGCAGAGGCACAAGACAGCTTGGAGGCTGCGTCAGACATGACTTCCCTTTTCGGTCGCTCCCTTGGGGCAGCAGCTTTTTGCATGATGGCAACCGGGGCGTTTGCCCAGGAATCCACCAACCGCGTCGCTACGATGACGGATTGGAACGTTTTCACCGAGGAAAGCCCCAAGGAATGCTGGGG
>NZ_JANMET010000159.1:0-33947 GCF_031377265.1 Tabrizicola sp. | reverse complement strand
CAGCAGGATCAGCACGATCAGCCCGGCCATCGCCCCCTTGTGGGTGCGAAACTGATCCCAGATATCGCGGTAAAGGCTGCGCGGCGTGTCGGCGGCAGAGGTGGCGGTGTCAGTCATAACGGATCCTCGGGTCCAGGATGCCGTAGAGGATGTCGGCGATCAGGTTGAATAGGACGATCAGGACGGCGGTGATGAAGGTCACCGTCTGCACCATCGGCAGGTCGTTGGCGTGGATAGCCCCGATCAGGGCGGCGCCGATGCCGTTCACCTTGAACACCTGTTCGGTGATGATCGCCCCGCCGAAGATCGTGGGCAGGCCGAGGGCGATCACCGTGACGACCGGGATCAGCGAGTTGCGCAGCACATGCTTCAGGATCACCGTGCGTTCCGTCATGCCCTTGGCGCGGGCGGTGCGCACATAGTCCTGCCCCATGTTTTCCAGCATGGACGAGCGCATATACCGGCTGATTGCGGCGGCATTTGCGAGGCCCAGCACCATGACCGGCATCGCCATCTGCGACAGTTGTTTTTTGAAGCTCGCCCAGTCGGTGACCGAAAGATTCGTGTCATATTTGGTCGGAAACCAGCCAAGCCAGACCGCAAAGATGATGATGAACAGCGTGCCGGAAAAGAACGTCGGCACCGAAAAGCCGATCATCGCGAACATGGTGCCGGCCTGGTCGAACCACGAATACTGCCGGTAGGCGGAATAGATGCCGATGGGCAGGGCGATCAGGATGCCGACCAGATAGGCCGTTCCGATCACCGTCAGGGTCTGCGGGATGCGCTGGCCGATGATGGTGAAGACCGGGCTGCGCGATTGCCACGACAAGATGCGCTGTTCGCCCTCGACCCAGGTGGTGCCGAACCAGCCGTCAAACAGGGTCATCGGCTCGACCCAGAAGAACTGTCTCAGCCACAACAGATAGCGAAAGAACACCGGCTGATCGGCGCCAAGCGCCTCGATCATGCGCTGGCGCACGTCGGGGGGCACGGTCAGGGGAATTTCGGACATCGGCGAGCCGGGCGCGAGATCGACCAGCAAGAAGATCACCAGGCTGATCACCAGCAGGGTCGGAATGGCCAGCAAAAGTCTGCGAAGGGTAAATGTCAGCATCGACGGGGACGCCTCGGGTCAAAAGCGGGGGAGGGCGAGATCAAGGCGGCGGGGCCAGCGAACCGGCCCCGCCAAATCTTGGATCACTTGACGCGGAACCAGTCCGCGACGTTCCACAATTCAGCATCCCAGGCGTTGATGTCGACGCCACCCAGCATGTTGGAATGTGCCGACAGCGTGCCACGATGCACCAGCGGAACCACGATCATGGAATTCTTGGTGACCATGTCGTTCAGCTCCTTGGCGATTGCCTGACGTTCGGCAATATCCGTGGTGACGCTCAGCTTGGCATGCAATTCGTCATAGACCGGGTCGCAGAAGCGGTTGATGCCTTCACCCTGCCACTGGTTTTCCGGGCTTGCCACGTTCTTGCACTGGTACTGGCCCAGATAGGTTTCCGGATCAGGGTTGTCGGAGTTGTTGGCATACATCTCGACATCGGCATAGAACTTCTGGAAGGTATCCGGGGATCCCGCATCGCCGCCGAAGAACACGCCGGGATCGATCGCCTTCAGTTCCACCTCGACGCCCAGTTCCGTCCACCAATCCTTGATCAGCGCCTGGAAATCCTGGCGGATCGGGTTGACGGTGGTCTGATAGAGGATCGACAGTTTCTTGCCGTCCTTGTCGCGGATGCCGTCGCCGTCGGTGTCGGTCCAGCCTGCCTCATCCAGCAGAGCCATAGCGCCGGCCATGTCCTGCGCAAGGCAGGCGGGATTGTCAGACGCCCAGGCTTCGGGTGCCGGGATGATATTGCAGGTTGGCTGCCCACCGGCACCATAGCCGACTTCGACCAGGATCGAGCGGTCAATCGCCTTGGACAGGGCCGTGCGCACCTTGATGTCCGACAGGATGGGGTGCGGGTGCTTGAGGGTCGAACGCTCACCCTCGGGCAGGTCAGGCGAGGGGTCGGTCATGTTCATTTCCAGACGTTCGACCAACGTGCCGAATGCCACCACGAACTGGCCCTTGCCAGCGGCGGTCATCGCGGCTTGGCTGTCGGGCGGGATCTGGGTGTTCCAGGCATAGTCGAATTCGCCGGTTTCCATCACTGCACGAGCTGAGCCTTCGGCATCGCCGCCGCCCTTGATCGTGGCCGTGGCAAAAGCAGGCTTGGCCGGATCGCGGAAGTTCGGGTTCGCCGCCATGCTGACGGTGTCGTTCACGGTAAAGCCGGTGACCATGAACGGACCGGTGCCGATCGGCATGTTGTTGGCATCGGTGCAGGTCGGTGCGGCGGCGCCGAGGCAGGCGCCGAACTGTGCCTTCTGCAGGATCGGCGACTGGGCGCCGACGAAGACGGTATAGGGGTTCGGTTTCGGGCCGTCGAAGGTCACCTTGATGGTGGCGTCATCGACCGCTTCGACGGAGGCCACACCTTCGTACTTGGTCGCCTGCGCGCAGCCGCCCTCGGGGTGGGTGCAGTATTCATAGGTGAACACGGCGTCGGCGGCGGTGACCGGGGTCCCGTCGGACCACAGGAGGCCCGGGCTCAGCTTCCAGGTGATCGAGGTCATGTCGGCAGAGACGCCGCCATTTTCAACGGTTGGGATTTCGGCGGCCAGCTTGGGGATGATCTCGCCTTCGGGAGTGAGGCCGGCAAGTGGCTCCACCACGAATTGCGATGCGATGATGTCCTTGGTGCCGCCCGAAAGGTAGGGGTTCATGATCGACACGGCCTGCGGGAAGGTCAGCTTGACCTCGCCGTCGGCACCGCGCTCGGCAAAGGCGGTGGACGCCATTGCAAGAGAGGCGACTGCGCCCAGAAGGGCGGTTTTCAGTTTCATTGGGATACTCCTTGTTGGTTACGCTCTTTTGCCCCGGATGCGCCGGTTGATCCGGCGGCATTGGTTTTATCAAACAGGTGGCAGGCCACAAAGCGCTGCGGTTCCGCCTCCTGGAGGATCGGTGTGTCGACACGGCACCGCGCAAACACACGCGGGCAGCGGGTGGAAAAGCTGCATCCCGGCGGCGGATTGGCCGGGGAGGGCACGTCGCCCTTCAGGATGATGCGCTTGCGTTTTGCCGCCCGTACCGGATCGGGTTCGTTGACCGCCGACAGCAGGGCTTCGGCATAAGGGTGCAGAGGTTTGGCATAAAGCGCGTCGCGCGGGCTAAGCTCGGCGATGCGCCCAAGATACATCACGGCCACCCGGTCAGCGATGTGGCGCACCATGGAAAGGTCATGGCTGATAAACAGGTAGGTCAGGCCGAACTTTTCCTGCAGGTCTTCCAGAAGATTAACGACCTGCGCCTGGATCGACACATCCAGCGCCGCGATCGGTTCGTCACAGACGATGAACTTGGGGTTCAGCGCCAAGGCCCGGGCAATGCCGATGCGCTGGCGCTGGCCGCCTGAGAATTCATGCGGAAAGCGGTTGGCGAAGCGGCGGTTCAGGCCGACGGCGTCCATCAGTTCATAGACCCGTTCAAGCTTTCGGTCATGCGTCCAGTCGGTGTGTTCGTCCAGCGGTTCGCCGATGATGCGCGCCAGGGTCATCCGTGGGTTCAGGCTGGCTTGCGGGTCCTGAAACACCATCTGCATGGTCGGGCGCTTCTTGCGCAGATCTTCGGGTGCGAGGGTGGCCACGTCATCGCCATCGATCACGACCTTGCCCGCGGTGATTTCATAAAGCCGCAGCAGCGCCCGGCCGACGGTTGACTTGCCGCAACCGGATTCGCCGACCAAGCCCAGCGTTTCGCCCTGAAAGATGTCAAAACTGACGCCATCCACCGCCTTCACATCGCCGGTGCGGCGACGGAACAGACCGGAATAGATTGGGAAATGCATCTTGAGGTCGGTGACCTCGACCAGCTTTTGCGGAGGCGCGTCAAGCATGGGTCACCTCTGGCGCGCGGGCGGCTGGGGCAGTCCAGTGGCAGGCGACATCATGGCCGTGACCGACCGGCAAGCCATCAACGCCGCGGCGGGCGGGGTTGGCGCGGTCACAGGCATCGTGGCGATAGTCGCAGCGGGCGCGGAACGGACAGGCGGTGGCCGCCGCTGTCAGGATCGGCGGCTGACCCTCGATCACCTTCAGCCGGGATTCGCGCACGCCGGAGATGGCGGGGATCGTCTTCAACAGGGCGCGGGTGTAGGGGTGCTGCGGGTTTGCGAACAGCTCTCGCACCGGGGCCTGTTCGACGACCTGGCCGCCATACATCACCAAGACCCGATCAGCGATGCCCGCAATCACGCCCAGATCATGGGTGATCCAGATGATCGCCATGCCCAGCTTTTGGCGAAGTTCGTGCACCAGTTCGAGGATCTGCGCCTGAATTGTCACGTCAAGCGCGGTGGTTGGTTCGTCGGCGATAAGCACATCCGGGTTGCAGGCCAGCGCAATTGCAATCATCACCCGCTGCCGCATGCCGCCGGAAAACTGATGCGGATAGGCTGACAGGCGCGATCTGGCATCCGGGATGCCGACCAGTTCCAGCAATTCTACTGCGCGATCCTGGGCCTGCGCCTTGGTCATCTTCAGGTGTTCGATCAGCGGTTCCATAATCTGGTTGCCCAGCGTGAACACGGGGTTCAGCGACGTCATCGGATCTTGAAATACAAAGCCGACCTTGGCCCCGCGAACCTTGCGCAATTCCTCGGCGTCGATTTTCAGCAGGTCCTGATCATTCAACATGACCGTCCCACCACGCACGTCGGCGGGGGGGGACGGTAGCAAACCGATCAGCGACATCATGGTGACCGACTTGCCAGAACCGCTTTCGCCGACAACCCCCAGAAGTTCACCCTTCATCAGGTGAAAGCTGACATCGTTGACGGCGTGAATCTCGCCACCGCGGGTGCGGAATACGGTCTTGAGGCCCTTGACATCAAGGACGGGCACGGCCCGATCGGGCATTCAACACTCCCCGTGTCGTTTCTTAGTTATTGTTATTCTTTATCTTTTAGACTGAAAACTGCCGGTAGCTGAACTTCAGGCACCAACTGTTCCCCATTTTTCATAAGCTATCAATCCCGTTTCGACGTGTCTTTCTACAAAGGATCATCGGCGATGTGACTGATTGACCGATCATTCTGCCAGATATTGACTTGGTGAAGGCCGGCGCAGAGTTTGACCGCTAAATCTTGATGAAGGGATGAAGAGGGTATGGAGACGCTGACGCCACGTCAGGTTCTGGAACGGCTGGTCGGCTTTGCGACGGTAAGCAACCTATCCAACCTTGAGTTGATCGACTGGCTGGAGGGCTATCTTGCGGGGCACGGAATCCCGGCGCACCGGCATTGGAACGAAGACCGGACCAAGGCTGCGCTGTTTGCGCATGTGGGGCCTTGGGAGCGTGGTGCGGTGGTTCTGTCCGGTCATTCCGATGTGGTGCCGGTGGACGGGCAGGTCTGGACGTCCGACCCCTGGACGGTGACGGAGCGCGACGGGCGGCTTTATGGGCGCGGCACCTGCGACATGAAAGGGTTCGTGGCACTGTCGGTCTGGGCGCTGGTCGAGGCGCAGCGGCGTGGCGTGTCGCGGCCAGTGCAGCTGGCGCTGTCTTATGACGAGGAGATCGGCTGCACCGGCGCGCCGCCGCTGATTGCCGCGATGCAGGGCGTGCTGCCAAAAGGGGAAGCGGTCATCGTGGGCGAGCCGTCGCGGATGCAGCTGATCACCGGGCACAAGGGCGGCACCGGGTTTCATGTGCATGTGAAGGGGTTTGAGGTGCATTCCTCGCTGCTGCCCTACGGCGTCAGTGCGATCATGGAAGGCGCGCGGCTGATCCAGTGGGTGAATGACCAGAACGCGGCAATTCAGGCGGTGCGACCTTCTGCAGTGGCCGCGATGTTCGACCCGCCCTTCACCACGCTGCATGTGGGTATGATTTCGGGCGGGACGGCGCATAACATCACCGCCGCCGATTGCCGCTTTGCCATCGATACGCGGGTGCTGCCGGATGATAATCTTGAGGGCTGGGCCGCACAGATCGAGGCCGAGGCAATGCGGTTGGATGCCAGCCTGAAGGCGCGCCGGCCGGAGGCCGGGGTGCATCTGGAGCGGTTTTTCGGTGTGCCACCCTTGCGGCCCGAAGCATCGGGCGCGGCGGAGGCGCTGGTGCGGCGACTGACCGGTGACAATGCCACGGGTGTGGTCAGCTATGGTACCGAGGCGGGACATTTTCAGGACGCAGGCTATTCCGCCGTCGTCTGCGGGCCGGGTGACATCGGTCAGGCGCACCAGCCGGATGAGTATCTGGAGCTGAGCGAGTTCGAGGCCGGTCACGCTTTCATGGAACGGCTTTTGGAGCATCTGGCGTGATCTTTCCATTCTCGGAGGCCAGTCCGGTCCGCTTTCCCGGCCCACAGCCCGCAGCGTGCGATGTGGTGGTGGTTGGTGGCGGGGTCATCGGGGTGATGACGGCGTGGTTTCTGGCAGAACGCGGATTGCGGGTGGTGGTCTGCGAAAAGGGCCGGATCGCGGGTGAACAATCCAGTCGCAACTGGGGCTGGATCCGCCAGCAAGGCCGCGATCCGGGCGAGTTGCCGATCATGATGGAAAGCCTGCGGATCTGGAAATCACTGGCGCAGGAGCTTGGCGCAGGCTTGGGCTTTGCGCAGACCGGGGTTCTGTATCTGGCGAATTCTGAAAAGGATACCAAGGGCTTCGAGGAGTGGCTGCCGCATGCGAAAACGCATGATCTGGACAGCCGGATGCGGAGCCGGGCCGAGGTTGCCGGTATGTTGGGCACCGCGGCGGGCTGGCAGGGCGCGCTATACACCGCGTCTGATGCGCGGGCCGAGCCGTCGGTGGCGGTGCCGATGCTGGCGGCAGGCGCGGCGGCGCGCGGGGCAACGATTGTCGAGGCTTGCGCGGTGCGGGCACTGGATATCATGGGCGGGCGCGTCGCGGGGGTTGTCACGGAACAGGGGCGGATCGCCTGCGATCAGGTGGTGGTTGCTGGGGGCGCGTGGTCGCGGTTGTTTCTGGGCAAGCACGGGGTGCGCATTCCACAACTGTCGGTTTTGAGCACCGTGGCCGCGACCGATCCGATGGCCGAGGTTTTTCCCGGTGCTGCGGCCGACAACGACTTTGCCTTTCGGCGCCGGGCCGACGGTGGCTATACGATCGCGCCGGGATCAGGGCATGACTTTTTCGTCGGGCGCGATGCCTGCGCAAGCTTGCGCAGCTATCTGCCGGTGCTGAAGAAGGATTATCGATCAACCCGGTTTCGCGGCATGGCCCCCAACGGCTTTCCCGATGCCTGGAGCACGCCGCGCCAATGGTCTGCCGATGAGGTGACCCCGTTCGAGCGGATGCGCGTGCTGAACCCTGCGCCGGACCATGCAAGGCTGCGCCGGGTGCAGGCGGCTTTTGGCGCGGCTTTTCCGGCACTCGGCGTGCCGAAACTGCGCGCCGCATGGGCAGGCATGATCGACACGATGCCCGACATCGTGCCCGTGGTGGATCAGGCTGGGGTTCCCGGTCTGACAATCGCCACGGGGATGAGCGGGCACGGCTTTGGCATTGGCCCCGGTATCGGGCGGGTGGTGGCCGATCTGGTGGTGGGCAACCATCCCGGCCATGACCTGAGCCGGTTCCGGCTGTCGCGGTTCAGCGATGGGTCCAAGCTGGTGATGGGAACGGCACTTTAGCGCGCTTTACATCGCGGCGGATGCGGTCTAACCGTGCCGCCCTTTTCGCGGAGCGCAAGATGACCGACCCGATGATCAACCCGGCTTGTGGTATCGACTTTGGCACTTCGAACTCGACCGTGGGTCTGGCAGATGCCTCGGGTGCGCGGCTACTGCCGTTGGAGGACGGATCGGTCACGCTGCCATCTGCGGTGTTCTGGCAGACCGAGGGTGCGCCGGCCTTGTTCGGGCGCGCGGCGACGGCGGCCTATCTGGAGGGGGAGGACGGCCGCCTGATGCGGGGGCTGAAATCCACGCTGGGATCTGGGTTGATCCATGACAAGACGGCAGTGGGCGGCAGGGCGGTGTCGTTCCGTGAGGTGCTGGCGCGGTTCATCGGGCATCTGCGCGCCGCACAACTGGCCGCCGCACCGGGGTTGGACCGGGTGGTGTTTGGCCGCCCGGTGCATTTTGTCGATGATGACCCGGCGGCGGATGCCGCAGCCGAAGCGGTGCTGGCCGAGATCGCCCGCGATTGCGGCTGGCGCGAGGTGGGGTTCCAGTATGAGCCGATCGCGGCAGCGCTCCATTACGAGCAGACGGCGGCGCGCGAAGAACTGGTGCTGATCGTCGACATTGGTGGAGGCACGTCAGATGTGTCGGTGGTGCGGGTGGGGCCGGGCAGGGCGGTCTTGCCCGACCGTGGCAGGGACATTCTGGCCAATGACGGTATCCGGGCGGGCGGCACTGATTTTGACCGCCTGCTGAGCCTGTCCGAGGCGCTGCCTCATCTTGGCTATCTGGCACCCACACGGGGCGGCGGGACGATGCCGCGCCATTACTACCATGACCTTTCCACCTGGCACCGGATCAACGCACTTTACAGCGCTCGCACCGCCAGCGACCTCAAGGCGCTGCGGCTGGTGGCGGATCAACCCACGCTTATCGACCGGATGATCCGGGTGGTCGCGGGGCGCCATGGCCATGCGCTGGCGATGCGGGTGGAGGCGGCGAAGATCGCCTTGTCGGATGCCGAGGTCGCCCGCCTGCCGATGGCGGACCTGACCGGCGGGCCGAACCCGATGCTGCGCCGCGCGGGGTTCGAGGCGGCGGTGGAGGCCCCGATTGCCCGCATCCGGGCGTTGCTGGAGCGGGTGTTGTCTGAGGCGGGCCTTGCGCCAGACCGGATCGGCACCGTGTTTCTGACCGGCGGATCCAGCCAGTTGCCGATCCTGCGCGCGACGGTGCAATCGGTGCTGCCTGGCGTGGTGATGGCCAGCGGCGACATGCTGGGATCGGTCGGCACCGGCCTGGCACTGGAGGCGCGGCGACGCTTTGGCTAGGGGTTGCGGAGAGGTGGAAATCGGATCACGCTTTGCGCTGAAGGAGACCCGCCATGCCGCCCAAGAACCGCTTTGCCGAACTTCTGCCCGAGATCACCGCCTGGAGGCGTGATTTTCACGAACACCCCGAACTGTTGTTCGACGTGCAAAGAACGGCTGGCAAGGTCTCGGAATTGCTAAGATCTTTCGGATGTGACGAAGTGGTTGAGGGCCTCGGACGCACCGGCGTGGTCGGTGTGATCAAGGGCAAGACCGATACGGCGGGCCGCGTTGTCGGCTTGCGCGCGGATATGGACGCGCTACCGATCCTTGAGGCGACGGGAGTGCCTTATGCTTCGCGCACACCGGGCAAGATGCATGCCTGCGGGCATGATGGGCATACGGCGATGCTTTTGGGTGCGGCAAAGTATCTGGCCGAAACGCGGAACTTCGATGGCACCACCATAGTGATCTTTCAGCCCGCCGAAGAGGGCGGTGGCGGCGGGCGCGAGATGGTGGCTGACGGGCTGATCACCCGTTTCGGCATTCAGGAAGTCTACGGCATGCACAACATGCCCGGCATCCCGGTTGGGCATTTCGCGATCCGGCCAGGGGCGCTGATGGCGGCGGCGGACCAGTTCGAGATCGTGGTGACGGGCAAGGGTGGCCATGCCGCCAAGCCGCATGATTGCGTGGATACGACAGTGGTCGCGGCGCATATCATCGTGGCGCTGCAAACGATTGCCAGCCGCAACGTCGACCCGTTGAAGCAGGTGGTGGTCAGCGTCTGCACAGTGGCCACCGACAGTACGGCGCATAACGTGATCCCGCAGGTGGTGAAGATGAAGGGCACCGTGCGCACGATGGACGCAAAGGTGCAGGACTACGTGGAAACGCGTGTGGCCCAGATTGCCGAGGGCACTGCCCTTGCCTTGGGCGCGCGGGCCGAGGTGCATCATGCGCGCGGCTATCCGGTCACGGTGAATGCGGCCGAGAATACAGTCTTTGCCGCCGACGTGGCCCGGGCCGTTTCGGGCGTGGTCGACACCGACACCCCGCCGCTGATGGGGGCCGAGGATTTCAGTTTCATGCTGAATGAACGCCCCGGTGCCTATATCTTTCTTGGCAACGGGGACACGGCAATGGTGCATCACCCGGCCTATAATTTTGATGACAATGCGATTCCCTTCGGGTCGAGCTGGTATGCCGGGATGGCCGAGGCGCGGATGCCTTCGCCATGATCGGCGCGGTTCTTATCGGTCTGATCGCGGCCCTGCACGTCTACATCCTGGTGCTGGAAATGTTCCTGTGGGAGACGCCGCGTGCCCGCAAAGCCTTTGGCACGACGCCGGAGTTTGCCAAGGCGTCGCGGGTGCTGGCGGCCAATCAGGGGCTGTACAACGGGTTTCTTGCCGCCGGTTTGATATGGGCCTTGCTGCTCGGGCTGCCGGGCGCGGGGCAGGGGGTGGCGCTGTTCTTTCTGGCTTGCGTGCTGGTGGCCGGGGTCTACGGCGCGGCCACTGCGTCGCGGCTGATTCTTTTTGTTCAGGCGGTTCCCGCGGCGCTGGCACTGGCGGCGACGCTTGGCGGGGTGTGAGGCTAAACATAGAGCTATGCGATTTAGTTGGACGTGCTAGCCTTGGGGAAAATTCCTCGGGAGAACTGCATGACCATCTACAAAAGCCCGTTGGCCGATCTGACATTGCGCGACCTGAGTATTACGGATCGGCTGTTTGAAGGGTTGGCACTGGGAAAGAACCGTGCCCTGCTGATCGACGGGCCGTCTGGCCTAAGCCTTACGGGCGCAGAGCTGCGGGCGCGGATTCAGTCTCTGGCTGGCGGCCTTGCGGCGCAGGGGATCGGGTCGGGATCGGTGATCGCGTTGATGGCGCCGAACATGCCGGATTATGCGACCATTTTTCATGGGGTGGCTTATGCCGGGGCGACGCTGACCACGATCAACCCCACCTACACCGCGCCAGAGATAAAGCATCAGCTGGCGGATTCTGGCGCGGAGCTGCTGATTACCATTCCGGCGTTCCTGCAGGTGGCAGAGGCCGCCTTGCATGGCACCAAGGTGCGCGAGATCGTGGTGATTGGTGGGGCCGAAGGGCATCGGTCACTGGACGATCTGATGGGTCCGCCGATGACCGCGCAGGTGCCTGTCGATCTGGACCGGCATGTGATGGTGCTGCCCTATTCGTCCGGCACCACCGGCCTGCCGAAAGGCGTGATGCTGAGCCACCGCAACCTCGTGGTCAATGTTGACCAGATCATCGAGATGCTGGAGGTTGCGAACGGCGAAACCTCGATCGCCTTCCTGCCGTTCTTTCACATCTATGGGATGAACGTGCTGATGAACGCGTTTCTTAGTGCCGGGGCCGCATTGGTGACGATGCCGCGCTTTGATCTTGAGGCGCTGCTTGGCCATATCCAGACGCATCGAATGGAAAAACTGCTGATTGCCCCGCCTGTGGCAATTGCGTTGGCCAAGCATCCGATTGTCGACCAGTATGATCTTTCTTCGCTGAAGATCGTGATGTCGGCGGCGGCGCCGCTGGGGGGCGAGGTAGCAGAAGCGGTTGCCCGGCGTATCGGTTGCGCTGTGATCCAGGGTTACGGAATGACCGAACTTAGCCCCGTGACGCATGTCGTGCCGCACCGCACGCCGCGATCCGGGTCGGTCGGGGTCACGTCGCCAAATGCCCGCACCCGGATTGTTGATCCGATGACCGGGGTGGATTGCGGTCCCGACGAAGAAGGCGAGGTCTGGATCAGCGGCCCGCAGGTGATGATCGGCTATCACAACCGCCCCGAGGCCACGGCACAGATGATCGTGGATGGCTGGTTGAGGACCGGTGATCTGGGGGTGGTCGATGCTGACGGCTATCTGTTCATCCGCGACCGGCTGAAGGAGTTGATCAAGGTGAAGGGGTTTCAGGTGGCCCCGGCCGAAGTGGAGGCCGAGTTGTTGGGTGTCAGTGGCGTAGCCGATGCGGCGGTGATCGGGGTGCCGGATGACGACGCTGGCGAATTGCCGATGGCCTTTGTGGTGCAAAGCCCCGGATCAGACCTGACCGAAGCGCAGGTCAGGGCAGCCTTGGTGGGCAAGCTGGCCAGTTACAAGATCCCGTCACGGGTGGAATTCATCGAGGCCATTCCGAAATCCGCGTCGGGCAAGATTCTGCGCCGGGTGCTGCGTGATCGGGTGTCTGGGGCCAACGCCTGAGACGCGACGATGGCAGGGTTTTGCCATACCGATAAGTGTGACTTGCCATGCGATGCACAGGCCGTGTTAGCCTGACTGGGAACGCAGTTCGTCAAGGGTTGGCCATGATCACAAGGCGCATGTTCCATAGCCGCCTGTTGGCAGCTTTGGTTTTGGCAACCAGCCCGCGTCTGGCCTTCGCCACGACGCCGGACCTCGTGGCAGACGACATCTGGCTGAATCGACTGACCTTCGGGGCAAGTGCCGCAAGCCGCGCGGCGATTGCAGCGCGCGGGCGTGAGGCGTGGCTGGACGACCAACTTGGCTTGGGACCGGACGATCCTGCCCTGGCCGCGCGGCTGGACGCGGCGCGGCTGCGGATTTCGTATGAAGCGGGAGAGGATGAAAACGGCAATTCCTGGCAGGCGCTGGATGAGTTGCGACCCTTGTCGATGCTGGGCGCGGATCCCGAGACGCTGGTCCGTTTGCTGGACTGGGAGCCGGGTGCGGGCATGGATTTCTCGGAGCGCATGCGGCCTGCATCAGAGGTGATCGCAGCCAGCATGATCCGGGCTGTTCACGCCGAGGCGCAGGTGCGCGAGGTGATGGCGCAGTTCTGGCATGACCATTTTAACGTGAATTCCGGCAAGGACGAGACGACTGCGGTGTTCTTTGCGTCCTATGATGCGGTGATGCGGACGCATGCCTTTGGCAACTTCCGCACGCTTCTGGGTGAAGTGGCCCGGTCGCCGGCGATGCTTTACTATCTGAACAACGCAGACAGTCAGGCCTCGCCCGCCACCGAAAATTACGCGCGTGAACTGCTGGAGTTGCATACGCTCGGCGCTGAGAACTATCTGAACGACCGCTATACCGTCTGGCGAGATGTGCCTGGGGCCGAGGCGGGTGCCGCAGAGGGCTATCTGGATCTTGACGTCTATGAGGTGGCACGGGCCTTTACCGGTTGGTCGGTGGGCGACGGGCGCTGGATAGCCGAAGGCGAGGAGGCACCGAAGACCGGGCATTTCTACTATATCGCGCAATGGCATGACCCGTATCAAAAGCGCATCCTTGGCCGCGAGTTCGCGCCGAACCGGGGGCCCATGGCCGATGGGGAAGACGTGCTGGACATGTTGGCCAGACACCCCGGCACAGCGCGGCATGTCTGCACAAAGCTAGCGCGGCGGTTTTTGTCGGACGAACCGGATGCAGGCCTTGTCGGACGGCTGGCGGAGGTTTTCATTGCTGCAGCGGAAGCCGAGGATCAGATCGCGCAGGTGGTGCGCGCGCTGGCATTGTCGCCCGAGTTTGAGGCACCACCCGCCAAGCTGCGTCGGCCGTTTGAAATTCTCGCCGCCCTGTACCGTGCCTCTGGGGCAGAGGTCAGCGGCACAGAAAACAGCTTTGATTGGCAGTTGTCGCGCGCGGGTTGGCGCCAGCATCAGTATGGTCCGCCAACCGGGCACCCGGATCGGGCGGGGGCCTGGACCGGGGCCAGCACGTTGAACCGGATGGCGGATCTGGCACTTTATGCCCATGAAGACTGGTTCGGCACGGCCACGGCTGATTTGCAGGCGGTCGAGGGTGCGGAATCGGCGGCCGAGTACCTTGCAAGGCATGCGGGGGCGCTGGTGCCGTTGCGCGCGGACGAAGTGGCTGCGGCGGTGGCCGATGTGATGGATATTGATCCGGCGTTGCCAGCCACCGATATCGCACCGCAAGACCGCGGCGGTGCCGCTTTGGCGGCTATCGCCTTTGCTGCCCTCACCCCAGAATTCCTGTTGCGCTAGAAGGAGGCCCGCATGCCCCGCGATCCGATCCTGGTGGTTTTGTTCTTGCGGGGTGGAGCCGATGGGCTGGCGCTGGTGTCGCCGTCCAGCGACCCCGATTTCATTGCTGCCCGACCGGAAGGCCTGCGCGTGGCGCGTAATGGGGACAGTGCCGGGCGCCTGATCCGGCAGGAGGTTGCGGATGTGGAGTTTCGGTTCAATCCGGCAGCCACAGGGCTGGCGGATCTTTACGATGCGGGCGATCTGTCGGTGATCCATGCAGCGGGCCTGCCAGAAGCAACCCGCAGCCACTTTGACGCCGAAGCGCGGATCGAACGCGGGCTTTTTGGCGCGGCGGTGGCGCCCGGCGATCCTTCGGGTTGGATCGGGCGGTGGTTGCAGGCCAGCACCCCCGGCGGGCCGATGCCTGCGCTGGCCGTGGGGGCGATGCGGCCGGCAAGTCTGTTGGGCGCAGATGCGGCGGTGGCCGAGACATTGGGCGATCTGATGCTGGCGCAGGGCAACTGGCTGGCCCCGGCTTTGCGCGCGCGGTTGCTGGCAGGGTTTGGCGCGCACGGTCCGCTGGCACGCCCGATCAGCGAATTGATCGGGCTGTCGGACATGATCGGCGACCGGCTTTGGTCTGAGGCAGATTGGGCGGTGCGGGCATACCAGCCGTCCGTGGTCTACCCCGAAGGCAACCCGTTGGCGCAGCCATTGATGACGGTGGCGCAGACGATCAAGGAAGATATCGGGCTGCGCGTGGCCACGGTCGATGTGCCGGGATGGGACACGCACGTGGCACAGGAAGGCCGGTTTCGCAATCTGACATCGGGTTTGTCCGAGGCGGTGATGGCGTTCTGGCGCGATCTTGGAGCATTGCAGCAAGACGTGTCGGTCGTGGTGATGAGCGAGTTCGGACGCAGGCTCCGCTCCAACACGGCGGGGGGTACCGACCATGGGCGTGGGAATGTGATGCTGGTGCTGGGGCCACAGGCGCGGGGTGGCCGCATGGTCGGGCGTTGGCCCGGCCTTGCCAATGAGGCGCTGGAGGAAGGCGCCGACCTTGCCGTGATCACCGATTATCGGGCCGTTTTGGCAGAGCTGCTGACCGGCCACATGCGCCTGCCGGACCCGGCCGTCGTCTTCCCGGGCTATGCAGCCGCGCCGCTGGGACTTTGGACCTGACATAAGTGCAGACATCGATGGACTTGCGGCGAAAGTGGTGATCGGGAATACTCGGCTGGCCGAGTGTGACCCTGTCGTCATTTGCACGTGAGGTTGAATGGGACGCACAAAGCCCCCGAGTGTCGATCTGCTGCGCCCGGCGCGGATAGACCGGCTTGTCGTCGACCTGATGAACGAACTTTTAGGGTTGTCTCGCGACGATATCGACACAGGACTGCAAAGCGTTCTTGAACGTCTAAGTCTGGCCTGTGGCTTTGACCGATCTTTCCTGTTTCGCTGCCGCCCGGATGGTACGCAGTACAATAGTCACGAATGGGTTGCCGCCGGCGTGCCGCCGCTAAAGCCCGCCATGCAGCAGGTCAACCCGGATAACCATCCGCTGTGGCACAGTGCTTTTAACAAAGGCTTGGTCGTGACCGTCAAGGACGTGACCGACTTGCCGGAAACCTGTGCAGAACGGCGGTTCCTGGAAGATATTGGCGTCGGTGCGTCGTTGATGGTGCCACTGATGGATGGGGATCGGCTGATTGGAGTGATCGGCTATGACCGGACTGCAAGACAGGAATGCTGGGCCGAGGATGAGGTGTTTCTGCTGACTTCGATCGCCCGTGCGATTGCCTCCGTCCTGTTGCGCGGCGAGGCCGAGGCGAAAGAAGCGTCGGTGCGCAACCACTTGCTGGCAACCCTGCATGCGCTGCCTGACATCGTCATGGAAATCTCTGGAGACGGCCTTATCGCCGCTTGTCACAGCACCGAACTGCCCTGGCTTTCGGGTCTGGTCAGGGCCGGAATTGGCCGCCGAATGCAAGACGTGTTGCCCGCCGAACTTGCCGCTGCCCTGGCAAAGATGCTGCCGCTGTCGCGAGACGCAACCTCGTCGCATGGACGCAGGGTCGGTCTGGCGGTTGGCGGCGATGTGCATTGGTACGAGGTGTCTGCCGCGCCGCTGCCTGCCGCGCCGTTGGGTGGCCCCACCGGCTATGTTGCCGTCATCAGGGATGTTTCGGCTGCGGTCGCGGCGACAGAGATGGTGTCCTACCGCGAGCGGCTGTTTGCCGCGTTCTTCGATATGTGTCCCCACCCGATCATTCTGACCGACTACCGGACCAGCGAGATGCTGGATGGAAACCGGGCCTTCAAGGCGGCGTTCGGGTTGGACCCTTCAGTGACGCGAGGGTTGTTTTCCAAGCAGGTCCTGCCTGAGAATTCGGCTTGGGTCCTGGATGTGGCGATCGCTGAACTCAAGGCGAAAAAGACCTATGGTCCGATTGAAACATGGTTACGGCGGGCCGATGGATCGCTGTTTCCATCTGTTCTGCGCGGTTTTATGGACACCGATCCTGCTGGGCGCCGGCTGGTATGGGCGCTGATCGAAGATGTCACGGAACTTCGTCGGAACGAGGCGGCGCTGTTGGTGGAACAGCAGTTGCTGGAGGCGACCCAGACACGCATGATGGCAGCGATCGAGGCGTTGGATGACGGGTTCGCTGTTTTTGACGAACACGATCGTCTGGTGCTGTGGAATGCCCGCTATGAGGACGTGTTTTCCGGCATCGCCGACCTGATCTGTTCGGGCGCGCTATATGACGATCTGTTGCGGGCTGCCATCGCGCGGGGGGTATTTTACGACGAAGGCGCGGGCGCCAGCGCGAATTTGCAGCGCAGGCTGGACCGGCATCTTACCGATCTTTGGGATGGCGAAGATCGACTGGCAGACGGGCGGTTGATCTGGGTCCGAGAGCGCGCCACGCCGTCGTGTGAAACGGTGGGGATTTATCAAGACATAACGGCGCGGCGCCAGTCTGAACGGCGGCTGCAACAAGTGATCAACGGCGGTGAGGTCGGGATCTGGGAGTGGGAGGCGGAGGTTGGCCTGACCGAGATCAACGACCGTTGGCACCGGATGCTGGGCTACGGCGCTGAAGATCCGGACCGGCCATCCGTGACCGACCTTATTGGGCGTTGCCACCCTGAAGACGCCGCGAGACTGGCCGAGATTCAACGGTCGGTGATGGCCGGAGAGGTGGAAGACTTTGATCTGGTAACCCGTCTCAGACACAAGTCGGGCGGCTGGGTCTGGGTGTTGTCGCGCGGGCGGGTGTTGGCGCGCAAATTTGACGGCGCACCCCGGACGATCGTTGGCGTGCATCTGGACGTGAGCGAACGCATCGAAGCGGAGCAGCGCATCAGCCGCCTGATTGACGGTGCCAGATTGGGAACATGGGAGTTCAGCTATCGCGCTGGTCACACGCTGATCAATGAACGATGGGCCGAAATGCTTGGCTACAGTTCAGCCGAGCTGAACCCGCTGTCGGTGGCAGACTGGCTGCCTATGATCCATCCCGAAGACCGGGACGCCATGCTCGAAAAAGAGCGTGATCTGTTTTCCCGTCACGAATGGATGATCGAACACGAGATGCGCTTGCGGCATCGTGATGGCCGTTGGATTTGGGTGTTGTCGCGCGGGCAGGTGATCGAGTGGGATGAGGATGGCGCACCGCTTCGGAATAGCGGGATCCATCTCGACATCTCGCAGGCCAAATCTCTTGAGGTGGCGCTTGCGCGCGAACGCGACACCCTTGCCCGGATCATGGAAACGTCGGTCTCGGGGATTACCGCAGTGGACGCGCACGGCCGCGTGGTCTTTGCCAACGCCGAGGCAGAAAAGATCTTGCGGGGCAGGGTGACGCCGGGGGGTGAGATGTATCCACCGATGACCTTGGGGATCACTGATCTGACGGGGGAGCCAATCGCATCACAGAACCTTCCGGTTGCGCGGGTGCTGGCCGGGGGGGAAACCGTTCGCGACTTTCGGCATGTGATCCGCGGGGCTGATGGCAGCCGCCGGGTGGTTTCGGTGAATGCAGCGCCGCTGTCGGCACCGGGCACCGATCTTGCGGTTGTGTGTTCATGGACCGACATCACGGATGCGGTCGACGGCGAGGACCGGCTTCGTGCTGCGATGATTGCGTCGGAAGCGGCCAACCGGGCCAAGTCCGACTTTCTTGCCAATATGAGCCACGAGATACGCACGCCGCTGAACGGCGTTCTGGGGATGGCCTATGTGCTGGAGGGAAGTCTGGAAGACCCGGCGCAGAAGAGCATGGTACGCGTTATCCGCGAATCAGGCGAGCATCTTCTGGGCGTGATCAACGACATACTTGATCTCGCCAAGATCGAGGCCGGTCGTCTGACGCTGGACGAGCGGCCCTTCAGCTTGGCCGACCTGACCAGCCGGATCATGGCGATCCATGGCCTGCACGCTGCAGCCAAAGGGGTGAACCTGAGTGTCAGTGTTCGGGGCGAAAGCACGCGCCTTCGCGTTGGGGATGCGCAGCGGATCAACCAGATCTTGCACAACCTCGTGGGAAATGCGGTGAAGTTCACCGACCATGGTCGCGTCGAACTGACGATCGATCAACGCTCTGCGACGCGGCTTGGGCTTGAAGTGAGAGACACCGGCATCGGCATGACTGAAGAGCAGTTGGTCCGGGTGTTCGAGGATTTCACCCAAGGCGATGGCGGGATCGCGCGTCGCTATGGCGGGACGGGGCTGGGCTTGCCCATCGTTCGCAAGCTTGCGCAGATGATGGGGGGCAGCGTCAAGCTAAGCGGCGCACCCGGTGCCGGGTTGACGGCCCTGGTTGAAATTGCGGTGCCGGCGCTGAACGTGACCCAGAAACAGGCTGATGTCCTCGATTTGCCGAAGGTGCCCAGAATGTCGGTTCTTGTGGCCGAAGACAATGCCACCAACAGATTGATCCTGAAGACAATGCTGGACGCCTTGGGTGTGGAATGCACCGTGGTTGTTGACGGCACCGAAGCAATGGCACTGTGCGAAACCCAAAACTTCGATGTGCTTCTTGTGGATATCGCGATGCCGCAGATGGACGGGGTACGCACTTTGGCCGCGCTGAAGGCCGGGGCGGCGGCCAATGGCAGACGCTGTGCGCCGGCGATTGCCGTCACGGCCAATGCAATGACGCATCAGGTACAGGAATACCACGAGGCCGGCTTTTCTGCGGTCGTGGCCAAACCAATCAGGATGGACCGTCTGGCCGAAGCGCTGATCCAGTCCTATGAGATTGCGGCGGTCAGGCCAGCGTGACCTGCACGCCCGCGTCGGCCAGCAGATCGGCCAGCGCGCCGGTGGGGGCTTGGTCGGTCACAAGACGGCTGATGGCCTCTGGATCGCCGATCCGGATCGGCGCGGATCGGTCGAATTTGCTGGCGTCGGCCGCAATGATCGCCTGATCGGCGCATTCAATAATGGCGCGGCTGAATTCGGCCTCGAGCAGGTCATGCAACATGAAGCCTGATCGGCTCTCCAGCGCTGCTGCCGACAAGATTGCATAGCGGACGCGAAACTGGCGCACAAAGGCCAGCGCCTCGGCCCCGAAGGCACCGCCGTCATGCGGGCGAAGTTCGCCACCGGCCATGAAGACGCGGTTGCCGCCGCGCCCGGCCAGCGTTTGCGCCACCGAAAGTGAGTTGGTGACTACCAGCAGTTCGCGATGCTCGCGCAGCGCCTGAGCGACGTAAGCTGTGGTCGACCCCACGTCCAGAAACAACGAAGCCCCGTTTTCGATGAGACTGGCCGCGCGCGCCGCGATAGCGCGTTTGGGTGCGGGGTTGAGACCGACGCGCAAAGCGAAACTTGGTTCCGGCCCCCAATCCTTGAGATGCACGCCGCCGTGTACCCGGGTGACACTGCCTGCCATTTCCAGCCGTTTCAACGACCGGCGAATCGTTTCGTCACTGACGTTCAGCCGCTGAGCCAGTTCGGCTATCCGCGCTGCGCCGGTGACATTCAGATGCTCAAGAATTGAGCGTTCACGGTGGGTCTGAAGCATGCGGGTGAAACCGACTTGTGGGATTACGCAGATACTTGCGGCCAGTCTGGTGGCTTTCCACACAATTACCATAGGATCGGGCAAAATACCACAAATCCTTTGACACCCATGGTGAGGTTTCGCACCTTGGTAACACGAGCAGGGTTCATCAAACCCTCACCGAACCCTGTGATTGCCACGAACGGGCGCCCCGTTGACCTGGACACTCTGGCGGCGTCTTGCGGACGGGCCTTGAACCCCTCGGGCCCGTCCGCTTTAGTCTTGCAAGACTGCGGTCATCTGACACCCAAATCGAGAAGTGCCGTGCGAATTTGTTGCCGATCTGAAGCGAGTTCCCAGGCAAACCTTTGCCCGCCTTGGCGTTGTGTTGGGCACGATACGCAGCCGGTTTACGATTGCCGATCCGCGTCCCGGCAAACAGCCGTGCACCCATGACATCGGTGAGTTCGCCTCTGGAGCGCGTTCTGAGTTTGCCGATATGGGCAGGCACGCCGGTGGCCGAGCCGTTGGGCGGGGGTATCACCAACCTCAACTTCGTGGTGACCGATGCGGCGCGCCGTGTGGTCGTGCGGATCGGGGATGATATTCCGGTGCACCAGATCATGCGTTTCAATGAACTGGCCGCCAGCCGTGCAGCGCATGCAGCGGGCGTGTCACCTGCGGTGATCTATCACGAACCCGGCGCACTGGTGATCGATTTTGTCGAAGGCCGAACGCTTGGCGCCGAAGACCTTCGTGAGGAAGATATGCTGAGCCAGGCGCTGGCGTTGGTCAGCCGCGCGCACCGCGACATTCCGCAGCATCTGCGAGGCCCGGCGTTGACCTTCTGGGTGTTTCAGGTGCTGCGCGACTACGCCGCCACCCTTGTCGATGGACGATCATCCCATCTTGCGAATTTGCCCAACCTGCTGGCCGAAGCGGCGGAGCTTGAGGGTGCTGTGGGTCGCATCGAGCTGGTTTTCGGTCACAATGACCTGCTGCCAGCCAACTTTCTGCATGATGGCAACCGATTGTGGTTGATTGACTGGGATTATGCGGGCTGGGGTTCGCCGCTGTTCGATTTGGGCGGTCTGGCGGCCAACAATGGACTGAGCGAGGCGCAGGAAACACGGCTGCTCGCGACCTACTTCGCGACCCCGCCCAACGCGGACCTGTGGCGCCGGTACCGCGCGATGAAGGCAGCGGCTGCGCTGCGTGAGGCGATGTGGAGCATGGTTCAGGAAATCCATTCCAGATTGGCCTTTGACTACGCCACCTACACGGCGAACTACCTTTCAACATACCGCGCCGCTTTTGACGCCTACAGGATGAGTTGATGACTGACCTTCCCTCTACCGCCCGTGCCGTGATCATCGGCGGCGGCATCGTTGGCTGTTCCGTGGCCTATCACCTGGGCAAGCTGGGCTGGACCGATACGGTTCTTCTGGAACGCAAAAAGCTGACCTCGGGCACCACGTTTCACGCGGCGGGGCTGGTCGGGCAATTGCGGACCTCGGCCAACATCACCCAGCTTCTGGGCCATTCGGTTGCGCTTTACAAAGCGTTGGAGGCTGAGACGGGCCTGCAAACCGGCTGGAAGATGAACGGCGGCCTTCGTCTGGCCTGCAACGGCGAACGCTGGACCGAAGTGAAGCGCCAGGCGACCACCGCGCATTCCTTTGGGCTTGAGATGCATCTTCTGACGCCGAAAGAGGCGCAAGATCTGTGGCCATTGATGACAATCGATGATGTCGTCGGGGCCGCGTATCTGCCGACGGACGGGCAGGCCAACCCCTCGGACATCACCCAGTCGCTGGCCCGCGGGGCGCGGATGGCAGGGGTGAAGATCTTCGAAGACACGCCCGCAACCCGGATCATCGTTGAAAACGGGCGAATTCGCGGGGTGGAAACGCCGCATGGCAGCATCGAATGCGAAAAGGTCGTGATCTGCGCAGGGCAATGGACGCGGGTTCTGGCGGCAACTGTCGGGGTGAACGTGCCGCTGGTGTCGGTCGAGCATCAGTACATGGTGACCGAACGGATTGACGGGGTGACCCCGGATTTGCCAACCCTGCGCGATCCCGATCGGCTGACCTATTGGAAGGAAGATGTCGGCGGCTTGGTCTGGGGTGGCTATGAGCCAAATCCGAAACCTTGGGCAGTGGCGGGCATTCCGGAGGGTTTTCACTTTGAACTGCTGACCTCGGACTGGGATCACTACGGCCAGTTCATGGAAAACGCTCTGGCACGGGTTCCGGCATTGGCCACGGCCGGCGTCAAGCAGCTGATCAACGGGCCGGAAAGCTTTACGCCGGACGGCAATTTCATCCTGGGCGAAGCGCCGGAGCTGCGGAATTTCTATGTCGGCGCCGGGTTCAACGCCTTTGGTATCGCATCAGGCGGTGGGGCGGGGATGGCGCTGGCCGAATGGGTGGCCATGGGTGAGCCGCCGTTCGACCTGTGGCCGGTCGACATCCGGCGGTTTGGCAAAGTGCATCGATCAACCGATTGGGTCCGCAGCCGGACGTTGGAGGCTTACGGAAAACACTACAGCATTGCCTGGCCGTCCGAGGAAATGCGATCTGCCCGCCCCACGCGCCGCTCGCCGCTCTATGCACATCTGCAGGTGGCAGGGGCCTGTTTTGGCGAAAAGCTGGGCTGGGAACGCCCGAACTGGTTTGCCGGGCCCGGGGAAAGCCCGGTTGATCACTATTCCTACCAAAGGCCCGGCTGGTTTGATGCGGTTGCGCGCGAACACAAAGCGGCGCGCGAGGCGGCAGTTCTGATCGACCAGACGTCCTTTGCCAAGTTCACCCTGAAAGGGCCTGATGCAGCAAAGGCGTTGAACTGGATTGCGGCTGGCAACATCGACCGCACGCCCGGCAGCCTGACCTACACCCAGATGCTGAACCAAAAGGGTGGGATCGAATGCGATCTGACAGTGGTGCGCCGGGCTGAGGACGAGTTCTACATCGTCACGGGCACTGGTTTTGCCACCCATGATTTCGATTGGATTTCCAGGAACTTGCGCGGCAATTGCCAATTGATCGACGTGACTTCCGGATCGGCAGTTCTGTCGTTGATGGGGCCCGATTCGCGGCGCGTCCTGCAAGGCTCAAGCAGTGATGATCTGTCAAACACAGCGTTTCCGTTTGGCACCGCCAAGTCCATTTCGGTTGCCGGGTGCCCGGTTCTGGCGCTGCGGGTCACCTATGTCGGTGAACTTGGATGGGAACTCCATATGCCGACGGATGTGGCTGTCACCGTCTACGAAGCGCTGAAAGCGGCGGGGGGCCTGGTCGATGCGGGGTACCGGGCGATCGAAACGCTGCGGCTGGAAAAGGGCTACCGCGCCTGGGGGGCCGACATTGGCCCGGATCACACGCCGGTAGAGGCCGGGCTTGCCTGGGCCTGCAAGATGAAATCAGGCTTGCCGTTCCTTGGACGTGACGCGGTTGCGGCACAGCTTGCTGGCGAAGTAAAAAAGCGACTGGCCACCTTTACGGCGGCGCCGGAGGTGATCCTTCTGGGGCGCGAGACGATCTATCGCGATGGCGAGCGGGTCGGCTGGCTGTCTTCGGGCGGCTTTGGCCATACGGTAGGTCGTTCGATCGGCATGGGCTATGTGCGACACCCCGACGGTGTCACGGAAGACTTTGTTCTTTCAGGTGGTTACGAGCTGGAAGTGGCGTCGGAGCGGGTGCCTGCGTCGGTTCACCTTGCTCCACTGTACGACCCGCAGAACCTGCGCGTCAAAGCCTGACTTCCTCTTCACCAAATATCCCGGGGGTGCGGGGGCTGGCCCCCGCTACCTACCCGTCAAATCGCGTCGCGCCCCGGCGCCTTTCGTCCACCGGCTGGGTCAGGATGGTTGCCTGATGCGCGCGCTGGTCGCAGTTCGCGCGCGGGCAGATGCGGCAATTGATGCCAATCGGCACCATCCGGGCACCGGCTACGGAAAACGCCTCGGCATAGCCGATCTCGGCCGCATGGTTGATGGTGCAGCCCATCGCCACTGCCAGACGGTTGTCTTGGGCGTGCCGGATCCAGGTGGGTCGGTCCACTGTGCGCGAGAATACGAAGTACTGTGATTTGTCTGGCATTTCAACGAATTGCGGTACGATCTTACCAGGTGTTCGGAACGATGTGTGCACATCGAGCCTTGGGCAGGCTCCGCCATATTCAGCCAGATGAAAGTCGGTCGCGTTGAACCGCTTGGTGACGTTGCCGCCTTTGTCGATCCGCATGAAGAAGAACGGCACACCCTGCGCTCCGTCGCGTTGCAGGGTGGTGGCGCGGTGGCAGGCCTGCTCGAAGGACACACCAAAGCGGGTGGCGATATGGTCCAGATCGTATTTCGTGGCCCGAACCTCGGCCAGAAAGGCATCGTAGGGCATCAGGACGGCCGCGGCGAAATAATTGGCAAGTTCGACACGCAGCCGCGCCACGCCACGCGGATCGGCAATGCCGGCCCGGTCGATCAACGTGTCAAGTAATGCCCGATGTTCAAGAAGCCCGCACATATGCACCAGCTGGAAGGTTCGGTTGGTGTGGTCCAGCGCTTCGGAAAGCAGGATTTCATGCCGGGCTTCGTCATACTGCCGCAGGGTTCCGGGAAGGTCTTCGACGCGCGCCAGACGAACGGAAATACCCAGTCGGCTACGTAGGCGTTGCTTCAGTGCGACGTAAATCTCATCCCTTTCAACCAGTTGAGGGCCCCAGAATGCCTCGGCGGCCAGTTCAAGATCGCGGAAGTGATTGCGTTGGCGGCGAAACACGTTGTGCACAGCGGCTTCGGGTGTGGCGTTGATCTGGCGCGCGTCGCCTTCGCCCAGTGACAAAAGCTGATCGGTCGCTGCCTGCCATGACCGGTGCAGACGCAGGAAGGATGCCGCCAGATCAGGTGCATGCACCAGCGCCGCCCGCATCTGGGTCAGGTCCGGTCGGTTTTCGGCAAACAACGGGTCCTGCAAGGCCGCGCGCAGATCGGCCAGTTGGCCAGAGCCATCTTCTTCGGCAATCTCGCGCCAATCGACCCCGTACGCGTCAAACAGCTTCAGCAGCACCTGAACCGAGACTGACCGCTCGTTGTTTTCCAGCAGATTGACGTAGGAAGGGCTGATCCCCAAGGCCCGCGCCATCATGCCCTGCGTTTCGCTCCGTTCCTGGCGAAGGCGGCGAAGGTGGGGGCCGATAAACGTTTTCTGCATACCGTCGCACACTCGAATAGGTTTGTGTGTATGACAATATTACACATTACAAGCTTTGTAAATTCTCGCGTTTACAGCGCGACCCGCTTTGCTTTTGCACCTTTCGCAATTGGTGACAGGAGGAACCAAGCCAAGGAGCAAAGCCATGTGCACAAACTTCAAAACCGGGACCAACAGCCTGTTCATCCCGGGACCTACCAACGTTCCCGATGACGTGCGGATGGCCATGAACGTGCCGATGCAGGACCAGCGCGGCCCGGAATTCGGGGCGCTGACACTTGGCATCCTGGCAGACCTGAAGCGGGTGTTCCGCACAAAGGATGGCACCGTGATGCTGTTTCCCGGCTCGGGCACCGGTGCATGGGAAGCGGCGATCACCAACACCTTGAATGTCGGCGATCGTGTGATGATGGCGCGGCACGGGCAGTTCTCCACGCTTTGGGCGGAAATGGCCACACGGCTGGGTCTGGTCGTCGATGTGGTGGACGTGCCGTGGGGTGCGGGCGCGCCGGTCAGCGAATTCATGCGGCGGCTTGCGGCCGACCGCAAGGGCGAGATCAAGGCAGTCTTCGTCACGCAGAACGAGACGGCGACCGGAGTGACCAGCGATGTGGCGGCAGTTCGGCGGGCGATGGACGATTGCTTTCATGATGCACTGCTGTTTGTGGACGGCGTGTCCTCGGTCGCGTCCATCGACTTCCGGATGGATGATTGGGGGGTCGATCTGGCAGTGACCGGCAGTCAGAAGGGGCTGATGTGCCCGGCAGGTTTGGGCATTCTGGCGGTAAGCTCGAAGGCAATGGCAGCCTCGGCCAGCGCCACGATGCGCCGCGCCTATTTCGAGTTCCGGGACATGGCCCAGACCAGCCAGAGCGGCTATTTCCCCTACACGCCTCCGACGCAAATCCTGCATGGCCTGCGGCGGGCGCTGGACCGGATCAACACCGAAGGTCTGGACGCGGTGATTGCCCGGCACGCGCGGTTGGCCGAAGGCGTTCGGCGTGGTGTTGCGGCCTGGGGCCTGTCGATCTGCGCCGAGCATCGTTCGCTGGCGTCCAATACGGTCACCGCCATCAAAGTGCCTGAAGGGGTTGATGCGCGCGAGGTCATTCGCATCGGGTATGAACGTTACAACACCAGTTTCGGGTCCGGTCTGGCCCGGCTGGCCGGCAAGGTGTTTCGCATCGGCCATCTTGGTGATCTGAACGAGGCGATGTGCCTTACCGCCCTGTCGGTTGCGGAAATGGCGCTGGCCGAGGCGGGTGTGGATATTGTCTTTGGATCTGGCGTTGCAGCGGCACAAGGCTGGTACGCGATGGGCAAAGGCCAGTCGAACAAGCTGCAGATCGCAGCAGAATAGCAGGGAATTCAATACGATGAGCCATACTCTTTACCCACTGCGCAAGCAGCGGCTGCAACGCTCTGAGCTTGCGGTTCCGTCGTCGAACCCGACGATGATCGACAAGGCTGCCGCAGGGGATGCGGATTACATTTTCCTTGATCTGGAGGATGCGGTGGCCCCACCAGAAAAGGAACAGGCCCGCAGGAACTGCATCCAGGCGTTGAATGACATCGACTGGGCGGCCAAGGGCAAGACGGTTTCGGTGCGGATCAACGGCTTGGACACCCATTACATGTACCGCGATGTGGTGGATGTGATGGAACAGGCGGGCAACCGCGTGCACACGCTGCTGGTTCCGAAAGTGGGCGTGACCGGTGATCTGTATATGGTCGAAGCGATGGTCAACCAGATCGAGCAGGCCAAAGGCTACACCACCCGGGTCGGGTTGGAGGCATTGATCGAGACCGCACTTGGCATGGCCAATGTTGAGGCGATTGCACAGTTTGGCGGGCGGCTTGAGGCGTTGCACTTCGGTGTGGCGGATTACGCGGCCAGCATGCGGGCCCGCACCACAAACATCGGCGGATTGAACCCGATGTATCCCGGCGATCAGTGGCACGCGGCGATCAGCCGGATGGTGATCGCCTGCCGCGCCTACGGTTTGCGGCCGATTGACGGGCCGTTTGGCGACTTCAGCGACCCGGACGGGTATAAGGATGGCGCGCGGCGCGCGGCGGCATTGGGTTGCGAAGGTAAATGGGCGATCCACCCGTCCCAAGTGGCCCTGGCGAACGAGGTGTTTAGCCCGACCGAGGCCGAGGTCACCAAAGCGCATCGGATCATCGAGGAACTGCGCCTTGCCGAGGCGCAGGGCAAGGGTGCTGCAAGCCTTGATGGCAAGATGATCGATGCTGCTTCGGAAAAGATGGCGCGCAACGTGCTGGTCATCGCAGACGCGATATCGGGGAGATAAGTCTATGGATATTCACGAATATCAAGCCAAAGAGATCCTTGCACGGTTCGGCGTGCCGGTGCCGCGCGGCGGGTTAGCCTATAGCCCTGAGCAGGCTGGCTACCGGGCGCGCGAACTTGGTGGCTCTGCCTGGGTGGTGAAGGCGCAGATCCATTCCGGTGGCCGTGGGGCAGCGGGTGGCGTCAAGTTGTGCCGCGATGAGCATGAGGTGGCAGCCTTTGCCGCGACCTTGTTTGGCAAGCAGTTGGTGACCAAGCAGACCGATGCCAACGGCAAGGGCGTCTATCGGCTTTGGGTCGAAGCCGCCTCCGACATCGCCCGCGAGATGTATCTGGGCCTGGTGCTGGACCGAAAGTCCGAGCGGATCATGATCGTCGCGTCGGCGCATGGCGGGATGGAGATCGAGGAGCTGGCCGAGACAGACCCGGATTCGCTGCGCCGCATGACGCTGGACCCGGCGGTCGGCCTGTCGGAGTTTCAGGCACGCGAGTTGGCCTTTCAGCTGGGCCTGAAGGGCGGTCAGGTTGCCCAGATGGTGACGATCCTGAAGGCGTGCTATCGGGCTTACCGCGACCTTGACGCTGTGATGGTGGAAATCAACCCGCTGGTCATCACCGGGACCGGTGATCTGGTGGCGCTTGATGCCAAGATGTCCTTCGATACCAATGCCTTGTTCCGCCAACCTCAAGTCGCGGAACTGCGTGACCGCAGCCAGGAAGATCCACGCGAAAGCACCGCCGGGGATCATGGTCTGGCCTATGTCGGCCTTGAAGGCGACATTGGTTGCATCATCAACGGTGCCGGATTGGCGATGGCCACGATGGACATGATCAAGCTGGCCGGGGGTGAGCCTGCCAACTTTCTTGATATTGGCGGCGGTGCATCGCCCGAACGCGTGGTCCGCGCGTTCCGTACCGTTCTGGCCGACCGCAACGTTGCTGTCATCCTGGTCAACATCTTTGCGGGCATCAATCGCTGTGACTGGGTTGCTGAAGGGGTTGTGAAGGCATATCAAGAGGTTGGCCTGACCATTCCAGTGGTCGTCCGGCTTGCCGGCACCAATGTGGCAGAGGGCAAGCAGATCATCAGGACCTCTGGTCTGCCGTTGATTTCCGCCGACACCTTGGCTGAGGCGGCGGCGAAAGCCGTCGCCGCGCGCCAGAAGTTTGCCGCCTGAGGAGAGCACCATGGCCATTCTGATCACCGAAAAGACCCGCGTCATCGTGCAAGGCATGTCCGGCCGTATCGGCGCGTTCCATGCCGCAGACATGATAAAGTACGGCACCAACGTCGTGGGCGGCGTAACGCCCGGGCGCGGCGGCGAGCGGCATCTTGACCGCCCGCTGTTCAACACCGTGCGCGAGGCGGTGGAAGCGACGGGGGCAGAGGCGAGCCTGGTTTTCGTGCCGCCGCCGTTTGCGGCTGACGCGATCATGGAGGCGGCAGATGCCGGAATTCGCACCGCCGTCTGCGTGACTGACGGTATCCCGAGCCAGGACATGATGAAGGTAAAACGCTTTCTCAAGCGCTATCCCGAGGAGCGCAAACTGCGCTTGATCGGCCCGAACTGTGCCGGGATCATCAGCCCCGGCAAGGGCTTCATGGGGATCATGCCGCCGCATATTTACATGGCCGGTCGGGTTGGTATTGTGGGGCGCAGCGGCACGCTGGGATATGAGGCAGCCGCCCAGATGAAGGAGTTGGGGATCGGCGTCTCTACCAGCGTCGGAATCGGCGGCGACCCGATCAACGGATCAAGCTTTCTTGACATACTGGCGCTGTTCGAGGCGGACCCGGAAACTGATGCGGTGATGATGATCGGCGAGATCGGTGGCCCCCAAGAGGCCGAAGCGGCAGCCTTTGCCCGCGACCACATGACGAAACCGGTGGTGGCCTATATTGCCGGTCTTTCCGCGCCAAAGGGCCGCAAGATGGGGCATGCGGGCGCAATCATCAGTGCTTTCGGTGAATCGGCGCAGGAAAAGGTGGAGATTCTGGAGGCAGCAGGGATCACGGTTGCGCCGAACCCGTCGTCGATGGGCGAGACGATGGCGCGGGTGCTGGGTGTACGCGTGGCGGCCTGAAACGGCGTTTGGCTGTCTGCCAAAAGGCGGACAGCCTCAGATCAACGGCATCCTGCGCATCTTTCCGGGCGCGTCGGGGTCGTGGTACTTGTTGGGAATGCCGCGCTCAACCAGCAGATTTGCAGCAAAGCGCAGCCGGTCAGGATCAAGCGTCACACCAAGGCCCGGGCCAGCGGGCAGGGCGATCAGGTTGTTCTTAGCTGCGAACGGGCCTTCTGCGATCACATCGAACGGTTGTTGGCGCAGCAGGCTCTGGTTCGGTTCTCGGATGTGGGGATGGGCGGCGCAGGCGTGCAGATAGGCCGCAGTTTCAAGGCCTGAACCTCCGGAATAGCACCAAAAATCAATCCCGGCCCCGGCGCAGGCCGAAACAAAGCGCAGCATTGCGGAAAAGCCGCCCAACCCTGCAACGTCGGATACGATGGCGTCAGGGGTGCCATAAGCAACGGCTTTGCCAAGGTCGGTGTTGTGGCCGGAGAAGGGGATGGTGGTCCGGGTCCGCAGGCGTTTCATGGTGGTCCAGTCCGGGGTGGGATCCTCCCAGTTGCGAATTCCAAGCTCTTCGAAAGCCGGGGCGAGATGCAGGCACGACGGCAGGCTGAACGCCTGATTGCTGTCGATCCGAAGCATGGCTTGCGGACCGAGCGCGCGGCGCAACGCCTGCATCAGCGCGATGTTTCGGTTCAGATCCGGGTCCGAAACCTTGCCCTCGAAAAACGTGGTGCCGTGGGTCTGGTGCAGGGCAAGGCAATAGTCGACCACCGCCTCGATGCTGGTTTCGCCGCCTTTGCCGTCCTGCGCCAAGCGATAACTGAAGTAATCAGTGAACGGAATCGCGTTGCAGTGAATGCCGCCCAACAGGTTTGCCACTGGTTGCCCCCAAAGTTTGCCGCGCAGGTCCCAAAGCGCGATGTCGACCCCACCCCAGGCGCCGCGCAGGCCGTAGTCGGTTACGGAATGGGCCGCGGGCATGGAGGGGAGCACGCGCCGTTCAAGACCGGCGATGTCCAGCGGGTCCAGCCCGATGATGCGGTCGGAAAAGCTTTCGATGATGCGCGCCGAGCTGTGCGATGGCGCTTCGCCGATACCGACCAAACCATCGGTGGTCTCAACCTCAACCACGCATTTGGTAAAGCCGTCCAAGGCACCATAAGACCAAAGATAAGGCGCCTCCAACGGGACAAGGATCGGGGTCGCGCGGATAGATTTGATCTTCATGGGCTGCACCTAGGACTACGGACAATGACGAGAAGTAAAAGAGCGGACTTGATTCGTCGCGCCAAAACGGCACTGTCAGAATGAAATCGCGGCAGGAGACAACAGTGCAGATCACGTTGGACGAGGTGGAAGCCATAGCGCAGGCGGCGTTGCAGCGGGCAGGTGCGTCCGTGTTACAAGCGGGCGCTGTGGCGCGTTCGATCCGGGCGGCAGAGGCGGAGGGCACGCGCGCGATCGGGCTTGGCTATCTGCAATGGTACGTCGGGCATTTGAAGGTTGGAAAGATCCTGGGGCAGGCGGTTCCGGTGGTGTCTATGAAACGCCCCGGAATGATCCATGTCGATGCAGCAGGTGGTTTCGCGCATCCGGCTTATGAGGCGGGCGAGGCTGCCTTGGTGACAGCGGCACGCTCGCAGGGAATAGCCGTGCTGGGAGTGGCCGGAGGCTATGCTTGCGGCGTGTTGGGCTATTTCAGTGACCGACTGGCGCGGGAGGGTTTGGTGTCCATCGCGGTCACGAATGCTTCGTCAACAATGGCCCCATGGGGCGGCAGCCTGCCGTTCTTCGGGACCAATCCCTGGGCCTTTGGTGCCCCCCGGACCGCCGACGCGCTGGTGATCGACAGTTCCTCATCCGCTACAGCCTTTGTTAATCTGGCCACTGCTGCCGCGGAGGGCAGGCCAATTCCCGTGCACTGGGCGCTAGACCGCGACGGCAATCCGACAACAAATGCTGCGGAAGGGATGGCCGGGTCGATCGCGCCGTCCGGGGGGCACAAGGGCGCTGCGCTGGCGCTGATGGTCGAGATTTTGGCGGCGGGGTTGACTGGGGCCAACTGGTCATTTCAGGCCTCATCACTTGGCGACGATGTGGGCGGGCCACCTCGTTTAGGGCAAAGCTTCATCGCCATCGACCCAGAGGCGATGGCACCTGGGTTCGGCGAGCGGTTGGAGGTGATGGTGGCAGCGATGTGCAATCAACAAGGTGTCCGGGTACCCGGCGCGCGTCGGATTGAAAACCGAAAGATTGCAGAGAAACAGGGGGTTGCACTGGATGACGGAGAAGTGGCGATCCTTGGTGAATTGACTGGGGAGCCGGTACAAGGTCAGGCATTGGCCTGAGCAAGGCCAACCTGCATATCTGCGCTATGGTGCGCGGTGACGGCCTCAAAGATCCAGGTCCGGAAGGTATCGGCGACCGGCCCCGGGCGTTCGATTGAAATCCAGTAGGCAATGCCTGCGTCAACGGCCGTGCCGGGCATGGCACGTAGTCTTCCGGCGGCAAAGTGCCCCGCAGCAGTAAACAGGCTGGCCAGCATCACTGCTTGTCCTTGCAGCGTCAAATCTATCGCGGCGTGTTCGGCGCTGACATGGGGGCCAGAGGGCGCGTGCAGGGTAAGCCCAAGCAATCGCGCCCAATCGTCCCACCCCACTGTGCCAGAGCGCAGTCCGTCAGGACTGTCGATGTGTACTGCGCGGGCCTGCGCCAGATCGGCGATGTTCAAGGCAAGGCCAGGCGCATGAGCCACGACGGTCTTGTCGCGGGCCAGAAGTTCCCACCTTCCGCGAGCGGGGGCTGCGGGGCTATGCGCAATCCTGACATGGGGCGGATCGCCATCGCTGCGCAACGGGTCGGTCGCGGCGAAGACATAGGGCGTTACGTCAGGGCAGGCGGCCTCGAATGTGGAAAGCCTCGGGAGAAGCCAGAGCACCGTAAACGACATTGGTGCCACCACGCGCAGGGCCTTTGCGCGGCTCATTCCCTGCAAGAGCGGACCGCTGGCACGAATGCGGGCAAAGGCATCGCCCAGGGTTGCTGCAAGCGCCGCCCCTTCGGCGGTGGGGCAAAACCGACCCGAGGCGCGGAAGACGAGGGGGCAGCCTGCTTCTGTCTCAAGCGCACGAAGGCGGTGGCTGACAGCAGCTGGCGTCACCGCAAGTTCATGGGCCGCCGCAGTCAATGTGCCAAGGCGCAGAACGGCATCAAACGCGCGCAGTGAGGTCAGCGAAGCAGAAGGAAAGGTATCATTCATCTTTACATCATGTAAAACTGTGACCAGCCCCGCAAGGGGTTTCAGCCCTCGGGCTGGACCAATCTGGCCAGGGCGCAGAACCCTTCTAACCCGATTTCTTCGGCCCTCGCGGTTGGTTCGATCCCGGCTGCTACCAGAACATCGTCGATCCCCGGCATCAGACCCTTCAGGCTGGAGCGAAGCATCTTGCGACGTTGGTTGAAGGCCATGGCGGTGACGCGCTGAAGGACCGCTGCATCTGCGGGAAACCGGGGGGCGGGCAGGGCAGTCAGGTGCACCACGGCGGAATGGACTTTCGGGGCGGGGGTGAAGGCCTCGGGTGGCAGCGTCATCATGATCCTGGCATCACAGCGCCACTGCGCCAGCAGCGCCAACCTGCCGTAATGCGCGGTTCGGGGCTTGGCTACGATCCGTTCGGCAACCTCCTTTTGAAACATCAACGTCAGGCTTTGCCAGACCGGTGGCCAAACCTTTGGTGTCAGCCAGCGGATCAGAAGCTCGGTGCCCACGTTGTAGGGCAGATTTGCGATTACCTTGATGGGCGGCGTCAGGTGCGCCAGAAGGTCAAGCTCCAGCGCGTCGCCCTGGATCACCTGCAGGCGTCCGGGATAGACGGCAGCCACCTCGGCAAGGGCGGGCAGGCAACGGGCATCCTTCTCAACCGCAAGAACGTGACGCGCGCCTTCGACGAGCAACCCTCGCGTCAAGCCGCCGGGGCCGGGGCCAACCTCGAGCACGTCATAACCGGACAGATCGCCTGCAGAACGGGCGATTTTGGCGGTCAAGTTCAGATCCAACAGGAAGTTCTGCCCCAGCTGCCGCTTTGCGACCAGATCATGCGTCCGGATCACCTCGCGCAGCGGCGGCAGCCCATCAATCGTTCCCAAACTACGTTTTCCTCTTTGATCTGCATTCGGGTTCCGAAGTGGTGTGATCCCCGCTGTGAATGCTAGCCGCGCCGTGCCACCATGTCTTGCGCCATCCGCAGGGCGGCAATCAGACTTGTCGGGTCGGCCACGCCGCGTCCGGCAATGTCGTAAGCGGTGCCATGATCTGGCGATGTGCGCACGAA
>NZ_JANMET010000152.1:0-11601 GCF_031377265.1 Tabrizicola sp. | reverse complement strand
TGCGGATCGCCTGCCGCCCCATCGCGTCGTATGTGTACGAAGCCTGGAGGATGCCGTTGATCAGGAACTCCGACATCCGCCCGGCGGCATTGTAGGTGTAGCCGTAGGTCCCGCCCGGACGTGCCTCGGCGGTCACACTGCCCGAAGCATCGTAGGTGAAACCCCGCGTGCCGCCGGTGGCGAGGTTGACCATGCTGAGGCGGTTCGAGGTGGCGGGGTAGGTGTAGCTGTCGGTGGCCGCGCCGAGCTTTGCCGTCAGCCGGTTACCGACGCCATCATAGGTGTAGGCGAGCGCGCCGTAGGGGCCGGTGGCGAGGTTAAGGCTTTCGCGCGGGGTGTAGGTGAAGGTCTCGGAGTTGGTGGGAACCATCAGATCCGTGACGGCGGTGAGGTTGTCGCGCCCTTCGTAGCCATAGGTCAGGTCGCGCAGTTTGGTCGCCCCCAGCGCGTCCGCCAAGCCGGTGAGGCGGTAGCGGGTGGGTTTGCGCTGTGGCGGGTGGCGGCGGGCTCTTGGAGACGGCTAAGCGGAACCGGGCGCGGTTTGCGGGGGGTGGACGGCGTTGTGACGGAGTGCGCGGTACCGGGTTACGGGTCGGCGGGGGCTTCGGCGGGGGCGGCGTCTGGCGCCGGGGCTGGTGCCGCTTCGGGGGCCGCATCGGGTGGGGCGGTGAGGACGCCGTTTTGCCAGATGCCGGTCGCCTCTTCGCCAGTGGGGTAGCGCATGGTGCCGGTGCCGACGCGGCGGCCTGCCTTGAAGCTGCCCTCATAGACCTCGCCGGTGGCATAGGTGGCGGTGCCCTGCCCCTCGATCTGGCCGGCGATCCAGGAGCCGACGTATCTGAAGCCGTCGGGCATGGTCAATTCGCCGGTACCGTTGCGCAGGCCTGCCTTGAAGGTACCCTTGTAGATGCTGCCATCGGGGTAGGTGGCGCTGCCTACCCCTTCGCGGATGCCGGCCTGCCAGTCGCCCTCATAGCGATAGCCGTCGGGGTAGGTCATGGTGCCTTTGCCCTGCGGTCTGGCGTCGGCAAAGTTGCCTTCGTAGACGAGGCCGTTGGGATAGGTGGCGCGGCCCGCGCCGGAAATGACCCCGCGGTTCCAGTTGCCCTGATAGGTGGCGCCGTCGGGGTAGGTGATGGCACCTTCGCCCTGCGGCTGATCGGCCTTCATCGCGCCGACATAGACCGAGCCATCGGGGTAGGTGACGGAGCCAGTGCCTTCCATCCGGCCTTCGACCCAGGTGCCTTCGTATTTGAAGCCGTCAGCGGCGATGAACGTGCCGGTGCCGTGGCGGCGGTCTTTGACAAAGCCGCCCTCGTAGCTGTCGCCGTTGGCATGGCTGACGCGACCGCGCCCTTCGCGTTGGCCGTTGGCGAAGGCGCCTTCGTAGACGTCACCGTTGGGTTGGGTCAGCTTGCCGGTGCCGTTGATCTGGCCATCGGCCCAGTCGCCGATATAGGTGAGCCCGTCTGGCATGATCAGCGTGCCTTTGCCAGACCGGACCCCGGCCTTGAGGCTGCCCGCATAGGTGGCGCCGTCGGGGTAGGTGATCTTGCCGGTACCGTCCTTGACGCCAAGCACCCAGTCACCGTCATAGGTATAGCCGCCGGGGTTGGTGATCTTGCCACGGCCATTGTGCTGGCCGTTGGTGAAGCTGCCGTCGTAGACGGCCCCGGTGGCATAGCGGGCAATGCCCGCGCCGGTCATCTGGCCGGCCTTCCAGTCGCCGTCATAGGTGGTGCCGTCGGGCGAGGTGATCTTGCCGCGGCCTTCGGGCTGGCCCTTGGCGAAGGCGCCCTCATAGACCGACCCGTTGGGATAGCGCGCGGTGCCCTGGCCAAGGATTTCGCCATCGACCCAGTCGCCGGTGTACTCAAAGCCGTTTGGCAGCCGGTAGGTGCCGGTGCCGTGTTGGCGGCCGTTGCGGAAGGTGCCTTCGTAGACCGACCCGTCGTCGTATTGTTTGGCGACAACTTCGCCCTCGTCCTGGGCCAGGGCCAGCGATGCCGGGGCGATTGCCAGAAGCGTTGCAATCATCGCCGCCTTGAAAAGATGCATTGTCGAACTCCCACCCGGACCGCGATGCAAGACTAAGCGGGCGGGGCCGCGCTGACAAGCGCAGGATAAAAGCATGAGGCCGGGCGCGCGGGGACGGCTTTCCCTTGGCGGTCAGTCTGATAGAACCAGCGCAAGCCGCGAGGAGACAGTTATGCCTGAAACGTTCCGCCTGATGCTGGCGCAGTTGAACCCGGTGCTGGGGGCAATTGCGGGGAACGCCGCCTTGGCGCGCAAAGCCTGGGGCGAGGGGCGCGCGGCGGGGGCCGACATGGTGGCGCTGACCGAGATGTTCATCACCGGGTATCAGCCGCAGGATCTGATCCTGAAACCCGCCTTCGTGACGGCGGCGATTGCCGCGATCGAGGCGCTGGCGGTGGACTGCGCCGATGGCCCGGCGTTGGGGATTGGCGGGCCGGCGCGGGTGACGGGGCGGTTGCACAATGCCTACTACATCCTGCAGGGCGGCAAGATCACCGCGACGGTGCTGAAGCATCATCTGCCGAACGACGCGGTGTTTGACGAAAAGCGGGTGTTTTCCCCGGCGGATGTGCATGGGCCTTATGTGGTGAACGGGGTGCGGATCGGCACGCCGATCTGCGAGGATGCCTGGCACCCCGATGTGGCCGAGACCCTGGCCGAGACCGGGGCCGAGATCCTGCTGGTGCCGAACGGCAGCCCCTACCACCGGGGCAAGCCGAACCTGCGACTGAACCTGATGGTGGCGCGGGTGGTCGAGACGGGGTTGCCGCTGGTTTACCTGAACATGATCGGCGGGCAGGATGATCAGGTGTTTGACGGCTCGTCCATGGTGCTGAACCCCGGCGGGCGGCTGATGGCGCAGCTGCCGCAGTTTGACGAAGCGATGGTGCTGGTGACGTTCCGGCGCGGGCCGGAGGGGTGGCGGGCGGACCAAGGCGAGATTGCCGATATACCGCGAGTTTGGGAGGCAGACTACCGCGCGTGCGTGATGGCGCTGACCGATTACATGGGCAAGACCGGGTTCAAACAGGTGCTGCTCGGCCTGTCGGGCGGGATCGATAGTGCCATTGTGGCGACGATTGCTGCGGATGCACTGGGGCCGGAAAACGTGCGCTGCGTGATGCTGCCGTCTGAGTTCACGTCAGAGGCGTCGCTGCACGACGCGGGCGAGGTGGCGCGGAATCTGGGCTGCCGTCTGGACACCGTGCCGATCAGCGGGGCGCAAGGCGCAGTCGGCGATGCGCTGGCTGGGCTTTTTGCACATACCGAACCTGGGATACCGGAAGAGAACATCCAAAGCCGCCTGCGGGGCACCATCCTTATGGCAATATCGAACAAGTTTGGTGAGATGCTGCTGACCACCGGCAACAAGTCTGAAATGGCGGTGGGCTACTGCACGATCTATGGCGACATGAACGGCGGCTACAACCCGATCAAGGACATGTACAAGACCCGCGTGTTCGAGACCTGCCGCTGGCGCAATGACAACCACCGGCCGTGGATGAAGGGGCCCGCGGGGGCGGTTATCCCGGAGCGGGTGATCACCAAGCCGCCAAGCGCGGAGTTGCGCGCCAACCAGCGCGACGATGACAGCCTGCCGCCCTATGAGGTGCTGGACGCCATTCTGGAAGGGCTGGTCGAAAAGGAACAGTCGGTGGCGGAACTGGTGGCGATGGGGTTTGACCGGGCGGTTGTGAAGAAGGTGGAGCATCTGCTCTACATCAGTGAATACAAGCGGTTTCAGGCCGCCCCCGGCACGCGGCTGACGCAAAAGGCATTCTGGCTGGACCGCCGCTACCCGATTGCGATGCGCTGGCGGGATGACAGCGGGGCGTGAGGGGGGGGTGAGCGGGAATAGCTGATCCTCCGGTGGAGGATCGGCCCCGTTCATGTGGGAACCTATTCCCGTGACCGGATCAGCCATGACGGACAGAGGGCAGCGCCTGACCCGGCGGGCGAGTAGCGCCTGCCGAGGGCAGGGCAGGCGCTGCCCGGTGGCTTTGGGCCACCGGGCGGATTGCGGGCTCTGTTGCGGGGCGGCAGGCTCGATGGAGCCTGCCGGACGGGCGTCCGATCAGAAAAACTCGTGCGGGCCGGGATAAGACCCCAAGGGTTGCAAATGGCTGACCAGCGCGCCGTCGCGCCAGAGGTGGATCAGCATCGCGGGCGGCTCGGTGTAGGAGGCGGGCATGGCTCCGGGTGTCAGGCGCAGTGCCAGGCTGGTGGCGGTGGTGGGCGCGGTGAGGGCGGGGCGGCCGGCAAACTCTGTCAGGATGAAGCGGTGGACGTGGCCGCACAGAAGGCGCAGCACTTGGGGGTGGCGGTGCAGGACGTCGGCCAGCCGGTCTTCGCCAAAGCAGCGGTAAGTGTCGATGAAGCCTATCCCGGTGGCGAAGGGCGGCTGGTGCAGCATCAAGAGCGTGGGCGTATCGGGTACGGCGGCCAGCGTGGTGTCGAGCCATTCCGCATGCGAGGCGTCGATCTGACCGTGGTGCTGGCCGGACACGGTGACATCAAGGCCGATCACCCGGATTGCACCTTCGGCGATGCAGTGCAGCGGGCCGTTGCGGGTGGTCGGTATCAGGCCGGACAGGCCGGCGCGAAACGCCGCACGGTCATCATGGTTGCCGGGGATCGCCAGCAAGGGCGCGGTCAGGCGCGACAGGATCTGGCTGGCCAGCGCGTATTCGGCAGGGTCGCCGTGTTCGGCGATATCGCCCGTCAGGATCACCAGGTCGGGGTCGAGGGCGCGCACCTGATCGACCGCCGCGGCAAAGCGGGCATTGCTGTCAAGCAGGCCCTGGTACAGCGTGCCAGGTGGGCAAACGTGCGGGTCCGACAGATGGGCGATCAGCATGCGCGGTCCCTCGTGGTTATCGTGCAGCGGGCGATCGGGTGGCCCTAAACCTCGACCGCGCTGCATTCTGGCAGCAGGCGGGCCACGTCTTCGGGGCGGCACAGCTGGGTGGCATCGGTCATCACGGCGGCGGCGGCGGAGGCCGAGCCAAAGGCCAGCGCCTCGGCCGCGGATTGGTTGCGCGCAAGGGCCAGAACGAAGGCCGCGACAAAGCTGTCGCCTGCGCCGACGGTGCTTTTGACCTTGACCTTGGCGGCAGGGGAAAACAGGCGCCGGTCCTTGGTGGCGAGCACATTGCCATCGGCCCCGCGCGCGATGATCACCATTTCGGCCACCCCGGCGCGGACCAGCGATTGCGCGTATTCGGCGGTATCGGCGCGGCTGTGCAGCGGCCGACCGGCCAGCCCCTCGCCTTCCTCGCCATCCATGCGCAGCACGGTCAGGCCGGGGATCGGGTGGCGCACCGCCTCGGACAAGGCCGAGCCGGAGGTGTCGAGCACGATCTTGCTGCCGGGCATGGAGGCGGCCAGCTGGGCGGGGAAATCGGCGGGCACGCCGGGGGGCTGGCTGCCGGAGATGACGGAGATGCCGCCGGGGCGCGCCGTGGCGCTGAGCAGGGTGAAGACGCGGGCGCGTTCGGTTTCGGTCCAGACCGGGCCGGGCAGCATGAAGCGGTATTGCTTGCCGGTGGAGGCCTCGTTGACGGTGAGGGACTGGCGGGTTTCGCCGGGGCCGAGGATCGACAGGAAGGTGACGCCTTCGGCGCGGATCAGCCCGGCCAGACGATCGCCGGTCAGCCCGCCGATGGCGACAAGGGCAAGGCTGTCACCGCCCAGCGCCTTGATCGCGCGGCTGACGTTCAGCCCACCGCCGCCGGGATCAAGCAGCGGGTCGGAACAGCGCAGCTTGTGGCCGGGAATGATCTCGGCGACATCGCTGGCCATATCCAGCGCGGGGTTCAGCGTCAGGGTCAGGATCGGAATGGTCTGGGTCGGAACGATGGAGTTCATGGCGGCACCTGTTGTTACCGCTATCATAGCCGGGTTGCGGGCGGAGGGGAACAGGGCGGTGCGGGGTGGCGGGGATCAGGGGGACAGGGCAGTCTGGACGTCGAGCGGACATCGGAACCGGGGGTGGCGCATGACCGCCGGGTCGGCGCAGCGACGGCGGTTCCAAGCGCTTTATTCCGCAACCCCTCCCACCGGAATTCCAGGCGGTGACGTTGCAAAAGCCCCCGCCCGAGGGGGGTGATGAGCGATCAGAAATCGTCCAGTGGACGATTTCCGCGAAGAACGCCCGCCCCGTAGGCGGGCCGGGAGGCGGGCGCTGCCCGGCGGCGTGTGCCGCGCCTTGATTCCGGGCCAAAAAGTGGCGGTGTCATGTCCACAGAACGGGCTAGTAGCAGACCTGTTGTCAGGGCGGTGGCGGGCAGGTGGTGCCCGCCGCCAAGGGTCAGCCAGCCATGATCAGCTGATAGCTGGCCGGGACATAACGAAAGCCATCACCCGCGGCTTCCACATAACCCAGACCGGGGAATGGCATGTGGTAGCCGATGAAGGGGATGCGGTCGGCGGCGATCATGCCGAACACCGTGCGGCGGGTGGCGGCGGCGGCGGCTTTGTCGGCGTCGAACTTCACTTCCCAGTCGGGCTTAGCCAGCGACCAAATGTAATGGTTTGCGGTGTCAGCGGTGATCGCCAACCGCTGGCCCGCGCTTTCCAGCATGAACATCATATGGCCCGGCGTGTGACCTGCAGCCATCAGCGCGGTGATGCCGGGGGCAACGGCGCCGCCTTCGTCAAGGAAGGTCAGCTTGTCGTTCAGCGGCACCACGTTCGAGGTGAACACCTCGCTTGGGGCCATCGACCAGTGGTTATGCTCGATCGCCCCGGTCACGTAGCGGGCGTTGGCAAAGACCGGACCGCCAGCACCTTGCAGGCCGCCGATATGGTCGGGATGCATGTGGGTCAAGACCACGACATCGATCTGGTCGGGGCTGATCCCGGCGGCGGCAAGGGCGGCGGTGATACCATCGGGCGACATGCCGGTGTCAAACAGCACCAGTTCGGCCCCGGTGTTGACCAGCGTTGGCGTGAAGAAGAACTGCGCCTTGTCGGCCGGGATGAAGGCTGCGGCAGAGGCGGCGGCGAAATCGGCGGAGTCGGCGTTCAGACCGAAGATCTCTTGCGGTTTGTCGGCGGTCATGGTTCCCGCGAGCAGGGTGGTGACCTCGAAATCGCCCAGCGCAAAGCGGCTGTAGAGCGGGCTGGAGATGCCCTGCTTTTCCGCCTTGGCGACGGCGGGAGAGGCAAGAAAGCCGGAAACAAATGGCAGGGCGGCACCTGCGAACAGGGTTTGGCGACGGGTCAATCCGGGCATCGGCAGTCCTCCTTGGGTTGAAACGACAAGGTAGCTTTCGATGCCGCGCCGGCCAGCGGAACCCCGGTCACAGATCTGTCAGGATGGTGCATGAGGGCACAGTGGCTGTGCGGTCATTCCCACCAGGGGTCGATGGCAGCGATGTCTTCGTCGGACCAGCCGAAGTGATGCGCGAGTTCGTGAATCACTACGTGAGTCACCATGTCACCAATCGACACGTCGCCGCGTTCGGCCCATTCATCCAGGATCGGGCGGCGGAACAGCCAGATCGTATCGGGCTGGGTGGGTTGATCCATCACCGATTTCTCGGTGAGGGGGGTGCCTTCGTACATGCCCGTAAGTTCGAAAGCATCGGTAAGGTCAAGCGCCTCAAGCATCTCGTCTTGCGGGAAATCCTCGATCCTGAGGCGGATCAGGGTGGCGGGTTCGCGGAAAGGCTCTGGCAGGGTCGAGATCGCCTCATGGGCCAATTGCTCGATCAGCGCGAGGGAGGGGGCGATGGTTTCGGGGGCCGGGTTTGTCATGCGCACTAAGTAGGGGCTGCGGGGCCGCGAGGAAAGATGCGATCGGCACAGCCGCATGATAAGATTTCCGGGGGTTGTCAGAGGCGAAGGGTAGGCGGATGTCATACGAGGCCAAGACCAAATCCGCGCCGTTGCAGGCGGGTTGGCTGGACACGGTGGAACCGCAGGCGCGGCGGGATGAGGCGGCGCGCCTGCTGGCGATCTTTGCCGAGGTGACCGGCTTTGTGCCGCGGCTTTGGGGCGGGTCGATGGTGGGCTTTGGGCGCTACGAATACCGCTATGACAGCGGCCAAGCGGGCGAAAGTTTCGCCACAGGATTTTCGCCGAGGAAGGCGGCGATATCGATCTACATCATGCCGGGATATGCGGATTACGGGGCGATCCTGCAGCGGCTTGGGCCGCACCGGTTGGGGAAATCCTGCCTTTACCTCAAGCGGTTGGCGGCGTTGAACGAGGTGGCGCTGCGCGAGGTGATCGGCGCGGGGCTGGAGGATCTGCGCAAGCGTTGGCTGGTTTTTCCGGTGTAAGTGCATGGAAAGATGATAGGACTATGTACCCTACGGGGTGGACAGGATGGCGACCACCGCAGCGCGGACCTTGGCGCGGTGACCAAGGAGGAGATGGCCACCGTCGGGTAGGGCGATGAAGCGCGCTTTGGGCAGGTGGCTGGCGAGGTATTGCGCAATCGGGAACGGGTTGATGCCGTCGTCGCGGGCGTGGACAATCAGGGTTGGCGCGGTGATGCCGGTAAGGTCATAGGTCGCGGCAGGGTCGATGGCGGCGCCTTCGTTGGCAAGGCCGGGCAGGCGGTCTGTCACCGGCAGAAAGCCTAACGTGAGGGCGCGAACGTCGGCGTCCTCATCGGTGGAAAGCCGGGCACGCAGCGCGGGTGTCACGTCAAACGCGGGGTCAAGCGCGGTTGGCCAAAGACGGGTGATCGCCCAGACCGGAAAGTCGGTGGCGAACAGCGCCTGATAGGCCCAGGCAGGCATCGGCAGGTCTTGCGAGGCGGCGGTCAGGGGGGTGAACGGGGCGGCGGACAGCAGCGCCAGCCCAGTTGTGCGTTCGGGGTAAAGGGCTGCAAATTGCAGCGCCGGGGGCACGCCGCCGGACATCGCCAGCAGGCTTGCGCGGTCCACCCCGATCGCATCCATCACATCGACCAGCGCCTCGGCTTGGGCACGGGTGGAGGCGTCGGCGGGCACGGCCGAACGCAGATAGCCAAAGCGCGACACGGCGATCCAGCGGTGGCCGGAGGTGCCGAACATCTGCGCCAGAAGCCTGCCCTGATCATACCCGCCCCCCGCGCCGTGCAGCACGAGGACCGCCGACCCTTCGCCCCAGATGGCCACCTCGACCGGGCCATGGCGGGTTTCGATCAGCTGGCTGCCGGTGACCAGCCCCGCCCTGATCCGGGACATGTCGCGGACGTAGTTCGTGGCAATGACCAGCGCCGCGACGGCGGCGGCAATCCCGAAGATGATCCATCCCTTGCGGTGCATGATACCGGTCCTTTGCTGCGGTGCCGAGGGTTGCAGATTGGCCCGGCGGGTGCCGCGCCGCCCTGATCAGGATCAAGGCGGTGGTCCCTGTCCAACTGGACAAAGGCGGGGGCTTGTGACAGGGAAGGGCGCTTGAAGGAGCCTGCCGATGACCGTGACAACCCGCTTTGCCCCCTCGCCCACCGGATGGATCCATGTGGGCAACCTGCGCACCGCGCTGATGAACTGGATGATCGCCCGCAAGGCGGGCGGGCAGTTCATCCTGCGGCTGGATGACACCGATCAGGAACGATCAAAGCAGGAATATGCCGACGGGATCATGGAGGATCTGACCTGGCTGGGCCTGCATTGGGACCGGGTGGAGCGCCAGTCGCTGCGGATGGAGCGCTACCGCGCAGCGGCGGATGATCTGCGCGCCAAGGGGCGGTTCTACGAGTGTTTCGAGACGCCGGTGGAGCTGGACCTGAAGCGCAAGAAGCAGCTGAACATGGGGCGGCCGCCGGTCTATGACCGCGCATCGCTGAGGCTGAGCGACGCCGAGAAGGCCAGCGCCCGCGCCGAGGGACGCGAGGGCTACTGGCGGTTCATGCTGAACCAGACCCGGATCGAATGGGCGGATGGCATTCTGGGACCGATCTCGATTGATGCGGCGTCGGTGTCGGACCCGGTGCTGATCCGGGCGGACGCGCAGGTGCTGTATACGTTCGCCTCTTCGGTTGATGACATCGACATGGGCGTCAGCTTCATCGTGCGCGGGGCGGACCATGTGACCAATACCGCGACGCAGATTCAGATCATGCAGGCGATGGGCGGCACCCCGCCGTCGTTTGCGCATCATTCGCTGCTGACCGGGGCGCAGGGCGAGGAATTGTCCAAGCGGCTGGGAACGCTAAGTTTGCGCGACCTGCGGGCGCGCGGGGTGGAGCCGATGGCGCTGCTCAGTCTGATGGCGCGGCTCGGGTCCTCGAAACCGGTGGAGCTGATCGGGTCGATGGAAGAGCTGGTCGACAGCTTTGACATTGGGGCTTTCGGATCGGCCCCGACCAAGTTTGATGCCGAGGACCTGATGCCCCTGACGCGGCACTATGTGCAGGGTCTGCCCTTTGCAGCGATAGCCGACAAGGTGGCCGCACTGGGCGTGCCGGGCGACATAGCGCAGGCGTTCTGGGCGGTGGCCAAGGGCAACATCACCGTGCTGGCCGATATGGCGCAATGGTGGACCCTGTTCCGGGATGGGGCCGAGCCCCTGGTCGATGACGCGGACAAGGCGTTCGTTGCGCAAGCGCTGGCGCTGCTGCCGCCGCAACCCTGGACCCATGCGACCTGGGGCGAATGGACGGCATCTGTGAAAGAGGCGACCGGGCGCAAGGGCAAGGACCTGTTTCGCCCCCTGCGCCGGGCTTTGACGGGGCGCGATGCGGGGCCGGAAATGGCGGATGTGATGCCGCTGTTGCGCAAGGTGCCCAAGGTCTGAGCCGGGCGGACAGCGCCGGAGGGTTTCACACCCTCCGGACCTCCCGTGGGATATTTTTGCCAAGATGAAAGGGCGGGGGCGTGGCCGGATCGGGTGAGCAGGCGAAGTTCGTGGAGGGCAGCCTCTTCCGGCATGTGTCGGTGATGGCGCTGACCTCTTCGGTCGGGCTGATGGCGGTGTTCGTCGTGGACCTGATCAACATGGTCTATATCGCGATGCTGGGGCGCGAGGAACTGGCGGCGGCCATCGGCTATGCGGGGGCGATCCTGTTTTTTACGACCAGCTTTGGCATCGGCATGTCGATTGCGGTGTCGGCGCTGGTGTCGCGGGCGCTGGGCGCGCGGGACATCGCACAGGCGCGGGAAAAGGCGACGACCGGGCTGATCCTGGGGCTGATCTTCGGGGCGCTGTTTGCCGCTGTGGTCTGGGTGTTTCTGGCGCCTCTGGTCAGCCTGCTGGGTGCTACCGGCGAGACGCATGACCTGGCGGTGTGGTTTTTGCAGATCGTGACACCGTCGCAGCCTTTGCTGATGGTGGGCATGATCGGCGGCGCGATCCTGCGCAGCCATGGTGATGCACGATCCGCGATGATGGCCACGGTCTGGGGGGCGCTGGCCACCGCCGTGCTGGACCCGATCCTGATCTTTGGCCTGGGGCTGGAGCTGACCGGGGCCGCGATGGCCTCGGTGGTGGCACGGGTGGTCATTGCCGCCATGGCCTTGCGCCCGATCATCAAGAACTACGGCGGGTTTGACCGGCCAAGCGCCGCACAGGTGGTGGCCGACATGGGGCCGGTTTGGGCCATAGCCGTGCCCGCGATCCTGACGC
>NZ_JANMET010000093.1:0-3234 GCF_031377265.1 Tabrizicola sp. | reverse complement strand
CCATGGCGTTTTCCGTCACCACCTCCAAAATCCGCAATCCGGATGGCACTGTGGTGTTCCGCAATGAGGCTGTCGAGGTGCCGGACGGCTGGAGCCAGGTTGCCTCCGACGTGTTGGCGCAAAAGTATTTCCGCAAGGCTGGCATCCCGGCACGGCTGAAGCGGGTGAAGGAAAAGGGGGTTCCGGAATTCCTCTGGCGTTCGGTCGCCGATGATGAGGCGATGGCTGCACTGTCGGCGCACGAGCGCAACACTGGCGAAACCTCGGCCAAGCAGGTGTTTGACCGTCTTGCCGGCGCCTGGGCCTACTGGGGCTGGAAGGGCGGCTATTTCGCCACCGAGTCCGATGCCCGCGCCTATTTTGACGAGATGCGCTTCATGCTGGCCCGCCAGATGGCCGCGCCGAACAGCCCGCAATGGTTCAACACCGGCCTGCATTGGGCCTACGGCATCGACGGCCCGTCGCAGGGCCACTACTACGTCGATCACCAGACCGGCGTTCTGACCAAATCCACCTCCGCCTACGAACACCCGCAGCCGCACGCCTGCTTTATCCAGTCGGTCAAGGATGACCTCGTCGGCGACGGCGGCATCATGGACCTTTGGGTCCGCGAGGCGCGCCTGTTCAAATACGGTTCCGGCACCGGCACCAACTTCTCCAGCTTGCGCGGCGAGGGCGAAAAGCTGTCGGGCGGCGGCAAATCCTCGGGCCTCATGGGCTTCCTGAAAATCGGCGACCGCGCCGCAGGGGCGATCAAATCCGGCGGCACCACGCGGCGCGCCGCCAAGATGGTGATCTGCGACATGGATCACCCCGATGTCGAAGCCTTCGTGAACTGGAAGGTGATCGAGGAGCAGAAAGTCGCCTCCCTCGTCGCCGGCTCCAAGGCGCATGAACTGCGCCTGAACGAGATCTTCACCGCCATCCGCACCTGGGACGGAGCGGAAGCCGACGCCACCGATCCGGCCAAGAACCTCGCCCTCAAAGCCGCGATCAAGGCCGCCAAAAAGGCCATGATCCCCGACACTTACACCAACCGTATCCTGCAATACGCCCGCCAGGGCTTCACCTCGATCGAATTTCCCACCTATGACGTAGACTGGGACAGCGAGGCCTACATCACCGTCTCCGGCCAGAACTCCAACAACTCCGTCCGCCTGACCGACGCCTTCCTGCGCGCGGTCAAGGAAGACCTGCCGTGGGAGCTGATCCGCCGCACCGATGGCAAGGTGGCCAAAACCATCCAGGCCCGCGACCTGTGGGATCAGGTCGGTCACGCCGCCTGGGCCTGCGCCGATCCCGGCATCCAGTTCCATGATACCGTCAACGCCTGGCACACTTGCCCGGAGGATGGCGCGATCCGCGGCTCCAACCCCTGTTCGGAATACATGTTCCTCGACGATACCGCCTGCAACCTCGCGTCGATGAACCTGCTGACCTTCTTCCACGACGGCAAGTTTGATGCCGACGCCTACGTCCACGCCACCCGCCTCTGGACCGTGACGCTGGAAATCAGCGTGATGATGGCGCAGTTCCCGTCGAAGGAAATCGCCCAGCTCAGCTATGATTTCCGCACCCTCGGCCTCGGCTATGCCAACATCGGCGGCCTCCTGATGAACATGGGCCTTGGCTACGACTCGAAAGAAGGCCGCGCCCTCTGCGGTGCCCTGACCGCGATCATGACCGGCATTTCCTATGCCACCTCTGCCGAAATCGCCGCCCGTCTTGGCGCGTTCTCCGGCTATGCCCGCAACCGCGAGCACATGCTGCGGGTGATCCGCAACCACCGTGCCGCAGCCTACGCAACCGGCGTCTACGAGGGCCTGAACGTCCCCGCCGTGGCGCTTGATCACGCGAACTGCCCGGATCAAAGCCTTGTTGCCCTTGCGAAATCCGCTTGGGATGAGGCGCTGGCCCTTGGCGAAGCACACGGCTACCGCAATGCGCAAACCACCGTCATCGCCCCCACCGGCACCATCGGTCTGGTGATGGATTGCGACACCACCGGGATCGAACCTGACTTCGCCCTGGTGAAATTCAAGAAACTCGCCGGTGGCGGCTACTTCAAGATCATCAACCAGTCGGTCCCGGCAGCGCTTGAAAAGCTCGGCTATTCCACCTCCAAGGCGGCCGAGATTGTCGCCCATGCGGTCGGCCACGGCTCCATCGGTCAGGCCCCGGGCATCAACCACACCTCGCTTCTCGGCCACGGCTTTGGCGCGCGTGAGATTGAAAAGATCGAGGCCGCTCTGCCCTCGGCCTTCGACATCCGCTTTGTGTTCAACCAGTGGACGCTGGGCGAAGATTTCTGCAAGGGCACCCTCGGCATCCCGGCGGAAAAGCTGAACGACCCGACCTTTGACCTTCTGCGCCACCTTGGGTTCACCAAAGCGCAGATCGATGCGGCCAATGACCATGTCTGCGGCACCATGACCCTTGAAGGCGCGCCGCATCTGGACCCCAAGCACTACTCGGTGTTCGATTGCGCCAACCCCTGCGGCAAGACCGGCAATCGTTTCCTCAGCGTGGAAAGCCATATCCACATGATGGCGGCGGCCCAGTCGTTCATCTCGGGTGCGATTTCCAAGACGATCAACATGCCGAACAACGCCACCATCGCCGAAACGCTGGCGGCCTATGAGCTTAGCCACTCGCTCGGCATCAAGGCCAACGCGCTGTACCGCGATGGATCGAAACTCAGCCAGCCGCTGGCATCCGCGCTGGTCGAGGATGACGAAGAGGCCGAAGAGATCATGGTCTCGGGCAGCCAGCACGAAAAGGCCATCGTGATGGCCGAAAAGATCATCGAAAAGGTGATCATCAAGGAAATCGTCCGCTCCAACCGCGAAAAGCTGCCCGAGCGGCGCAAGGGCTACACCCAGAAAGCCATCGTCGGCGGCCACAAGGTGTACCTGCGCACTGGCGAATATCAGGACGGCAGCCTCGGCGAGATTTTCATCGACATGCACAAGGAAGGTGCGGGCTTCCGTGCGATGATGAACAACTTCGCCATCGCAATCAGCGTCGGCCTGCAATACGGCGTGCCGCTGGATGAGTTTGTGGAGGCGTTCACCTTCACCCGCTTTGAACCCGCCGGCATGGTGCAAGGCAATGACAGCATCAAGAACGCGACGTCGATCCTGGACTACATCTTCCGCGAACTGGCGGTTTCCTACCTTGACCGCACCGACCTTGCCCATGTCGCGCCGAAGGGTGCCAGCTTTGACGATCTGG
>NZ_JANMET010000091.1:0-4212 GCF_031377265.1 Tabrizicola sp. | reverse complement strand
GGCGGAGGGTGAGGTGCGGCTCGATCAGTTTGAGCAGGGCTGCGCCGCGGGGGTTGCGGGTGATCAACCACTGGTCGCCATCGCCGCCCATGTAGCCGACGGTGATGTCGGCGAGGCGGTTGGTGTAATCGACGCAGGTGCGGCAGGTGAGGGGGAAGAAATCGGCGGGAAGTTGGCTGATCGGCAGTTGCAGGAAGGGGATGAGGCGGGTGGGGCGGCCATCGGTGAAGCGAAGTTCCACGCGGTAGTCGGTGCGGAACTCGAGGTAGGAGATGGTGTCGGGGGCGGGGTCGAGGAGGTTCAGGAAGGTGTGGAAGTTGGCGGTGGTGGTGTTGTCGGAGCAGGGGGTGCCGATGACGTGGATCGCCTCGAACCCGAGGTCGCGTTCAAGGGCGCGCAGGGCATAGACCTGGCAAGGGATGCCGATGAAGGCGATGCGTTTGTGACCGGCGGCGCGGGCGGGTTCGAGCAGGGCGAGGGTGGGGGCGTAGCCCATGCGCATGCCGCGGGCCTGGGCCATGGCGGCGGGGTCGGTGATGATGACGGGCAGGGGTTTCCATCGGTCGGTGGGATCGGGGCCGACGGTGAGGACGGCGTCGACGGCGTGGGTTTCGAGCAGGGCGGCGGCCAGGGCGGTGGTGATGCCGGTCCATTGCGCGCCGGGGGCAGCGGGCGTGAGGCGGGCGCGGTGCATGCTGTGGATGACGCCGAAGAACGCCTCTTCGCCGAGGCGCGGGTCGGCGGGGCGGCCGTGGCTGCGGGTTTCCAGGCCGGGGTAATCGGGGGCGATGAACTGGCAGGCGCGGCCGCAGTCCTTGCCATCGCCGAGGCGCGAGACGCCGCAATCGGTGCAAAGGCCGGGGCGGGCGGTGCCGGTGAGGCTGGGGGCGGTGAGGCCGGGGGCAGTGAGACCGGGAGGGGCGGGCATGGGCACCTTTGGGCGGAAAAGACAGTGTCAGCGCAGATTGACAGTGTTGGCGAAAAGGTGCCAGAGTTTTGCCTGATCGGGGATAGTTTCGGCGCAGCCCTTGCATTTGTGCGAAAAAAGGCGCATGTGGCCCCTGCGAAACACTTATTATCGACCTCTGTTTCCTTCGCGGCTTCAGACTACTCGATCTTGAGGGGACTTAGCCGGGCCACCGCATGCTGCGGGTGGCGATACTAGAAGGAGACTTCACGATGGCCAAAGGCACCGTGAAATGGTTCAATGCAACCAAGGGTTTCGGTTTTATCGCACCGGAATCTGGCGGCAAGGACGTATTCGTCCATGTCACCGCGCTGGAGCGCGCAGGCATCCGTCAGCTGAACGACGGTCAGGCTGTGACGTTTGACGTGGAATCCGGCCGTGACGGTCGCGAATCGGCGATCAACCTCGCACTGGCATAAGCCTTACGCGTTATGAGATTTGAGACGGGGGTGGCCGAAAGGCCGCCCCCGTTTTGTTTTGCGGTAGCGGATGGTGATTGCGTGCGAAGTGTCATGCGTCGGGAGGCTGGGCTTTGCCTCGCAGGACAGATTTCTGGTGGTTAGGCACCTTTGGGTCCGAACGTCTTCGACGATCTGAGCCGCGGTCTGCCGGAACGGGGGGCGTTGTTTGCGCGGGACCGGACTTGCCGATCATCCGAAAGCTCGGTGAGCACTTGTCGGGCGGCGTCGTGCACCGCCGCTAACGTGTCACCGCGGGTGAGGTCAAATGCATTCGGGCGCGTTGTGGCATTGGTTATTCAGGCGACCAGCACGGTCCATGGCTGGCTGTAGCGGTGTTCTTCGAGATTGGGCGTGGTGCCAATGCGGTCGACCACGGCGAAGAGGCCGGGGGCGTGGAGCGGCGTCAGCACCCCGTGCCAGGTGCCGCGGTGCAGGTTGATGCCCTGCGCGCCGTTGGTGAGGAAGGCAAGCGGGGTGGCTTCGGGGGTGGCGGCCACAATGACTAGGAAGGGGTGCTCGGTCATCGGCACGAAGGCCTGAGAGCCGTCGGGGTGACGCTCGATCAGATCGAAGCGGTAGGGGAGCGCGCGGGGTTCGGCCTGGAAGATCGAGATGCCGGGGCGAGCCTCGGGGCCGAAGTCGAGGCGGGCGCGGTCGTGGAAGCGCTGGCAGAGGCCGGCGTTGATCAGCCGGTGGTCGCCGGTGGCCTCGAGCACGTCGCCGAAGGGGGCGAAGGCCTTGGCGGTGAGGGGTTGGGTGCGGAGGGTCTGCATTGGCGGGGCCTTGGCTGCGGCGGGAGCGAGGGGTTTCACACCCCTCGCGCTCCCCGTGGGATATTTGGGGACAGATGAAGGGTCAGCGGGTGAAGGGCCCGCGCAGGCGCGCATGGCGGTTGACGTCCTTGTACAGAAGGTAGCGGAACGGGCCGGGGCCGGCGGCGTAGCAGGCCTGCGGGCAATAGGCGCGCAGCCACATGAAATCACCGGCCTCGACCTCGACCCAGTCCTGGTTGAGCTTGTAGACGGCGCGGCCTTGCAACACGTAGAGGCCGTGTTCCATGACATGGGTTTCCTCAAACGGGATCAGGCCGCCGGGCTGGAAGGTGACGATATTGACATGGGCGTCGTGGCGGAGATCGGCGGGGTCGGTGAAGCGGGTGGTGGCCCAGACGCCATTGGTATCGGGCATCGGGATTGGCGGCACGTCGCGTTCGTTGATTACGATCGGCGCCGGTGGGGCGAGGCCTGGGCTGGGTTCATAGAGCTTGCGCAGCCAGTGGAAGCGGGCGGGGGCGGTGCCTTCGGCGAGGAGGGTCCAAGGGGTGCCGGGCGGGATGTAGGCGTAGGCGCCGGCGTCCATTTCGTAGCCGGTGCCGCCGAGGGTGAGGGTGGCGAGGCCGCCGGTGAAAAACAGCCAGTGTTCGGCGCCGGTTTCAGGATCAGGCGCGTCGGAGCCGCCGCCGGGGGCGACCTCCATCTCATATTGGCTGAAGGGTTCGGAAAAGCCGGTCATCGGGCGGGCGATGAGCCAAAGCTTGGTCCGGGTCCAGCCGGGCAGCGCGCTGGTGACGATGTCGGAAAAGCAGCCTTTGGGGATGACGGCATAGGCGGTAGTGAAGATGGCGCGCCCGGTCATCAACCGGGTTTGCGGCGGCAGGCCGCCTTCGGGGGCGTAGTATCCGGTCATGGAAGCTGATCCTTCAGGCGGAGGGCGGCGATGCGTTCGACTTGTGCGCAAGCGTTTGTGAATTCTTGTTCGGTATCGTTGGCGAGGCGGGTCTGGAAGGCTTGCAGAATGCTGGCCTTGGTATTGTCGCGCACCGCGATGATGAAGGGAAAGCCGTGCTTGACGGTGTAGTCGGCGTTCAGGCGCTGAAAGCTGGCGCGTTCGGCATCGGTCAGCGCGTCGAGCGCGGCGGAGGCTTGTTCGGCGGTGCTGTCGGCGGTGAGCCGCTTGGCCGCCGCAAGTTTGCCTGCGAGATCGGGGTGGGCATTGAGGACCGCGAGGCGTTCAGCGGGGGAGGCGGTGCGAAACACGCGGGCGAGGGCATGGGCGAGGCCGGTGGCGCAATCATGCGCGGGGCCAAGTTCAAGGGCGTGGGCGCGGGACGCAACCCACGGGGAATGTTCATAGATGCCGCCGAAGCGTTCGGTGAAACGGGCCAGTGTCATCTGGCTGGGGCGTTCGATGCGGCGGTGCGGATGAGTTGTGGCCCAGTGGCGGGCGATGTCGCGGCGGGCGGCAAACCAGACGCCGTCATGGCGCTGGGCGTGGTCGAGAAAGCGGATGAGCCCGGCGATCTTGCCGGGGCGGCCGATCAGCCGGCAGTGCAGGCCGATGGAAAACATTTTGGCGCGGCCAGCGGCACCTTCGGCATAGAGGGTGTCGAAGCTGTCGCGCAGGTATGTGAAAAACTGTTCGCTTTCGATGTAGCCGGGGGCTGTGGCAAAGCGCATGTCGTTGGCTTCGAGCGTGTAGGGGATCACCAGCTGGTCGCGATCACCCACCTCCAGCCAGTAGGGCAGATCGTCGTCGTAGGTGTCGGAGATCCAGTCGAAAGCGCCCGTTTCAGAGGTTAGGCGGACGGTGTTCATCGAGGTGCGACCGGTGTACCAACCGCGCGGCGCTGTGCCGGTGAGTTCGGTGTGCAGGCGGATGGATTCGGCGATCTGGGCGCGTTCCTCCGCTTCGGGCATGTCGCGGTGGTCGATCCACTTCAGGCCATGCGAGGCGATTTCCCAGCCTGCCTGTTGCATGGCGCCGAGCTGTTCGGGGCTGCGGGCC
>NZ_JANMET010000060.1:0-11706 GCF_031377265.1 Tabrizicola sp. | reverse complement strand
GGCCCGCCACCGGTTCGAGGGTGGCCCCGAATGCTCGCGCAGTTGAGCCGGCAGCTGGGCATCAACCCTGTGACCTGAGCCCCGTATTCCCTCCGGGGTTGGGGAGAGTCCTTGGGTTGATTTCTGGGCCTAGGCGGCCCGCATTTCCAGGGTCATTTTCATGGCAAATTCGGCCGGTGGGATATTCCCAAGGGCGGAATGGGGCCTGTGGCGGTTGTAATTCTCCTTCCAGGTGTCGATCTGGGTGCAGCCGTCCATCCCGCACCTGACTCGGTCAGCGCTGCATCGCAGCCTGCAACGGCACGGCATCCCGCGCCTGCCAGATGTCGAGGGCGACAAACCCAAGCGCCAGAAGTTCAAGCGCTACCCCATCGGGTTCTTTCGCTGCGCGGGCCTTCGGTTCGCATCGACATCGCCGAGGTACAGACCGCCGAGGGCAAGCTCTGTCTCTTTGTGGGCATTGACCGGACCGCCAAGTTTGTCGCCGCCCGACTCGTCGCAACAGCCGACAGGCGCACCGCCTGGGAGTTCCTGCAGCCCATGCTCGAAGCCGACGTCCTCGCAGCCGACAACTTCGCGCGAAGGCTGAAGACCCTGAACGGTCTCACGCCCTGCGAATACATCTGCAAAATCCCGACATCAGAGCCGGATCGATTCATCCTAAACCCGATCCAACAGATGCCGGGACTGAACAGTTAGGCAATCTACGCTTTCAGGGGTTGACCCGGTCAGGCGCTGTGTCAAGTCTTGCGGCATGACACAGCATAGCGCCCTGATTGTCGCCCATGGCCAACCTTCTGATCCCTTACCAGCGGCGGCGGAACTGGCACGGCTTGCTGCCCACGTGGCCGGGCATCTTCCCGGCTGGGATGTGCGGTCGGTCACGCTTGCCCAGGGCGAGGAGTTGGCCACCATAGCCGGTGCCATGGCTGCGGGCGTGATTTTCCCGATGTTCATGGCCGGGGGCTGGTTTACACGGGTGCAGATTCCTGCGCGCCTGATGGCGGCAAAGATCACCGGCTGGCGCATTCTGGAACCGTTTGGCTGTGATCCGGCAGTGCATGATCTGACAGTGGCGTTGGCCGCCGAGGCGGAGCGGGGCCATCCCGAGGCTGAACTCTTGTTGGCCGCTCATGGATCTTTCAAGTCCTCGGTCCCTTCCGACATTGCGAAGCATGTGGCGGAGCGGATCCGCGTCGAGACCGGGATCACCCGTGTCGAGGCTGCGTTCATCGATCAGCTTCCGCAACTTCAGGCGGCCATCGGGTTTGGCAGCGGCGCGCTGTGCTTGCCCTTCTTTGCCGCGGCGGGCGGACATGTGACCGAAGATATTCCAGCAGCCCTTGCAGCGGCCGGGTTTGCCGGCCGAATCCTGCCGCCAGTTGGCCTCGATTCCCGCGTGCCCGGAATCGTCGCTCAGGCTATCCTCGCTGCGCGCGAGGTCTGCGCCGTTGACTGCCGCTGGCAACGCGGCTGAAGCTAACCCTCGCCGCGATTGACCGGCGCTTTGGCCCAAATGGGTGAACCTTGGTGGAAGATACCGATCCGATCGTCGCACAAACCGCATCCGCCATGCCGGGTCGCAAGGTTGCGAAACTGCAGCGCAGCGCAGATGGCTTCATCATCGACGCGGCGGATCTAGGTCCACTTCTGGGCCTACCGGCAGCCGACGTGCCGGAATTGATGCGAAAGGGCAAGATCAGCTGCCTGTCCGAACAGGGGCAAGATGCCGATGCCGGGCGGTTTCGCGTGACCTTCCGGCATGGCGCGCTGCGCGTCCGCTTCACCGTGGACGACAGTGGCCACGTGCTTTTCCAAAGCCGGTTCAGCGGCACCTGAGCCATCTGACAGGGCGCGTGGCTTCAGACCGTATGCAGGTACAGATCGAAATCCACTTCAGATACGGTGCGCATCACCCGGGCGTATTCCGCCGCCTTGATCGCGGTGAAGGTACGGTGCATGTCCTCGCCCAGCGCGGCCTTGAGGAATGCCGAGGCTTTCGCCGCTTCGATGGCTGAGCGCCAATCGACCGGGATCACCTGATCGCCGGTGTCCTCATAGCCGTTGCCGGCGGTTTCCGGCCCGGGATCGATCTGGTTCCTCATCCCGTGCCGCACGCCAGCCAGCACGGTTGCAGCCACAAGGTAAGGGTTGGCATCCACGCCCGCCGGGCGATGTTCGATCCGCCGTGCTTTGATGTCGCCGGCCGGAATGCGTAACGCGACCGAGCGGTTGTTGACCCCCCAGGTCGGGCTGACCGGCGCGTAGGATTGGCTGGCGAAGCGGCGCCAGCTGTTGGCATGCGGCGCGAAGACCAGCATGCTTTCGCCCATCGTCATCTTCAACCCGCCAAGCGCATGCAGGATGACCGGGTTCCAGAGGCCTTCCTTGGCCTCGACAAACACGTTCTTGCCCGCACCATCCATCATCGAGACGTGGAAATGCATGCCGGAGCCGGCGTAATCCTCGTTCGGCTTGGCCATGAAGCAGGCGACCACGCCATGCGCGCGGGCCTGCGCGCGCACGATCCGCTTTAGCCGCATCAGGTCGTCGGCGGCCTGCATCACGTTCGTTCGGTAATGTAGGGTCAGTTCATACTGGCCAGGGGCGTATTCCGAAATCAGAGTTTCCGCCTTGATCCCGGCCTTCGCCGCCCCGGCGTAGACGTCACTGAACAAAGGCAGCATGCCGTGCAGGTGATCGACCGAATAGACCTCGGTCTTGTTGGATACGCGGCCGTCCAGCACATCGCGGGCGGGCTGCATCTTGCCATGCTGATCGCGTTCGGGCGCGAGGAGGAAGAATTCCAGCTCGAATGCACCGGAGGGATACAGACCGTCGGCCGCCAACGCATCGACCTGCCGTTGCAGCGCGTGGCGGGGGTCGGAAGTCATCGGCATGCCGTCCAGCGAATACATCGACATGAACACTTCGCCGCGCAACGGCTGGGTATTGTGCAGCGGCTTCAGCGTACCGGGAACTGGCCATGCGCGCAGATCACCATCGCCCTGGTCCCAGATCAGGCCGGTCTCGTGCACGTCCTCGCCACAGATATCCAACCCGAGGATCGAGATCGGCAGATGCCGGCCATTGTTGTAAAAGGATAAAAGTTCATGGCGGCGGATGATCTTTCCTCGGCCGATGCCGTTGGCGTCATGCAGGATAATGTCAAAAGCCTCGATCTCGGGGTGAGCTTCGAGAAAGGCTTCGGCTTCCGCCATGGTGGATCCGGAGGGGCTGATATTGGTCATATGAAACTCAGGCAAAAAGGTCGGTGAGGATTTCGTCAAAGCTGGCGATCAGCCTGTCGATCTGGCGTTTCTTGGTGGCCGGGCTGACCAGCATCATGTTGTGGAACGGCGCAATCAGGGTGCCACGGTTGAGCAGCGCCACGTGCACCGCAGCCTCGACCGCTGGCTGATGCGCCAGCGCCGCTTCGGCGCCGTTGTGCAACGGCCCGGGGGCGCAGATGAATTCCACCCGCGCGCCGACACGAACGACATGCCATGGCGCCTTGTGGTGTGCGATCACGCCAGCAAGGCCATCGGCCAGCCGGGCGGCACCCGCATCCATTTTGGCGTAGTTTTCGGCGGTCATTACCTTGCCAACCGTGGCCACAAGGCAGGCGAACTGCATCGGGTTGGCGGAAAGCGTGGTGCCCATTCCGGAATGGCCCGAGGCACGGTTGGCATTGGCCACCAGGTAACGGTCCGCAACCTCTGGCGTCAGGCCCCAGACAGCGGTGGGCATTCCGCCCGCCACGCATTTGCCGACAACGAAGATATCGGGGGACAGGCCATGAACGCGGCTGAAGCCGCCAAGACCGGTGGAGATGGTATGGGTTTCGTCGATGATGAGGAGCGCGCCATGCCGGGTTGCAGCCGCGCGCAGGCCGTCAAGAAACCCCGGTTCGGGCAGCACCATGCAGGAATTGGTCATCACCGGTTCGGTCAGGATCGCGGCGACATCGCCGCGTTCGAGGGCCGCCTCGACCGCAGCCAGATCGTTGAATTCGCAACAGACGGCGGTTTTCGCCAAGTCGGTCACCTGGCCCAGCAGGCCGGGCCGAGTGATAGTGCGATTGCCCTTCAGGGTGACCATCGTCTCATCCACTGTGCCGTGGTAGCAGCCGTTGAACACCAGAACCTTTGGCCGGCCCGTCACCGCACGGGCGACCCGCAGCGCAAAGCGGTTGGCATCTGTGGCGGTGGTGGCGATCTGCCAGCGAAAATCGCCGAAGGTTTCGGTCAGCAGCCGCCCTGCCTCCAGCGCCGCCTCGGACGGCAGCATGTAGGTCAGGCCCAGACGCGCCTGTTTGCGAATCGCCTTGGCAACCGGTGCGGGGGAATGGCCGAACATGCTGCCGGTGTCACCCAGGCAGAAATCGTCGATGCCATAGCCGTCGATATCAGTGATGCGCGCGCCCGTCGCATGGGCGATCAGCGGCAGATGCGGCATTGGCCAATCGGTCATCCAGTGCATCGGCACGCCGGACAGGAACACGCCCGCGCCCTTGGCCATCGCAGAGGCCGACAGCGGGCGGCTGGCGGCAAAGCGGCGCGCCTCACGCGCGGTGAGGGTCTCAAGACGGTCCTGGCGGACACCGGCGATCAGATCGGCAGACATGGTGCGAAACTCTTGGTTGCCCTCTGCTTATGCGTCAGAATTTGATCAAAAGGCAAGGGCGCGCCTATTGGTCCGCCCAGTCCCCCTCGAAATCCTTGGGCACCAGCAGGTTGTGGCGGCCAAGATCCTTAATGTTCCGCTCGCCGCACAGCGCCATGGTGATGTCGAGTTCTTTTTGGATGATCTCCAGCGCCTTGGTCACCCCGGCCTGCCCCATTGCGCCCAGGCCGTAGATGAAAGAGCGGCCAATGTAGGTGGATTTAGCCCCCATCGCGACCGCTTTCAGCACGTCTTGCCCAGTACGGATGCCGCCATCCATGTGCACCTCCACCCGGTCACCGACGGCACGGACAATCGATGGCAGGGCGCGGATAGAACTGAGCGCGCCGTCCAGTTGCCGCCCGCCGTGGTTCGACACGATGATCGCATCCGCCCCGGCATCCGCGGCCATGCGCGCGTCGTCAGGATCGAGTACGCCCTTGAGGATGAACTTGCCGCCCCACTGGTCACGGATGCGGGTGACCTTGGACCAGTCGAGTTTAGGGTCGAACTGTTCATTGGCCCAAGCCGTCAGGTTCGACAGGTCCTTTACTCCCTTCACATGTCCGATGACGTTGCGAAAGCTGCGACGAGGGGTCTGAAGCATGCCCAAAGCCCAGCGCGGCTTGGTGGCCATGTTGATCAGATTGGGCAGCGTCAGCTTCGGTGGGCTGGTCAGGCCGTTCTTCAGGTCCTTGTGCCGTTGCCCAAGGATTTGCAGATCCAGCGTCACGACCAGTGCCGAGCACTTCGCCGCCCGCGCGCGTTCGATGATCGCATCGACGAAATCCTCGTCGCGCATCGCGTAGATCTGAAACCAGAACGGCGTCGGGCTGGCGGCAGCGACGTCTTCGATGGAACAGATGCTCATCGTCGACAGGGTGAACGGCACGCCAAAGGCGGCAGCGGCGCGGGCGGCCTTGATCTCGCCGTCGGGGCATTGCATGCCGGTACTGCCAACTGGGGCGAGCGCCACCGGCATCGAAACTTTCTGCCCGATCATCGACGTCTCAAGCACCCGTCCCGACAGATCGCGTGCAACGCGCTGGCGCAAGCGGATACGGCTGAAATCGTTGGTGTTGTCGCGAAAAGTCTGCTCGGTGTAACTGCCGCTTTCGGCATAGTCGTAGAACATCTTGGGGGTGCGACGGGCATAGATCCGCTTCAGATCGTCGATGCAGGTGATGACGGGCATAGTGGCCTCCGAGAATTGGTCATCTTCTATTACCAATTTGACGCACGCAGTGCAATCCACTCAGACTTCGCGTGTGGGACTTGATTGTAGTGCGACATCGTACTATATAGTGCCTCATCGCACTATTAGGGAGTCCACCATGACACTAACGCGTCGCAAGACACTTGCCCTGATCGGAGGCGGCGTCATTCTTGCCGCCACTAGCTCACTTGGGGCGATTGCCAGCCGCAAACCCCGTACCGCCACCCTTCCCTGGGCCGAGGCTGGCATCGAAACCGAACCCCGCCGCCGCGCGCTGTCCTACGCGCTGTTGGCACCTAACCCGCATAACCGTCAGCCCTGGTTGGTCGACCTGCGCCAAGCGGGGGTGGTGACGCTTTTTGTCGACACAGCCAGGCTACTGCCCAGCACCGACCCACTGAACCGCCAGATCACCATCGGTTTGGGCTGCTTTCTGGAACTGCTGCGAATGGCGGCCAACCATGATGGTCAGCGCGTGACGATCACTCCGTTTCCCGACGGCGAAAATCCCGAGGGGCTGGACCAGCGCCCAATTGCCCGCGCAGTGTTTGTGGCAGATCCAACAGTAACGCCCGACCCGCTGTTTGCCCATGTATTGGCACGTCGCTCAACGAAAGAACCCTACGACATGGCCCGCCCGCTGCCCGCCGACACGCTGGCTATCATTGGCGCGGCTGTCAGTGCCGCGCGCTTCGGCGGCACGCTTGACGCCGCGGAAGTCGCCAATTGGCGCGCGTTCACCCATGAAGCACTTCGGATCGAGATTGAAACGCCGCGCACCTATCAGGAATCGGTGGACCTGTTCCGCATCGGGCGGGCCGAAGTCGATGCCAACCCTGACGGCATCGACTTCACCGGGCCATTGTTCGAGGTAATGGGCGCCACCGGAATGTTCACTCGGGCTGCCGCGTCGGATACGTCGTCACAGGCTTACAAGGCCGGGCTGGAGGCGGTCTACGCCAACACCGATACGGCCATGGGGCATATCTGGCTGGTGACGCAGGGCAACAGCCGAGCCGACCAGCTTGCCACCGGGGCAGATTGGCTGCGCGTGAACTTGGCAGCCACCGCAGCTGGGATTGCGTTTCAACCGCTGAGCCAAGCCCTGCAGGAATACCCCGAGATGGTCGGGCACTACGCCAAACTCCACGCCAAACTTGCGCCGGCAGGCGGCACGGTTCAGATGTTGGCGCGGATCGGCTATGGTCCGGTCGTAGACCCCAGCCCGCGCTGGCCTTTGGAGGCAAAGATCGTGAATGCCTGACACTACGCCCGAGGAGACGTACTTTGCCTTTTTCACCGAAGTGGGCATCCTTGCGCAGTTGAGCCGCGCCCTGTTCGAGGCGCGGCTGCCCGACGGCTTTACCCTGTCGCAGTTTACCGTTCTGAACCATCTGATCCGTGTAAAGGACGGCCGAACGCCGCTGGAAATGGCCCGCGCCTTTCAGGTGCCGAAAACCTCGATGACGCATAGCCTGGCCGTTTTGGAACGCCACGGGTTGATCAGGTTGGCCCCTAACCTGCAAGACGGGCGGTCGAAATGCGTCTGGATCACGGATGCGGGCCGGACCTTTCGGCAAGCCGCCATCAGCGGCATGACCCCCGATCTGGCCGACCTTGCGGCACGGTTCCCTGCCCTGCGGCTGGCAGAAACTCTACCCGTCCTGACCGACCTGCGCCAAATCATGGACCAGATGCGCGACCCCGACCCAGAGCAAAGGTCACGCTGAATGCGCGCCCTTGGCAAGTGCGGCCACATTGGCCAGCACCTCGGCCACCGGCTTGCCGGCCCCGATATCCTTGACGATGGCGGAACCAACCACACAGCCATCGGCCACGCTGGCAATGGCGCGCGCCTGATCGGGGGTGGAAATACCAAAGCCCACGATCACCGGCAGATCGGTGGACGCCTTGATCCGCGCCACCTCGGGGGCCACATCGGTCGCCACCGCCGCCGCCGCCCCAGTAATGCCGGTGACTGAGACGTAATAGACAAAACCCGAGGTGTTCTGCAGCACTTTCGGCAACCGCTTGGCATCTGTCGTTGGGGTGGCGAGGCGGATGAAGTTCAGTCCGGCGGCCTGTGCAGGCAAGCACAGTTCGCTGTCCTCCTCGGGCGGCAGGTCGACGACGATCAGCCCGTCAATCCCGGCCGCTTTCGCCTGATCCAGGAACCGGTCCACCCCGCGCGAATAGATCGGGTTATAGTAGCCCATCAACACGATTGGTGTCGCCGCATTATCCTTGCGGAAATCCCGCACCATCTGCAGCGTGGCGTCCATCGTCATGCCACCCTCCAGCGCCCTTTGCCCGGCCAGCTGGATCGTCGGCCCGTCGGCCATCGGATCGGTGAAGGGCATGCCAAGTTCAATCACATCAACGCCCGCTCCCGGCAGACCCTTCATGATGGCAAGCGACGTGGCAACATCCGGATCACCGCCCATGATATAGGCGACAAACGCCTTCTTCCGCGCGGCGCTGAGCCGGGCAAAGGTGTCGTCGATCCGTGTCATGGCTGGCCCCCTTGATAATCCTTGCCGGGTTTGCACGGGTGGGAGGTGAAAATCAATGCCCCGCTGGCCTTTGTGGCCTGGCGTTGTACTTTCAACGGCCCACAGGCGATATTTCCGACTGAAGGATAGCTCCCGCAAGGGAATGCTTTATCCAGCCCGAAGCCATCAAAGCCCACGCCGACGGGCAGGGAAACTGATGCAGCCAGCCCTTATCACTGCTCTTCTTCTGCTAACCTTGATCCTGCCCTTGGCAGTCGTGCTCTGGCCCGGGCTGAAGCCGGACAAGCCCGGCCTGATTGCGCTGCTGGCGGTCATCGGCGCCGCTGCTTTAGGTAGGACCAATCACTGGGCCGCGCCGGGGGCGGCGCATGTTCCGCTTGTCGTGGCGTCGATTGCGCTGATCCCCGCCTTGGCCATCGCCCGCAGTTTTGGCCGCGTTGATATGATCGCCGTGGTTTTCCACAAGGACTTCGGGATGCAGGGCGCCTCGATCGGAGGCCTGAAAAACGAGATCACGACTGCGATCCCGTCGGCAGTGTTGATCGTGGTCGCCACCTGGGGCTTGGGCGGACAGTGGAACGCTCAGGTTGCGGTTCCGCTAACAGTGGCGGCAGTGCTTCTTGCAATCAACCCGTTTGCCCGGCATGCCTTGGCCCGTATGCGCTTTGGCCCGGTGACATCCGTCCTGCCTGACCGTCTGGCAACGCCACGCCTGGTGGCCGATCATGCCAGGCTGCCGGACCTTGTGATCATCTATCTGGAAGGCACCGACCGGCGCTTTGCTGACACGTCCATCTATGGCCAGACCTATCGCGAGCTGGCGGAATTCGCGGCAGAAGGGCTGAGCTTTACCAAGGTCGGTCAGATCGCCGGCACGGGATGGAGCCTTGCCGGTATGGTTGCCTCACAGTCCGGCGTTCCAGTTGCGCCACGCGGGCTGCATTTTGCCAAGAAGACAGAGGATGTTGCCGCCTTCATGCCGCAGGTTCAGTTCTTCGGCGATATTCTGGCCGGCAAAGGCTATGCCAGCCACTATGTGGTCGGTGGTGAAACGGGCTTTGGCGGCATTCAAGCCATGTACGCAACTCATCAAATCACTAATATGACGGGCTTTCAGGAGCTCAAGTCGCTCCATCCCGCGACGACATTCGAGGCGGCACGCGCGGGCTGGCTTGTGGACGACCAGCTGGTGCTGAAAACTGCCCGAGAGGTCTGCCGCGATCTGTCGGTTGGCGAAAAGCCCTTCGCTCTGATCGTTGAAACCATCGGACCGCATGGTCCGAAAGGCATTCTTTCGCGACGCTGGACGACGACCGGCAAGACCGGGTCGACCAACGACATTGCCCATGCCGTCACTTGCAGTGTGACCGAGGTGATGGAATTCATCCGCGACATCCGTGCAGCGCAACCAGCGCGCGGGCGTGAATTGCGGGTGGTGCTGCTGTCGGACCACCTAAACCACACGCCAGGGCTTCCCACGGCGGGCACGGATTTTCAGGGCTACAACTCGGTGATCTTCTGGCGTGACGCCGCCCGCAAAGGCGACGTCATCGATCGGCCAGGCAGCATGATCGACGTATTTCCCTCATTGCTCGAATGGCTAGGCTGGGCCGAGGTTCCGGTGGCAGCCGGTCTTGGCCGGTCGCTGCTGTCGGCCCCGCAGACGCTGGTGGAGGAATTCGGGGTTCCCGTGGTAAATGCGATGATCGTCGGCGACGCACGGCTCAGCAAACTGCTTTGGGGGCAGGCCCCTCGCCTTGCGGAAACCGCTGCCACCACCTAGAAGCGGCGCGAACTGTCCTGGAGGGCGTGATGGGTTTCAAGATGGGCATCGTGGGTCTGCCGAATGTGGGCAAATCCACTCTCTTCAACGCGCTGACCCGGACGGCGGCGGCGCAGGCCGCGAACTTTCCGTTCTGCACGATCGAGCCGAACGTGGGCGAAGTGGCGGTGCCCGATGTGCGTCTGGACAAGCTGGCCGTGATTGCGGGGTCCAAGCAGATCATCCCGACCCGGATGACCTTTGTGGACATTGCAGGCCTGGTCCGTGGGGCCTCGAAGGGCGAGGGGCTTGGCAACCAATTCCTTGCGAACATTCGGGAATGTGACGCGATTGCGCATGTGCTGCGCTGTTTTGAGGATGGTGACATCACCCATGTCGAGGGTCGGATCGACCCGGTGGCCGATGCCGAAACCATTGAAACCGAGCTGATGCTGGCGGATATGGAATCTGTCGAGCGGCGTTTGGCCGGCCTTGCGCGCAAGATCAAGGGTGGCGATAAAGACGCCGCCGATCAGGACCGCTTGCTGCGCAACGCTTTGAAAGCGTTAGAAAATGGGCAACCTGCGCGGACGGTTTCGGTGGCGGCGGATGACCTGCGGCAATGGCGTTTGTTGCAGCTTTTGACCTCGAAACCAGTGCTTTACGTCTGCAACGTCGAAGAGGCCTCGGCCGCGTCGGGCAATTCCCAGTCGGGGCGGGTGGCAGTGATGGCAGCGGCGCAGGGCGCGGCTTCGGTGGTGATCAGCGCCCGTATCGAGGAAGAGATCAGCCAACTGGCCGCAGACGAGGCGGCAATGTTTCTCGAGGAGATGGGCCTGCACGAAGCGGGCTTGGACCGGCTGATCAAGGCCGGCTACAAGCTGTTGGGATTGCAAACTTATTTCACGGTCGGCCCAAAGGAAGCGCGGGCCTGGACGATTCCCGCAGGGACCCTTGCGCCACAGGCTGCAGGCGTGATCCACGGCGATTTCGAGAAGGGATTCATCCGGTCCGAAACGATTGCCTACGAGGACTACATCGCCGGAAACGGCGAGGCCGGCGCCAAGGAAGCAGGCAAGTTCCGGGTTGAGGGGAAGACCTACGAGGTCAAGGATGGCGATGTGCTGCATTTCCTGTTCAGCGGCTGACAAGGTGTTGAGAACGCCGCAGTAACCGGCCATGATCGACACATCCCGGTGATCTTCTTTCCGTCTTCTTTGCGTCTTCTTTCCGTCTCCACGCTCGGTGCGTTCCGCTCCTGTTAACCTTGCCAAGGGAATCAGGGCTGAGCGCAACTCGACGTGGCCGCTTTGCCCGCGCGGGTCGCCTCGCTTGCTGGCGATGCCGCAGGCCACGGAACCACCCCTCCCGCGGTTTTGCATCCTGACAAACAAGATGCGGCAGGTTTCGGGCCTTTCCCTCTTGCCCCCTTCGGACAGCCCCGCTAAATGAAAGCCGTCGGAGGCGTGGCTGAGAGGCCGAAAGCACTCGGTTGCTAACTGAGCATAGGGGGAACCCTATCGTGGGTTCGAATCCCACCGCCTCCGCCA
>NZ_JANMET010000015.1:0-6098 GCF_031377265.1 Tabrizicola sp. | reverse complement strand
AAGATGGCCCAACCAAGACAGTGAAGCTGACACCTAGATCATCGAGGATCGCTCCCCTACTAGGCCGATATGCAAACGATTAAACGCCGATGCGCCCAAACCGCCCGCATATCCCTTCATCAATAACCGTCTCAAAGAGCGATCCGCAGACAAAATTTCTCGGGGCGCCAGTTTCCCAGCGTATCCCGCTCACCTTGTCTTCAGATTTTCGGGTGCTTTCCTTGGCTTGCGCCGCCGTCCGTTCCCGCCACCGTCACGTTTCCGCTTCGGTGAGCGGGTATTTACGGAGAGCCGTCGAAACCCGCAAGAGGGAAAAACACAAACCTGGCAATATTTTTCCCTTTTCCGAAAAATTCATCAAAATCTTGGGCTTGGCGCAAGAGCTGCGACGAGTGGGGCCTGATCGGCGCAACATTCTTGCCGGCAGATGCGGCTAACGGCACCTTATCCACAGACTCACGCCACCGCTTGCCCGCGTCTGCCGCCTTTCGGGAACAGACGTACTGCAAGAAGGCACGCTGCGAGCGTGGCATAGGTCAACTCCTCAAGGGTCCAGATCTTCACCAGCAGCAAAAGATGCAGAACCCCCGCCACAACCGCCAGATAGGCAAGCCGGTGCAACCGCTGCCACACCTTCGGGCCCATCCGCCGGATCGCCCAATTGCTTGAGGTCAGAGCAAGTGGCAGCAGTGCCAGAAATCCGATCATCCCCAGAATGATATAGGGCCGTTTCCAAAGGTCCGCCGTCACCTCGGACCAGCGCAGGCCCATGTCCAGCCAGAGCCAGGCCGTCAGGTGCAGCGCTATATAGAAGAAGCTCAACAGCCCAAGCGCCCGACGGAACCGGATCAGGTTCAACCCCAGCCGCCGCACCGGGGTGATCGCCAGCGAGGCCAGCAGGAATTGCAGCCCCAGTGTGCCCAGCGTCCGCTCCACCGTCTTGACCGGGTCAGGGCCCAGGTCGCCCTGCACCGTGTTCCAGGCCAGCCACAGGAACGGTAGGGTCCCGGCAAGATAGACCACCCAGGTCGGAACCTGACGGGCGAGCGCGTTCATCCGGTCCATCAGAAGTCCTTCGCCAGATCCTGACCGGCATAAAGCGATGCCACCTGATCGGCATATCCGTTGAACATGAGCGTGTCTTGCCGTCCGCCGAACAGGCCGCTGCCGATGCGCCGCTCGGACGCCTGGCTCCAGCGCGGATGGTCCACCTCGGGATTGACGTTGGAATAGAAGCCATACTCGCTGCGCTGCAGCATGTTCCATGTTGTCTGCGGCATCTCGGCGACCAGGCTGATCTTGACGATGCTCTTGATCGACTTGAAGCCGTACTTCCATGGCACCACCAGACGGATTGGCGCGCCGTTCTGGTTTGGCATCGGCTCACCGTAAAGGCCGGTGGCAAGGATGGTCAAAGGATGCATCGCTTCGTCCAGCCGCAGCCCCTCGCGGTAGGGCCATTCGATGAAGGGGCTGGACTGCCCCGGCATTTCCTCGGGGCGCAGCAATGTCTCGAAGGCAACGAACTTTGCGCCCGGCTGCACGCCGACGCGGTCCAACAACCCGGACAGCTGGAACCCGATCCACGGCACGACCATCGACCACGCCTCAACACAGCGGAAACGGTAGATCCGCTCCTCCAACGGCTGGTCCTTCAGCACATCCGCAAGATCATAGGTGCCGGGCTTGTCGACCAACCCATCGATCACGATCGACCAAGGCTCGGTGGTCAAGCTGCCGGCATAAGCCGCAGGATCTTCCTTGCCAGTGCCGAACTCGTAGAAGTTGTTGTAGTTGGTGATGTCCTCAAGCGTGTTCGGCTCATCCTGAGTGGAGTAGGCACTCTTTGCAGCCTCAATCTTGGCAAGCGCCGGAGTGGCCGCAAGCGCAGCCGCCCCCACCATCAACTGACGGCGGTTCATCCCGGCCGCCTTGGGCGTGACATCAGACCAATTCAGACTGTTCCGAAAGCGCATTCTTCACTCCTGTCCATTTCGCACAGCCTCTCGCGGTCGGCGGAAAAACGCAAAGCAATCCGGCTCACATCTGCGGCACGGCGTTGAAACATGCGGCTAGCGATCACGCCGGATAAACTCGGCTCACTTGATCGTGACCATATCGGCGGAAAGCCTCTGCATAGTGCGAAGATCCGCTTGGGCAAGGCTAACTCACGGATTTGTAGGGGTGATCCAATGATGACGCGGCCCCATATAACCAGTGCCAAGAACGGCAGAGATCATAACGGGAGTGACACCAATGATCCGCAGAACCTTTATCGCCCTGACCGCAGCAACCGCTTTCATGACGGCTCCAGTCTTCGCTCAGGACAAGGATATCGTCGACACCGCCGTTGCCAACGGTTCTTTCAACACGCTGGCCGCGGCGCTGACCGCAGCTGGCCTTGTCGAGACGCTGAAGGGTCCCGGCCCGTTCACCGTTTTCGCACCGACCGACGCTGCGTTTGCAGCGCTGCCCGCCGGTACGGTTGAGGACCTGCTGAAGCCTGAGAACAAAGACAAGCTGATCGCGATCCTGACCTATCACGTCGTGGCGGGCAAAGTGATGTCCACCGATCTGACCGAGGGCATGAAGGCTGCCACCGTGAATGGCGCCGAAGTGACGATCACGCTGGACGGCGGGCCGAAAGTGAATGGCGCGGTTATCTCGGCGCCGGACGTTGCTGCCTCGAACGGGGTGATCCATGTCATCGACTCGGTCATCCTGCCACCGATGTGATCTGTTGCCTTGATTAGAGAAAGGGGCGGGATTTCCCGCCCCTTTTTCGTTGTCCACGCGTGGACACGTATCTGACCTTAATGATTTCAATGACTTGGTTTGAACGATTGACACTTTCTTAGGATATCGCGTCTCCCGAGGATGCTCGCGCCTGCTGGACACACGAACCTGTGATCAGCGTTCAGGGAATATCCGCGAAACGCTGCGCGTTCGCTTGGGGAGCAAGGCCGGCACGGTGCCGCGTCCGCTCGTTGTTCAACAAGGACACCACCCCATGAAACGATTTGCTGCCGCCCTTTGGGCCCTAAGTGCCAGCATGGCCTTTTCTGCACCGATTGCCGAAGCACCTTCGGCGCTTGGCAATGTTCTGGCCGCCGAGAATGGCATGACACTGTACACCTTCAGCAAAGACACGCCCGGTGTATCGAACTGCGCCGACGCCTGCCTTGAAAACTGGCCCCCGTTGCTTGCGGACGAGGCAGACAAGCCCGAGGGGCGCTATACGGTGATCGAGCGGGCCGGCGAGGTCTATCAATGGGCTGTCGACGGCATGCCGCTGTACTTCTTCGCGGGCGACAAGAACCCCGGTGACACCTTGGGAGAAGGCGTCAAGGGCGTCTGGAACGTCGCGCGCCCCTGAGATGATCGGAAGATGCGGGGTGGGCAGCTAACGAACCCCGCCTAAAATCCGACCATGGCGGGTCAGGCCAAGCGTTCCCGACCCGTCACCTTGATCTTTGGATGTGCAAAGATCTGCCTGATGCGGGATCTGGACACCTCGTCCAACTGTTCGACGGCGCGGGCGTGAGAGGTGACCGCACCCTTGTGCGAATCTTCGTCAAAGGCCGCGAGGCCGGCCGCAATGCCGTCGGGTTGCAGGCCGCACCAGTTGAAAACCTGCGCCAGTGACGCGGCACGGTCTGCGATCAGTTCCTCATACCGAAAGCTGTGCAGCGGAACGTTTGCGGCACGAGCGCGAGCGTGGCTTTGCAGCTGAAGCGACCACGCAACAGCCGCCAGACTGTCAAAGGTCACTACCGGGGCGGCCATATCGACCACATCGTCCAGTGCAGACAAGGGTGTGTCGGCCGACATCATCAGCCAGGAAAATGCTCGGTCCTCAGGCAAAAGCTCCAGCCCGCCTCCGGCCAGCCGTTGATAGAAGCCGTATAGCGAATTGCACCACGCCTCGCCGCTGCGGTACAAGAACAGACAGGTGGCGTCGGGTTCGGCCTGATGGCATTCCGGGATGATCGTATTGACCTGGCTGAAGTGCTTGACCACCAGCCTGCGGCCCGCAATGCCCGGAAAGAACCGCAGCATCCGCAACCCCGCGCGCATCAGGGCGGTCAGTCTGTCAGCGGAAAGTGCATCGCGGTTCATCGCCAGATCGAAGGTGACAAGCGGCTCTGACAGGCACCACGCTTGCCCCGACCGGTTGAACACGTGATGCAACAGCGTTGATCCGCAATGGCCCATGTTGAACAGATGCACCAGCGGTTCGCCGACCGGGCACCTTTCGCCAAGATCAAGAAAATCAGACAGCCTCATGCGCAGGATACGCCGCGCGGTGTCGAACTGGCGCTGGTAGCTGAAGGGGGCGGATGCCAGATCGGTCTTGGCGCCGATATCAAGAAAGATCGCGTCATCCGCCGCAAAATCTATTGAAAACAGGGTCCAGCCCGGTTCGGTCAAAACCAGATCATCCGAGGACGTCGCAAATCCGCCGGTTTGCAGGGCGGCGGCCATGTTTCCCATGAAGACCTGACCGTCCGGTCGCCCGGTGACCTCAGCAATCACAGCCATCACATGCTCCCGTGCCCCGGGGCCATGATGGCGGCGCCTGCCCTTTCAGGCAAGCGCCGTTGGCAGGTTCAGTGCACCACCGCCTCGGTTGGCCTTGCCCGCCGTGACGCGCTGACACGGTCGCCGATGATCAGGCCGTCCGGCCCGGCGCTGATCACCACGTTGGCGCCGTCCATCAGATCCCCGGACAGGATCATTTCGGCCAACGGGTCTTGCAGATGGCGCTGCATCACCCGCTTCAGGGGCCGGGCACCGAACACCGGATCATAGCCTTCGTCGGCCAGCCATTGCTTGGCCTGCGGGTCAAGTTCCAGCGTGATCTTGCGCGCCACCAGCCGCGCCTCCAGCCGTTTCAGCTGAATCTCGACGATCTGCGCCATATCCGTGCGGTTCAGCCGTTCAAAGATGATCTGCTCATCCAGCCGGTTCAGGAATTCGGGGCGGAAGTGCTGGCGCACTGCCTCCTCGACCTCGCGTTTGGCGGCGGAGGAATCCGCGCCCTCGGGCAGTTCGGACAGCGCCCGCGCGCCAAGGTTTGACGTCAGCACGATCAGCGTCTGCTTGAAATCGACGGTGCGGCCTTGGCCGTCGGTCAAGACCCCATCGTCCAAGACCTGCAGCAGCACGTTGAACACGTCCGGGTGCGCCTTTTCGACCTCATCAAACAGCACCACCTGATACGGGCGGCGGCGGACGGCCTCGGTAAGCACACCGCCTTCGTCATAGCCGACATAGCCGGGCGGCGCACCGATCAGCCGGGCGACGGAATGCTTCTCCATGAACTCCGACATGTCGATGCGCACCATCGCGTTGTCATCATCGAACAGGTATTCGGCGACGGCCTTGGTCAGTTCGGTTTTGCCGACGCCGGTGGGGCCCAGGAAGAGGAAGCTGCCCAGAGGCCGCCCCTCATCATTCAGGCCCGCCCGCGCGCGGCGCACGGCATTGGCCACGGCGGTCAGTGCCGTACGCTGGCCGACAACGCGCTTGCCCAGCTCCTCCTCCATCCGCAGCAGCTTTTCCCGCTCGCCTTCCAGCATGCGGCTGGTCGGGATGCCGGTCCAGCGTTCCACCACTTCGGCGATCTGCTCGGGGCGGACGGCTTCGGCCACCAGCGCGTCACCCTCGCGGGCCTCGGCCTCGGCCAGCTGCTTTTCAAGGTCGGGGATGCGGCCATACTGCAACTCTCCGGCCTTAGCGAAATCTCCCTCGCGCTTGGCTTGTTCCAGTTCGGCGCGGGCGCGGTCGAGCCCTTCCTTCAACCCGCGCGCGGCCTCCAGGCTGTCACGTTCGGCCTGCCATTTGGCGGTCATCTCATCGGACCGTTCGCGCAGGTCGGCCAGTTCCTTTTCCAACTTCAAGAGCCGGTCCTTCGAGGCGGCGTCGTCTTCCTTCTTCAACGCCTCGCCTTCGATCTGCAGCTGCAGGATCTGGCGGTCCAGCTGGTCCAGTTCTTCGGGCTTGCTGTCGACTTCCATCCGCAGGCGGCTGGCGGCTTCGTCCATCAGGTCGATGGCCTTGTCGGGCAGGAACCGGTCGGTGATGTAGCGGTGGCT
>NZ_JANMET010000012.1:0-15565 GCF_031377265.1 Tabrizicola sp. | reverse complement strand
AGCCCGCCGAAATGCAGCGTCAGGTCGCGGGTCTCGATCAGGGCAGCCATCGGACCCACCTGTCACGGATCGTGCCCAGAATGCCCTTCGGCGCGAATAGAACCAGCACCACCAGCGCCGCGCCGACGACAAATAGATAGGCCGAGGTCAGGCCCGACGCGACATCGACCATGTAAAACATAAGCGCGGCCCCAAGGAACGGGCCGATCACCGTGCCCGCCCCCCCGAGCAGCACATAAAGCAAAGGCAGGATCGAATACTGGATCGTGGCAAAACTTGCCCCGACATAGCCGAACAGCACCGCATAGGCACCCCCCGCAGCACCGGCGAACAGCCCCGAGATCACCAGGGCGACCAACTTGACCACAAAGGGGTTGTAGCCAAGCATCCGGGCGCGTTCCTCATTCTCGCGCATCGCCACCATCGTGCGGCCAAAAGGCGAGCGGACAAGCCAAAGGCTGACGACCAGCGCCAGCGTAAACAGCAACAGCGCCAGCGCGTACCGGATGCCGTCAATCGTAACATCAAGGCCCGCAAAGGCGCGGCTTGCGCTGTCGATCACAAAGCCTTCGTCGCCGCCGGTCACCGGCGCAAAGTATAGGATCGCCAGATAGCCGGCCTGCGCGAACATCAGCGTTACGATCATGAAACTGACGCCCGCCGTCCGCAGGGCCAGCAGGCCCACGGCTGCGGCCACGACACCGCCCGCCACAACACCGATGATCAGCGCGGGCGCAGCGGTCCAGCCAAGTAGCTGGGCTGCAAGCCCTGCGCCGTACATTCCCGCCGCGAAAAACAATGCATGGCCAAGGCTTAACAACCCGGTATAGCCGAAGGCAAGATTGTAGCCGATGGCAAACACCGCCAGCACCATGATGCGCGCCAGGTTCGTCACATGGTAAGGCGGCAGCAGGAATTGCGCCGCAAACAGCACGGCGATCAACCCAAGGTGCAGCGCCCAGACCTTCATGCCCTGGCCCCGAACAGACCTTGGGGGCGGAAGATCAACACCATGGCCACAAGCAGCGTCGCGATGATCTTGGCAAGCGTCGGAGAGAAGGCCATCGAGATCACGCCATCCGAAAGCCCGATAATCAGCGCGGCCACCAGCGTGCCGCGCAACGACCCGAGACCACCAATGATAACCACGATGAACGACAACAGCAGCGGGTCCCCTCCCATCAGATAATGGGCTTGGCTGATCGGCGCGACCAGTACCCCCGCCAGTGCCGCAAGTCCTGCGCCCAGTGCGAAGGTTCCCATGTAGACGCGGTCGACGTTGATGCCGAAGGTGCGGGCGGTGGCGCGATCCACCTGCGTTGCCCGCATGATGAGGCCGGCACGGGTGCGTGTCATGAACGCCCACAGCGCAACCAAAACAAGGCCTGCGGCCAGCACCACGAAAAGCTTGTAGCCAGAATAGCCAAACCAGGGCAGCTGGATGCGCCATTCGAAAGGCGCGGCTACCGGGTTGGCATTTGGGCCATAAAGGCTAAGGGTGGCCTGCTGGATCATGTAGAGCAGGCCGATGGTGGCAACGATTGTGGCTTCTGGATCGTAATTCAACCGCTTCAGGATCAAGCCGTCTGCAGCAGCGGCCAGCGCCGCCACGAACAAGGGCGCAATGACCAATGCGGCGATAAAGGCAAGCATCGCCGGGCCGGGTATGATGGTGGTGACCAGCCATGCCAGCACCGCACCCAGCATGAAGAACTCCCCATGCGCCACGTTGACCACCCGCATCACCCCAAAGACCAGGCTGAGGCCCGCCGCGGTAAGCGCGAGCACGGCGGCAGTCACCATGCCCTCCATCAGGGCGAGGAGAAGGAAAGGTCCGAACGACAAGGAAAATCCTTAGGCAAGGGGTGTAGGGTGCGTGCCACGCATGCGCCCTGGCAAAGTGGCAGGGGCGCGCGCACCGCACGCACCCCTCCCGATCAGAAGGCCATCGTGGTGTAGTCCACCGCATCGTCATAGGCACCATCGGCCATCGTGGTCTGATGCACCCGGATCAGCTTGCCGCCTTGCACCTGGCTGATGTTCTGGGTGCCGAACACCTGATGGGTCTTGCCATTGAACATCTTGGTGCCCTGCGGACGTTCGATGCCGTAAGGCAGGTCGGTCATAGCCTCCATCGCCTCGACAAACTTCTGGCGGTCGGCGGGGCCGGTATAGGCCGAGGCCTCCATCCCGGCCTTGATCGCAAACAGCGTCTCCCAGGTGGAAAACATGTGGCTGTAGGTCGCCACGTCCGCCGCATCGCTGACCGATGCGCCATTGTCATCCACCCCGACCGCCGCGCGATAGGCTGCCTCGTGTTCGCCAGCGTCTGCCGGTTTCACCCGGTTGTGCGCCTCCCAGAAATGGGTGCCTTCAAGAAACTCGAGGCCGGGCGTGGCGGTGTCCACGGCTTCAAGGCTGTCGATAAAGCCGAAGATCTGCGGCTTGGCACCCGAGCCATAGAACTCGCCCAACTCCTTGACGAAGGTCAGAACGGCAGGGCCGACCATCACATGATACAGCACTTCGGTTTCCGCCGGGATTTGCGGGAAGTAGCGGGTGAACGACGTCTCCGTCGGCGGAATGGCGATCTGGGCGATCACCTCGCCACCCTGGGCGGCCATCGCGGCGGTGAAGAAATCGCGGTGGTCATGGCCGAAGGCGAAATCGGGGAAGATCATCGTGACCTTCTTGCCGAGGTTCGCCGCAACCCATGGCGCCATCGACGCGATCTGGCTGCGCACATCCGTGATCCCGGGCTGCAGGGTCCAGCGGTTCAGCATGCCGCTGGCAACGTGATAGCCTTCCGAGCAGACCAGATATGGCACTTTCAATTCAGCCGCGCGCGGCGCGGAACCGATGACGACATGGGAAAACAGCGTTCCCATCACCACATCGCAGCCCGCTTGCACGGTCAGTTTTTCAACAACTTCCGAGCCGCGCTTTGGGTCAGTCGCGTCATCCTCGAACATGATCTCGACGGGTCGGCCATTGATCCCGCCCCCCTCGTTGATGAGTTTCAGCGCGGCCTGCGCGGTCCGCTCGTACCAGCGCCCGTAAGACGCGCCAATGCCCGTGCGATGCAGTTGGAACCCGATTTTCAGCGGTGCTGCTTGTGCACCGACATAGCCGGGCATTGCCGAAACCAGCAGTCCCGCCGCCCCGGCCTTGAGAACAGCGCGGCGCGAAGGCAGGGTAACATTCGTTTGTCTCGTCATCGTCTCTCTCCACTGTTGCAGGGCCTTTCTGGCGAAGGCCGCTGTGGTTAAGGGTGTGTCCAGACACCCGACAAGTCCAGGGTTTTCACCCGGTTCTGGCAGTAGACAACAGCCAAAGCCCCAGCACCGTATACCCCACCATCAGCGCGGTCAGCGGCAAATGTGCCAACGCCCGCGCACCGCTTCCCACCAACTTCAGCGCCAGCACGACAGCCAGCAGATGCGCACCCAGAATCGCCGCAAACTGTGCGCCATAGATCAACGGCATCGTCACCGGGTCAGTCAAAAACCCGAACGAGACGTAGAATGGCGGCAGGCCCAGCCAGTCATCCCCCCGAAACAGCGGGTCGTTCAAGGCCGATAGCGTGTATTGCCCGGCGGTCAGCAGCATCACCAGGTAATGCGCCGCGTGATAGCCAGCTGCGATTGCCAGAAATGAGAGCATCACCGGGCCGGCCGAAAAACCACTGCCCGCAATCCTGCGGCCCAGCCCCAGCACCCCAAGTATAAGGGCCAACGTCAGCACCCAGACCGCCAGGAAACCGACAGTGTTCTGTACCATCACCCCGGACCGGCCGGTCGGTTCCAGCGGATTTTCCCCGATCAGCGCCTGCCACCAGAAGGTTTCAACCAAACCGTCAAAGGTCAGCGCCGCCAAGGCCAGCGTCACGAACACAATGGCCGAGGCCGATAAAGCCGGCATCGCCAGAACCTGGGTTCCCGGCCATCCCGCCATCATCCGCGCGCGTCCGCCGCTGATCTGCAGCCACAGCGGTGCGACCTTGGCAATCATGCCGAACAAGACCGTCAGAAACTCCCCCTGCTCCAGCCAGTCTTCGCCTTCCAGAACAGCCAGGCCAAAAATCACCGTCCAGTAGGCCAGCGCGACCAGCGCAAGAACTTCCGGATCATCAGGCGACAGCGAGATCATCTGAAACCAGACAAAACCGGCATATCCAATGACTGCTGGCCAATGCCCGAAACGCCCAAGACCCATTGTGCCGGTTCGGCCCAAAAGCATACGCGCAATACGAACCAGCCCGGTCCATGGATTGATCGGTCGCCAGACGTTGCCCATCACCATTGACGCCAACGGCACTACGATCCAGACGCCGGTCCAGAACACCAGGGTCATCAGGTTGTGCATCGGATCGCGGCTGCCAAAAAGCCCGATCAGGATCAGGCCAAGAAACACCAGAAAACTGAGGTAGGAGGTCAGCACAACGGGCAGCAGCACACCGCGTTCCAGTACCATCACCGGGCGCATTTCAGGCAAGCGCCGCGCCATCGCGCCCAAAACCGCCGTCAAACCAACCGTCAGCCCGGCACCAACGATGTAATGTCCTGTTGGCAAAAGCAAAATCACCGACGGTGGCAGGGCGCAGGCAAACGCCGCACCGGGGATCAGGCAAAGCAGAAAGATGCCAAGCCTCGCGATCATCGCAATCCGTCCTCGCCCTTGATCTGGTGCACCTCAAGCCCGCCCATCCGCGAATGGACACGCGGCCCCCTGGCCATGGCCAGCACGAACACGATCTCGCCCGCGCGCGGCCCGTCAGGCACCGAAACGGTGATGGCATCAAAATGGCTGCGAACATAGGCCGCGTTGATATGGCCCAGCGGCACGTCAAGCGTCGCACCGATCCCGCCAGCCTTCATCGCCGATGGCACGATCGCGCGGCTTTCGCCCAACTGTTCGCGCATCGAATAGCCGCCCGGCACATGCCACAGCGCGCCGTGCTCCACCTCGCCAGCCTCGCCCACGATGGCGCCTTTGCCGTAGCTGTCGATCCCCGCCCGGCCACCAAGCGCCTGGATCAACCGCTCAGTTAGCAACATGCCAAGCGGCTTCAGATCGTCCATCGCGCTTTGCAACTCTGGATGATGGCTTCCAGCGAACGGGTTACCGACTACTGCCAGCACCGCGCCGCGCAGACGCGGTTGGGCGGGCGGAGTGCCGCCATCATGCTGAATCTGTTCTATCTGCAGCACTATCTTGCGGATTGGAAAGTCAAACACGGACCGGCTCCTTCAGGCTGTAGGGCAAAGGTATCGCGCCAGAGACGCGCGCCTCGGATTGCAGGAACAGAGCCGCCGCGACAATCAACCCACGGGCGCGCAATGCTTCGGCAAAGACAAGTCCAGCATCCAATGCCACGGCAATCTCGCATGTCGAAAGGCGGGGCACTGCGGTGGTCACCAGTCGGTCTGCCAAATCGCTGTCGGCCTGCAGTGCGCGGGCAGGCTGCCTGACGATGCCGGGGTGATCGGGCAGGTTTACCGCATTCGCAATCATCGTTGCGGCGGCATCGGCCATCGCGGCACTGGTCGCCAGCACGGTGACCGCGTCGGCAATTCCGAAAGACCAGCTTCGGCCGCGCCACCCGGATGTCGCAATGCCGCGTATCGGATCGCTGAACCCGATTGTCACCGGCAGGCCCCCAGGTGCGGCAATCGCGCAGGTCAGACTGTGGGCTTTGGCAAGATGCAAGGCAATGTCGCCGCCGTTGTTTACATAGGCGCGGGCGATCTCAGGTCCGGCAATCTCTGCCAGCACCGTTTCGGCAACCGCCCCGGCAACCGCCGCCATCGGCGTGATGAACGCTGGCCGGAACGGCGCCACCGCACGCGCCATCCGGGCACCAATTGCACCACTGGGCCGTCCGTCTTCGGCGCGCAGGATCGGCAATTCGCTGACCAGCTCGGTCAAAACGGTTTCAAATCGGCGGCTGGCGCGGGCATAGGCGGCGTGTACAGCTTTATCCACGCCCCACGCCTCGCAGATCAGGTCAATCGGCCCGTGCTGCAAATGCAGCCTGCCATCCGGCAGCCTCATGGCCAGCGCCCCGTTCATCCCGCTTGCCCTTTTGCCAAATACTCATACCCGAAGCCAAGCGGCCCTGGCCGCGCGGGCGACCACAAAAGCTTGCGGCAAAGCCGCTCCATTTTGCAAGCGTGAGGCGAGGGTGCGGCCTTCATGAACCATCGCTCCGCCATGGCTCCAGCCGCGCGGCGGTGGGATATTCACCGCCTCTTGCCATCATCTCCTCCAACGAGGTGATCGACGCGGCATGTCCACCCATTGCCAGATAGTCCGCGCGGGTCAGCGTAAACTCCAATGGTGCCACCAAGGCCGGTGTCGGCACATAGCTAAAGGCCCCCGCAGGCAGGCGCATGACATCCACCATGAAGGTAATGCCGCCCCCGGGCCAGACAAAGCATTCCGCCCCACCCGAGGTCAGCCGTGTCGCCCCCGCCTGCACTGATTGCGTCAGGCGCATGGGGTTCCGGGTGACACCGGCCCGCAAAGACCCACCTGCCCCGCCGATGAACAATACTGTGCACAGCGATGGCTCGCAGCTTTCGTCGATCACCCGAACTGTCGCTTCAAGCGCCTTGGGCAATGGCCGCGGCCGGGGCACGAGGTCGGCGTCCAGCACATAATAGCCAAAGTCCTCGCCGGTGGTTGATACCATCAACAGCGTAAGGCCGGAACGCGCGCCCTTTTTCGGGTTCCATTCGCCCAGAATGGCCAGCGGATCGGTAAGCCTGGTTCCACCCCACCCCAAACCGGGTTCTGAGACCTTGAAGTAGCGCCCGGGGGTAGATCGATGGCCCTTGATCCTGATCCCGGTCGGCGTCCAGCCCAGCACCTTGCCCGCCTGATGTTCCGACACGACGCCGGTGATATGATCGTCGACCACCACCACCTCATCCACCGCGCCGTGCCATTGGCTGGCAAACATGCCAATTGTCGCCGACCCGCAGCCGACCCGCATTCGTTGCTGGCGCTGCCCGTCGACCACCGGGGCGTGCCCGGCCTGCACCGTGACGGTTGATCCGCCGTCGATCTGCACCGTCACCGGCGCGCCGTTGCACAGCGCCAGAATCGCGGCACAGGTCACCCGCCCTTCGGCTTTCGTCCCCCCCGTCAGATGATGCACACCGCCCAGCGACAGCATCTGGCTGCCGTATTCGGCCGTGGTGACATGCCCCACCGCTTCGCCATCTACCCGCACCGTGGCCCCTTCTGGCCCGAGGAAACGGTCTGTATCAATCTTCACCTTGACGCCGCAGTACGAAAAGATCGCTTCCGTCACGACCGTGACCATGTCGGTGCCTTCAACCTGCGACGACACGATAAAAGGCGCGGGCTTGTAATCGGGATAGGTCGTGCCAGAGCCTATTCCGGTCACAAAGGTATCGGCCGGCATTGGATCGCCGTCCCAGACCCGCGCCGCGAACGGCACGACGCGCTGCCCGGCCGTCAGCGCGTGACTTAGCATCACCACCGGATCAGTCCGCACGATGCGACCGTCCGCATTGGCATACCGGTCACAGGCCCCGGTTTGTCCGGGGGCGATATAGCACATCACCGGACAGGCATCGCATCGGATCTTTTCAGGCGCTTCCGTCACCGCAGCACCCACCTTTCCTGCGTGGCGCAGCGGGGGTTTTCCACCCCCGCACCCCCGGAGGATATTTCTGAAGGGGAAATCCCAAGCGTGATCATTCCCCTGCCTCCAGCGCCGCGAGTACCCGGTGCGGCAGGGCGGGAACGCGGGTCAATTCGGCCCCGGTGGCATGGCGGATTGCGTTCAGGATGGCGGGCGCGGTGGGGATCAGCACATGTTCACCCAAGCCTTTGGCCCCGAACGGACCTTCGGGATCAGGAACTTCGATCAGCAGGCTTTCGATATGCGGCACGTCCCCGAAAGTGGGGATCAGGTAGTCATGCAGGTTCTCGGTGCGCGACGCGATGTATTCCTCCATCAGGGCGAGGCCGATACCTTGGGCAATACCGCCTTCGATCTGGCCTTCGGCAAGCGTCGGATTGATCGCGCGCCCGACGTCATGCGCGGCGGTAATCTTTAACAGGCGTACGCGTCCCAGCCGGACATCGACCTCCAGTTCCACCATCTGCGCGCCGTAGCCGTAAAGTGCATAGGGCCGTCCCTGCCCGTCCGCGTCCAGCGCAGAGGTGGGCGGATCATAACTTTCCTCGGCGGACAGGACGTAGCCGTGCACATTAAGCGGCTGGGCGGCAAGGTCGATCTGGCGCCGAGTGGCACCGTCGCGCACGATCAGCAGCCGGCCATCGAGTAAGAGGCTTGCCCCCTGCCCGGCATTGGCCAGCCGCAGAATTGACTTGCGCAAGGCCTGACCCGCCGCAACTGTCGCGCGCCCGGTGACAAAGGTCTGCCGGCTGGCCGACGTCTTGCCAGCGTCGGGCGTAAGCGCTGTGTCCGGGCCAATCAGTCGGAACGCGGTGATCGGCAGCCCCAGCGCATCCGCCGCGATCTGGGCAATCACGGTGTTGGAGCCTTGGCCAATGTCGGTAGCACCCTGATGCAGCACAACTTCGCCCGCCCCGGACAGCCCGATGCGGATGGTCGAGGGGTTCGGCAAGGCAGTGTTGCCGCAACCGTACCAGCACGATGCGACCCCGACACCGCGATGCAGATGACCCGCGCTTTTGGCATCTGACAGGGCGCGCATCCAATACGGGCGCAGCGCCTGAAGACACTGGCTGATCCCGACAGCTTGCAGAATCTGACCCGTTGCAGACGGATCGCCATCGCGCAGCGCGTTCAGGATACGAAACTCCAGCCGGTCGATCCTGGCCTTGTCGGCAAGCCGGTCAAACAGGGTTTCCTGCCAAAGCGCGCCTTGCGGCACGCCAAAGCCACGGAATGCGCCGGAAACCGGCCCATGGGTGTGGATTGCCCGAGCTTTGGCATGGACATGCGGGGTCAGATACGGACCCGTCACATGCACCGGCACACGGTTGGCAACGGTCGGCCCCCAGCTTGAATAAGCGCCCGTGTTGAACCGGCCTTCGAACTCCACTGCGGTGATCCGGCCATTCGCATCACACCCGATGCGCCCAGCCATCTCTGCCGGGTGCCGTTTGGTGGTAGAAGTCATGCTTTCCTGCCGCGAATAGACCATCTGGCAGGGTCGCCCGGTCTTGAGCGCAACCAACCCGATCAACGGTTGCAAGCTGATGTCGAGCTTGGAGCCGAACCCACCACCCACCGCCGAAGGAATGATCCGGACATGCGATTGCGGCAGCCCGAGGATCGCCGCCGTATCCTCGCGGTCCATCCCAGGTGCCTGCGTACATGCGCGGATGATCAGCGTGTCGCCGTCCATCCAGGCAGCCCCGGCTTCCGGTTCGATATACGCATGTTCAACAAAACCGGTCTGCATTCGGCCCTCGACCACATGCGCCGAGGCAGCCAGCGCCTTCGCCGCATCGCCCTTGCGCACGCGTCCTTCGACCAGCCGATTGCCGGGGCGATTGGGGTGGATCAGCGGCGCGCCGATGGCTTCGGCGGCCTCGGGCGTCTCGATGGCGGGCAAGGCTGACCACGTGATCGGAAACGCGGTGGTGTCGGCGTCGCTGTCCGGCGCAAAGGCCACCAATGCCACACACTCGCCCCGAAACCGCGCAGGAGTGGTGGCAATGGCGGGCTGGTCGGCAAAGGCGGGAATCACGGAAAAGGCGTTGCGGCCCGGAATGTCAGCCGCCGTGAACACCGCGACCACGCCGGGCAGTCGCGCAAACTGCGCCAGATCCCCAATGCTGAAATCGGCGTGCGGATGCGGCGAGCGTATGGCCTTGACGATCAGCGCCCCGGCGGGCGCCGCATCGGCACCAAAGCTGTCGCCCGCAACCTTTGCCGCCCCATCAAGCCGGATCTGGCGCTGCCCCACTGCTGCACCCGTTTCCACAGGCACTTTACCCCGCCCCGGTGCCGCATCGCAGACCGCCGCGATGATCTTGCGATAGCCTGTGCAGCGGCACAGCACCCCACCAAGCGCCGTTTCCACCTGCTGCGGCGACGGCTCCGGCACGCGGGCCAGCAAGTCGACCGCCATCATCAGCATTCCGGGCGTGCAGATACCGCACTGCGCCGCTCCATGTCGCAAAAAGGCGTCGCGCAGGCGTGTCAATGTAGGCGACGTTCCTTCAACAGTCTCGACCTGCCGCCCGTCAACCCGAACGGCCGGTGTCAGACAGGCGCAGGCCGAAGCCCCATCAATCAGCACCGTGCAGGCACCGCAATCGCCTGCATCGCATCCCACTTTCGTACCCTTGGCCCCCAGCCGGTCGCGCAAGACCTCGCTCAATCGTTCGGTGGCGGGGGCGTCGGTGGTCACCAGCCGACCATTGAGAGTGAAGCTGATCATCGGGCAGCCTCGGCGACGGCGCGGGTGACAAGTTCGACAGCCGCCTTGATCCGGTAGGTGGCCGTGGCGCGCACGTCGTCGATGGGCGACAGGGCGGCGGCAACATCCTCGGGGCAGATCAGACCGACAACTTGGTCCAAACGCGCACCCTTCACAGCTTGTTCCACTGCCGCCAGACGCACTGCCACGCCGGAACACGAACCGACCGCGATCGCAATGTCACCGATCCTGCCGCCATCCAGCCTGACCCGTGCTGCAACCATCGCTATTGAGATCACCAGATGCGTCCGCGCGCCTAGTTTTTCGAACGCGGACCGCCCGCCAAGGCTCGTCTCGGGGATCGTCACTGCGGTCAGAACCTCACCCGGCGCGAGGGCGGTTTTTCGTGGCCCGCTAATGAACTTTGACAGCGGCAGGTGCCGGGTGCCGAGGCTGGACACAAGCTCCACTTGCGCGTCAACCACCAGCAATGGCGGAACCCCATCCGCAGCGGGCGACGCGTTGCACAGGTTGCCGCCAATGGTGCCGGCGTTCTGGATCTGCCGCCCGCCAACCTGCCGTGCCGCCTGTTGCAAGGCGTGCAGCGCCGGGGGAAGTGCGGCTTCGGCTATGTCAGTCCATGTCGTGGCAGCGCCGATCCGCAGACCGTTTGCCGCGCGAAACCCTCTGAGTTCGTCAACCCCGGTCAGGTCGAGCACTGGCCCGGTCAGCTTTCGCCCCGCAGTTGGATAAAGATCAGTACCCCCCGCAAGCAGCCGCTGGGCCCCCTGCGCCAGATGCGCGATGACCTCGCTCAGGGTCTGGGGTCGAACGTAATCACGCACGGACACACCTGAAATCGTTTGTATGAAAACAAGACTGCTGGCCAAGCCGCTTGATGTCAACTGCCTTGCGCGATTGGCACATGAGGGGTATCCGATGACAGTGATGGACAAACCCAACGGCTACCGGCTCGATGACCAGATCGGCTACGTGCTGCGGCGCGTGACGCAACGGCATTTGTCGATTTTTTCCGAAGCGATCCCAGAAGTTACGACCACCCAGTTTGCGGTCCTGGCGCGTTTGGCTGAGGTCGGCCCGCTGTCGCAAAACCATCTCGGCCGCGCCACCGCGATGGACGCGGCAACCATCAAGGGCGTGGTTGACCGGCTGGCCAAGCTGAACCTCGTGGCCACTGCGGCAGATCCCGATGACCGCCGCCGCCTGACAGTGACATTGACCGATGTCGGCCATGTGCTGTTCACCCAGCGCACCGACATCGCCCTTGCGGTCAGTGACACAACCTTGGCCCCCCTATCGGCAGACGAGCGCGCTGAATTGCTGCGGCTTCTCGCACTCTTGACCTGACGGTTTGAACAGACACCACAGCGTCGCATTCCGGCATCCATTGTGGCCAAGCCGACCCTAAGCTTGGGCGAATACGCAAAGGACAGGCTCCGATGTCGACCGATCCCCTGCTACAACCGTATCAGCTGAAACACCTGACCCTGCGCAATCGGATCATGACGACCAGCCATGAACCGGCCTATCCCGAAGACGGGATGCCGAAAGATCGCTATCGGCTGTACCATCTGGAACGCGCCAAGGCGGGTGTTGCGCTGACGATGACCGCAGGGTCGGCGGCAGTGTCCAAGGACAGCCCGCCCGTGTTCAACAACATCCTCGCCTACAAGGACGAGGTGGTGCCGTGGATGAAGCGCCTGGCCGACGACTGCCACGAGGCCGGCGCCGCAGTGATGATCCAGTTGACCCATCTTGGTCGCCGCACCCGCTGGGACAAGGGCGACTGGCTGCCGGTTGTCGCCGCAGGTCCGGCCCGCGAACCCTCGCACCGGGCCTTTCCCAAGGTGATCGAAGACTGGGATATTGTCCGGATCATCGAAGACTACGCCGATGCCGCCGAACGGATGAAGGCCGCCGGCCTCGATGGGGTCGAGTTCGAGTGTTATGGCCACCTGATGGACCAATTCATGTCGCCCTTCACCAACGCCCTGCCCGCACCCTACGGCGGGTCGCTGGAAAACCGGGCGCGCTTTTCGCTCGAGGTGCTGGCCGCATGCCGCAAAAGGGTGGGGCCTGAGTTCCTTTTGGGCGTGCGCTACACCGCAGATGAGGTCGAACCCGGCGGCATCGACGCCGAGGAAGGCATCGCCATCGGCCACCTGTTTCGTGACAGCGGGTTGGTCGATTTCCTGAACATCATCAAGGGGCGCATTTACACCGACCCGGCGATGACCGACGTCATCCCCATTCAAGGCATGCCCTCGGCACCGCACCTTGATTTCGCCGGTCGTGTGCGGGCCGAAGTTGGCTTGCCCACCTTTCACGCCGCCCGCATTCCCGACGTGGCGACCGCGCGCTATGCGGTGGCCTCGGGCCAATTAGATATGGTCGGCATGACGCGGGCCCACATGGCTGACCCCCATATCGTGCGCAAGATCATCGAAGGACGCGAACAGGACATTCGTCCCTGCGTTGGCGCAACTTATTGTCTGGATCGCATCTATCAGGGCGGGATGGCATTGTGCATCCACAACCCCGCAACCGGGCGCGAAGAGGTGATGCCGCATACCATCGCGCGGGCAGCGGTTGCCAAGACGGTGGTGATCGTTGGTGCCGGTCCCGCAGGACTTGAGGCCGCGCGCGTCGCGGCAGAGCGCGGCCATCGGGTGATCGTGTTCGAGGCCGCCGCCCAACCCGGTGGCCAGATTCTGCTGACCGCCAAGACGCCGCGACGGCGCGAAATGATCGGAATCATCGACTGGCGAATGGCGCAATGCGCCGCCAGGGGCGTTCAGTTTCACTTCAACACATGGGCGGAAGCACTTGATATAACGTCTCTAAATCCGGATGTGGTCGTAATCGCGACAGGTGGTCGGCCAACGACCGCTATCCTTGAGGCGGGCAATGATCTGGTTGTGTCCGCCTGGGACATCTTATCTGGCGACGTAAAGCCCGGTGCCAATGTCCTGCTTTATGATGACGCGGGCGACCACACCGCATTGCAGGCCGCGCAATTGTTGGCCGAAAGCGGCGCGCGGGTTGAAGTGATGACCCCGGACCGCACCTTCGCGCCAGATGTGATGGCGATGAACCTGGTGCCCTACATGCGCGCGCTGCAGGACAAGGACGTGACCTTTACGGTGACCTATCGGCTTCGGTCGGTAGAGCGCGCAGGCAACCAGCTGCGCGCGACGATCGGGTCGGATTACATGAAGCTGGCCAAACAAGCGGTCTATGATCAGGTCGTGGTCAACCACGGCACCCAGCCACTTGCGGAAATCTACTTTGATCTCAAACCCTTGTCTGCCAATCTTGGCGCCGTAGACTATGATGCGCTGATCGAAGGGCGGCCACAGCCAAGCGGCGACGGCCCTCCCGGCTTTGCGCTTTATCGGATCGGTGATGCAGTAGAGGCGCGCAACACCCACGCCGCGATTTATGATGCCTTGAGGGTGATGAAAGATGTCTGATCCTGCAATCAGCCCTTTGCGTCTGGCGGTCTGGCAAGGCCAGTCCCCCGCTGGCGACGCCGCCGCCGGAATTGCCAGTCTACGCTCCGCTCTCATGGCTGCCGCAGCGATGCAGGCTGAGATGCTTGTTGCACCCGAAGTCTGGCTGCCTGGCTACAACCAGCCCGATATCTCCGATCAGGCGCAGGGGGCCACTGGCCCATGGATAGCCGAGCTTGCCACGCTGTGCCGTGAGGCAGGCTGCGGATTGACGCTTGGCTTTGCCGAACGTGACGGGCCCACGGTCTACAACGCCGCCATCGCCCTTGGGAAATCCGGTGAACCGCTTGCGCTCTACCGCAAGATCCAGCTTTACGGTGGACGCGAGAAGTCGATTTACGCTGCGGGTTCAGCCTATCGGATCTTCCAGCTTGGGCCTCACAAGGCAGCTTTGCTGATCTGCTATGATATTGAATTTGCGCCCCATGTCGCAGCACTTGCGGCCCTGGGCGTGACCGTGATCCTGGTGCCGACCGCGAACATGCTGCCCTTCACCCATGTCGTCCGCCACACCGTGCCGGCGATGGCCGCGAACTACGGCGTAACCATTGCCTATGCCAACTACTGCGGCGTGGAAGGTGATCTGAGCTATGTCGGCGGCACCCTCATTGCCGGACCACATGGCGAGGTTCTGGCGCAAGCGGGCGATCACGCTGCCTTGCTGATTGCTGATGTCCCGGCCCGCGACCCCGCAAGGCTTTCTACCCAAGATGCCGATCTCAAGATTTTGTAGCGGCATCAAAGGTTGAATCCCCCCGATATTGGTTTATCTGCGACGCTTGTAATCACAGGACAGCGAATGCCGGACGGATTGACAGGCTCAGGGACCACGCCCTCTCTCGCCGGGACCGAGGCGCGCGCCCTGCGAGAGGCATTTGGCGCCTGGGCGACCGGGGTAACGATCGTCACAGTGCAAGGGCCTGAGGGGCCGATGGGCTTTACCGCCAACAGCTTTTCTTCGGTGTCGCTGGACCCACCGCTGGTGCTTTGGTCCCCTGCCCGATCATCTTCCCGTTTTGCCGCATTTTCCGGGGCTGAAGCTTTTGCAATCCACGTCTTGCGGCAGGATCAGGGGGATTGGCTGTATAGGTTTGCGCGGGGTGGGTCTGGCTTTGACGGGCTGGATTGGACCGCGACGCCCGAGGGGCTTCCGGCGCTCACTGGTGCTCTGGCACGGTTCGATTGTGCCCGGCATGCTGCTTATGATGGCGGGGATCACGAGATTATTCTGGGCCGTGTGCTGCGGGTGACAACGATGCCGGGGGAACCGCTGGTGTTCTCCAAGGGCCGCTACGGAACCTTTCAGGCCGGCTGAGACGATCAGCGTTTTTTGCGGCAGTAAAGTTCCAGGCGGTGATGGACGATTTCGTAGCCCATCTCGGCGGCGATCTCGCGTTGCAGCTGTTCGATCTTTTCAGAATAGAACTCGGTGATCCGGCCGGTATCCAGATCGACGATGTGGTCGTGGTGGGAGGTGTCGTTCACTTCAAAGCGGGCGCCGCCGGATTCAAAGGAATGGCGCTGCACCACGCCTTCGCGTTCCAGCACCGAGAGGGTGCGGTAGACGGTGGCCAGCGACACGGTTTCGTCGATGCCCTTGGCGCGGCGGTGAAGTTCGGCGGCGTCGGGGTGATCCTG